>CAKZQY010000271.1 GCA_937142015.1 uncultured Halobacteria archaeon
TGAGTCACAATCGTCAACACGCACAGCACTCGGCACACGTCACTCGTCGGTGCTGTCACCGGCAGTGACAGGGTGTCCAGAGCACCCTGTCGCCGCGTGCTGTGCGTACTCACACAGCAATGTCGACTTCGAACTCGAACACAGAAAGCGGTACCGTTCACGAACGAGGTCCGGGAGACAGTTCTCCGGAGGAGTACGCACAGATCGTCGAAGACCAGAGCACGCAGGTCGCAGCGACAGTGTCGGATCTCGCAGCCGAGATCGCTGCGGGTCACGACGAGCCAGAGACGCTTCCCGACGCGCGAGCGGCGGTCGAGGAACTCGACGACCTGCTAGTCGCACTCGACTGACACGACAGTCACACTCGACCGACGCCGTCGGTGCGTCGCGTCGACTCGTCGTCGTCGTCCGTCTGCACCTCACTCGCGGCTCTCACCGCCGCGAGACTGCGACAGCTTCACCCCCCGAACGTCACACCCAGTCCGAACAGGATACAGACGCCGCCGACGATGCGCGTGAGCATCACGTTCCAGTCGGCAGGCTCGACGTCGGACAGCGAGCGTTTGCTACCGATCGCGTCCATCTGTTCACCGAATCGAGTCACCTTGTACGGCCAGACGGCACCGAGGAGGCCGAAGGCGACGAGGAGGAGGCCAGCGGGGTTGCCCATGTTCGGCTGCTCCGCTGGGTTCGACAAGTACCTTCTGGATTCGAACGTGCCCGCGATGTCCGGCTGAGAGCGACAGCCTCAGTCGTCACCGACGACAGCCTCGGACTCGGGCCAGCCGCCGGGCGTCGGCACCCGGCCAGCGAGGTACAGCAGCGCGACAGCAGCCGTGAGAACACCGACACCCAGTCCGAGCCACTGGTAGGCGACCGCGAACGGCACACCGTACTCGCGGAGCGCGCCGACGACGCCGCTTCCGGACGCCTCCAACAGCAGCGCCGAGCCGCTGAAGACGGCGTAGGCGCTCGCGCGTCCGGTGGGGGGGAGCGTCGACAGCATGTACGTGTCGACCGCGGGAAACAGCATGTGGACCGCGAACCCGAGCAGGGCAGAGACCACCGCGACCCCGAGCACGGAGTCGACCAGCGTGAGCCCGAGGATACCGACGACGAAGGCGGTGTTGATCCCGAGCAGGAGCGGGACGTTCGGGAGTCGGTCGGCGAGGCGACCACTCACCCAGAAGGCCGGAATTCCGAACGCGAACGTGAGCGTGAGCAGTCCGTTCGCCGTCGAGGCTGGGATCTCCTTCGACAGCAGGTAGCTGACGTAGAAGTTGAACGTCCCCTGCCAGACGAAGCCCGCGGCGACCACGAGGCCGAGTCCGGCGAGGACGATCCGCCAGCGACGCACAGCAACCCCGAAGTCGCGCTGTGGCGCGGCTCCGACCGGCTCCTCCCGACTCCGGAACACGACCAGCAGTCCAAGCGTCGTCGCGGCCGCTGCCGCCGCCATCGTCCAGAACAGGAGTCGCCAGTCGCCGAGCTGCGCGACCGCGTACAACGCAGCAGTCGGGGCGACCACCGCCGCGACCTGACTCGCCGTGCCGTGAATCCCGACCATCCGCCCCGTCTGCCCGGGGTACAGCGCGCCGATCAGCGGCACCGCCGTGACGAAGTAGCCGCCGCCCGCGAGACCGACCGCCAGCGAGCCGGCCTGGAGCGCGAGCAGCGAGTCCGCCGTCGCGGTGAACGCCGCCGCGAGCGTGAGCGCCACGCCCGTCCCGACGACGACCCGCTCCCGACGGACCCGTGTGAGGAGGTAGCCGACCGGGATGCGAGGCACTGCCGTCCCGACCCAGACGAGCGTGGTGACGGAGCCGACCGCCGCCGGCGAGAGCCCCAGCGTCTGCTGGAACTCCGGAACCAACGGCGCGAACGCGACGCGGCCGAAGTTGACGAGAAACACCAGGCCACACAGCGTCCCGAACAGACGACGTGTCACTGAACGGAGCGAGGTGACGAGCGGGTTAAAACGTCGTGAATCCGGCGCGTGTGAGCACATTGGCACCGAGACCCACTTGCTCCCAGACACCGAGACCCACTTGCTCCCAGACACCGAGACCCACTCTCCTCCAGACACCGAGACCCACTTGCTCCCAGACGCCGGGACACATTCGCCTCCACGGCTCCGAAGGAACGAATACGCCGCGTCACCAACGAGACAGCGTGAGGGAGTACGAGCGAAAACAGCTCCTCGAACGGGTCGAGCGCGACGGCGCGACAGTCGGGCGGTCGTTGCCGGAGTCCGTCGAGGTGCAAGGCGAGGAGATCGACCTCCGGCAGTTCGTCTTCGAGATCAAGCGTCGGGAGACGATCCCGCCCGGCGAGCAGGATCGTGTCGACCGCGCGAAGCGGAACCTCCGGCGGGAGCGACGGCAGCGACTGGAGCAGATCGAGGAGAACCGCGTCTCCTTCGACGAGGGCGAGGAGTTAGTCGAGGGGATCGTCGGGATCGACCGCGCGTTGAATGCCCTCGAACAGCTCCGCCCTGTCGACTTGGAAGCAGAGACACAGCGACAGGAGGCTGCCGACCAACAGCGGTGGGTGCGCTTCCTCCGGAAGGCGCTCGGCCGCGAAGACAGCGACAGTCACGGCAGCCGCGGCAGCCGTGGCCCGATGTGATAGCAGTCACGACAGCTGTGGCCCGCTGTCGCGTTCGCCGACCACCCGCTGCGCGTTCGCCAACCACCCGCTGTCGCGTTCGCCGACCACCCGCTGTCGCGTTCGCCGACCACCAGACAACACCATCCACACATGCGTAACGACGAAATCGCGGCACTGCTCGAAGAGTTCGCAGACCGACTCGAAGCGACCGGCGTCGAGTACAAGCCGAGCGCCTACCGGCGTGCGGCAGAGAACGTCAGGGAGTACCCCGGCGCAGTGGAGGGGTTGGCTGCCGAGGGACCAGAGGCGGTCGCGGAGATCGACCGTGTCGGGGACGCAATCGCCGCGAAGATCGTGGCGTACGTCGAGACGGGAGAGATTGAGGAGTTGGAACAGCTCCGCGCGGAGTTGCCGGCGGACATCGAGGCGCTCACACGCGTCGAGGGAGTCGGCCCGAAGACGGTCGGCACGCTGTACGAGGAGTTGGGCGTCGAAGACTTGGACGACCTCCAGCAGGCGGCAGAGAACGAACAGATCCGGACGGTGAAGGGGTTCGGCGCGAAGACGGAACAGAACATCCGCGAGAACGTCCAGTTCGCCCGCGAGGCCGACGAGCGGACACGGCTGGGCGACGCGCGGCCGCTCGCGGAGCGCCTGTTGGCACACCTCCGCGAGTCGCCGGCAGTCGAGCGTGCCGAGACCGCGGGGTCGATCAGGCGGTGGCGCGACACGGTCGGCGACGTGGACGTTCTCGTTGCGACCACGGACGGCCCGGCAGTCGTCGACCGCTTCCAGTCGTGGGACGCCGTCGACGACGTGATCGAAGCCGGCGACCAGAAGGCGAGCGTCCGCGCGGCGGGCGTCCGGGTGGACATCCGCGCCGTCGATCCCGACGAGTTCGGAGCCGCACTCCAGTACTTCACCGGGTCGATGGACCACAACGTGGTGGTGCGGAACCGGGCTATCGACCGCGGACTGAAACTCAACGAGTACGGCGTGTTCGACGTCTCCGAGGTGGAAGATCCCGACGCGGGACAGCGCGTCGGACAGCGTGTCGCGGGTGCGACCGAGGCGGACGTGTACGCGGCGGTCGACCTCCCGCAGTTCCCGCCGGAGCTCCGCGAGGGGACCGGAGAGGTCGACGCCGCAGACGACGGCGAACTCCCGGAACTCGTCACCGTCGCCGATGTACGTGGCGACCTCCACACGCACACAGACTGGTCGGACGGAACAGAGAGCATCGAGGAGATGGTCACCGCCGCCGCCGAAGCGGGATACGACTACCACTGTGTGACGGACCACGCAGCCGGACCGGGGGTGTTCGGCGACATCGGGCTGACGGACGACGAGATCCGCGACCAGATGGAGGCGGTGGCGGAGGTGGCCCCGGACGCCGAGGTCGACGTCTACCACGGCGTGGAGGCGAACATCGACGCCGACGGCGTGGTGACAACCGACGAGGAGTTGCTCGCAGCGCTGGACCTCGTCGTCGCCTCCCCACACGCCGCACTCCAGCAGGGAGAGGCGACAGACCGGCTGATCCGCGCAGTCGAACACCCCGAGGTGGACATCCTCGGCCACCCGACCGGCCGACTGATCAACGAGCGACCGGGGTTGGAAGTGGACTTCCAGCAGCTCGCCGCGGCCGCGGCCGACGCAGACACCGCACTGGAGGTGAACGCCAACCCCGCACGACTGGATCTCCACGGCGAGGCCGTCCGGGCAGCGGTCGAGGCTGGCGCACCCGTGGCCGTCGACACGGACGCACACTCCCCCGCGGAGTTCGACAACGTCCGGTACGGTGTCCACACGGCACGACGCGGGTGGGCGGAGCCGGACGACGTGGTGAACACGTGGGACAACGACCGACTGCAGTCGTTCCTCGGGTGAGACCGTGACAGACCCGCCCGAGCGGTTCCTGCTCGACGCGATGCTCGGACAGCTCCGTCGACTCGACGAGGGAGAGTCTCGTCCGGCGTACGTTCCCGACGACAGAGAGCGGGTGTGGCGGTGTCGCGCCTGCGAGCAGTGTTTCTGGACGGGGAGCCACTGGGACCGCGTGGCCGAGCGGCTGCGGGAGGTGAGAGCGAACGGCGACAGTCACTCCAAGTAGCCCAGATCGCGCAGTTGGTCCGTGATCTCCTCGAAATCGGACTCCGTGAGCGTGCCGTCCTGTTGTTGGTGTTGGATGACGATACTCCGGAGGAGGAACCGGACGAGGTCACTCGTCGAGGAGAAACTCGTCCCCTCGATAGTCTCGTCGACGCGGTCTGCGAGGTCTCTCGGAATCGAGACGGTGGTGTAGTCTGTCATACACTGTGGTGGTGGCGGTGGTCCGATAAGCGCGGCGGTCGGCGTGTTCTACTGAAGTGACGGTGCGTGACCGGCAGTCAGTAGTCACGTCGGAGTGCGCGCGAGTGGCCGGCGAGCACACGGTAGTTGTCGAGATTCGGCTCCGTCGTGACACTGTCGAGATCGTCCGTGTCGACCGTGCCGTAGTCCAGCCACCGGCAGCCGGAGTAGCTGAACACACGGAGCGAGTCGTCGGCTTCCAGCACCACGTCGACGACAGCGTCCGCCGGCGTGTCGTCGGGAACCAGTCGCTCACGGACACTCACCTCGTAGTCGAGCACCCAGACGGCTCTGGCGGCTTCGTCACTCTCGTACAGTGCTCTGGCCTCCGCCGTTGTGAGCGGACGGGCCGGCCAGGTCCGTGCCGGCTCCGGCGACCCCACGAGACTCACTCGCTGGCGGGTCCCTATGTTCGTTTCCCTCTGTCTCGACAGAACTGCAACGACGAACGAGCGCAACCCGTCGCGTGCCGGCACGAGGAGGTGACGACAGCCGACGAACGGACCACGAGTCCGCCGGGGAGTCGGCGACAGCAGCAGGATTCACGTCGTCCGGTCACGAACGAGGAGACGTGACAGACGACAACACGGTCTCCGACGAGGAGACACAGGGCGAGGAGCCGGCGCTCCGTCACCTCGCGTTGGAGACAGCCGATCTCGCGCGGGCGACGACGTTCTACACCTCCGAGTTCGGTCTCGTTCCAGTCGAGCGGACCGCGACAGAGACGGTGTTCGACGTCGGCGGCACGAGTCTCGTCCTCAGACGGCCGGAGTCAGTGCCGCGAGGCGGGCTCCACGTCCACTTCGCGTTCGAGACGCCCGAGCGAGAGTTCCCGCGGTGGCGCGCTCGCTTCCCCGACGCAGAGGTGGTGTCGTTCGGCTCTGCACAGTCCGTCTACCCGTTCGACCCGGACGGTCACTGCCCGGAGGTCGGCGGATTCGGCGACGGAGGACAGGGGCTCACTGGCGTGTTCGAGGTGGTGCTCGAAGTCGCCTCACGCCACGACGCGGAACGGGCGTACCGCGCGCTGGGATTCGAGCCGATCGATCGGAGCGAACGACGGCAACGGGTCCGTCTCCGTGGGCCGGCGGATGCCGAGCGACCGTTCGACCTCGAACTGTGGGAGCCACAACTCGGACTGGCGGACGCCCGCGGCGGTGTCCACGTCGACCTCGGGGTCGCGGTGTCTGACCCGGTGGCCGCCGCCGAACGCGCGTTCGGTGACGACCCTGCCGTCCACCCGCTGGAACGCGAGGACGGCTCCGTCGAACTGTACGATCCCGACGGACACCACCTCCTGCTGTCTCCCCGCGAGGAACTGTCGAGCGACTCTGGTGAGTGACGGTGCGGCAGTGGGATCGGTGGAGTGTGTCAGCACGTGAGTCGACCCCTGGGCTGGTGGCCGCCGCCGATAGTCGCACATCTTTTCGAGCACGATATTATGATTGGATAATGCATTTTGTATGTATACTCGGCTCGTGGTCGGGTCGACGACGCACTCGGCGTCACCGACAGTGTCTGTCTCCGACAGTATCCGTCACCGACAGTGTCTGTCACCGACAGTGTCACAGCCCAGATCCCAAGCGTCTCATTACGGCGTGTCGCTCTCTGTCGACTTCCCACCGGTCGTCTCGTTTTCTGGATTGGACACGCGAACGCCGACAGACCCGCCCTCCGGCACGGAGACCACCCGTCGGTCGACGACGCTGCCGTTGGCGTCGACGACGACGACAGAGACGGTCACGCTGCCGTCGTCGGCCGGAACAGTGACTGTTCCGTTGGGGGAACCGTCCGTTCCGTTCAGGCTCCCGTTCACCGCAGCCGTGTCAGTGCCGGCACTGCCGCCCCCGTCGCCAGCACCAGTGCCGCCAGCGCCATCGGTCCCGCCAGCATCACTACTACCGCTTCCACTACCTCCTGCACCGCCACCGGCACCGCCCGATCCACCACCACCACCTCTGTCGCCGGCGAGCGCGCCGCTCTCGACGAGTTCCTTCGCCGCGGTCGCGGAGTCCGCGAGCGTCGTCTTCCCAGTCACGGCGTCGACGAATCCGGTTGTCGACTCACCTCCGGAGCCGCTCGCGGTCGTCGTGATCTGCCAGTGGAGCGCTCCGTCGACGGACACCGGGACGGGTGGGGAGACCGAGGTGCCGCCGAACGACGCGAGGCTGTCGGACTGGCTGACGAACGTCGCCGCTCGGTCTGCGCCGATCCGCGACTCGCGGAACTGGACCACCCCGGCCTCGCCAGTCTGGCTGTCGACTGCCCACACCTGCGAGACGCCTTCCGTCCCGGCGGCCTTCACAGCGAGGAAGTAGGTCAACGCCGGCTGGCTCTCGTTCCCCGTCGGAGCCACCACGGGCCACTGACCGTCTGTCGGGAAGTCACCCAACTCGACGGCCGGCGCGCTGCCGAGGAACCGCGCTAACACACCGTTCCGGTAGGCGAGCGCGGTGATCCGTCGCCGAACGAGCGACGGGGGGTAGACGGCTTGACCGGTGAGTCGTCGGTCGCGTGTCACACGTTCGGCGGGGACGAACTCCGTCCGCCCCTCCTGATCCATCAGCTGCACCCCCGCGAACGACGGGACGGCGTACGGCTGTGGCAGCGGGAACAGGCGGAACTGCCACCGGTGGCGGACGTACGACTTGGCGAGGTACGGCGTCCCGTCGTGCTCGAAGGCGAACCGCGTCGCGGGACGGTCGTCGAGCAGCGGCGCGGCCAGCATCGTCTGGTACTCGTAGGCGTCGAGCCAGTACTGTCCGACACCGTTGCGGAACCGCGTGTTCCGCACCGTCGGTCGCTCGCTCGACCCGTCGGCGGCGACGTACACGACGCCGCGCTGTGTCTCGACGAGTCGCGTCAGCAGTTCGTCTGGTGCCAGCGGGAACGACCAGACGTACGACCCGTTGTGGTAGCTGAGGCGGCCGTCACGAGGACCGTAGCCGGGGTCTTCGACCGCGGCCGTCGCCGAGCGCTCGGCGACCGTCTTCGGCACCGTCCGGAGGTGTGTCTCGGAGGTCTCGGGCACGGACTGGAGCGCCGTCGTCTCCGACTCCGTCCGCTCCGCGAGGTCGGCGTTCGCGTAGGCGTTCCCGACCGCCGGTCCGAGCACGAACGCGAACAACAGCGTCGCTCCGACGACCGCGACCAGCACGTTCCGTCGCCGCGGGGAGCTGCCGGTGTAGCGGTAGAGACCGACCGTCGCCAGCGTCCCCAGCGTGCCGTACCAGATCGTGCTGGGCGAGGCGACGACCGTGTGGTACAACACCTGCTGTGTCTGCGGGAGTAACAGAACCGCCAACACCAGCAGTCCGACGGCCGAGACGACGCCGCCGAGGTACACGCTCGGCACGCGACGACCGCCGGAAGAGCCGCTGCTAGACGACCTGCCGCCGCTGGACGACCTCCCCCCACTGGACGACTTGCCGCCGCTGGACGACCTCCCCCCACTGGACGATCCACCACCGTTCGGCGTGCTCATGTCGTGTTCCCCCGTGTGTGACCTCTGCCCGACACCACCCTCGGTGACGGCCGTTCGACTGACAGTCGGTTAACTCTCTCGGCGGTCACGTCTCCTCGTCGTCGGGCGACCGGCCGAACCCGAAGTACCGGTAGCCAGTCACCCCCGCTCCGAGCAGCGAGACGACGAGCACGACGAGTGAGATCTCCGAGGCGTCGATCCGACCGCCGAGTCTCGTCGGCGGCTCTTCGACCACGTCCACGAACTTGATCTCGGAGATGTCGTAGCGGTGGTTTCCGGTCGCAGAGAAGACGAGCACCTGCACTCCGTGTTGGCCCGGATTCTCCGCGCTCAGCGGCTGTGTGAGTGTCTCCGAGTCGCCGGGCTGGAGCTCCGGCCGACCGAGTGGGTACACGCCAGTCGTGTTGTTCGGCCCGGCGGTGTTCATCGACACGCGCGGCGTGACGACCTGCGACCCTTGGTTCTCGACGGTGACTCGCACCTGCCCCCGCTCGCCGACGACGAGCGTGTCGTCGGAGACGGTCACCTCGGTGAGACACACCTTCTTGTCCCCCGTCGCCTGACACCGTGGCGTCGTCCCTGCAGCCCCTGCCGGGAGCACGAGGAGACAACAGAACAGGCAGACGAGTGCCACCGAGAGCCGACCTGACCCTGTCATACCGCGTCGTTCTCCGCTCCGCTACAAAAAGCTGTCTTCGGAGGGATCGCGGTGCGGCGACGGGATCTGCGGTGCGGCGACGAGATCTGACGTATCTGGTAGTCGACCGAGGCGTGTGTCGAGTCGTCGGCCGGGGCGTGTGTCGGGTCGTCGGCCGAGGCGTGTGTCGGGTCGTCGGCCGGGGCGTGTGTAGGGTCGTCGATCACAGCGACACTCGTCACCCGGCCCGCAGCATTCTTGTCTGGAACCGGAGAAAGGGGACCGTAGCCAATGCGAGAGCGAACACTCGGGGGTCGCAACAGCGAGGGGTCACCGCGCCGCAGCCGGCGCGCACAGTCGGGCATCGGGACGCTGATCGTTCTGATCGCTCTCCTGTTGATCGCCGCACTCGCCGCGGGCGTGTTCCTCAACGTCTCGCAGGTGTTCCAGTCGGAGTCTGCCGAGACGGGTGAGGAGGTTCGCGGCCGCGTCACGGGCGCGGTCTCGGTCGTCGCAACCGTCGGCAACGTCACGACGGTGAACGGGACGACTGGCGTCGACAGAGTTCGGTTCATCGTCACGACAGCCAGCGCGAGCCAGCGCATCCAACTCCGGGATCTGCTCGTCGTCTGGACCGGCCCGGACGGCTCCTACCAGCTGACTGCCGCGAGTGACTTCGACAACGTCGGCGCGCTCGACGGTGAGGAGTTCGCCTACGTCGTCGAGCGCGACGGGGACGACTCTGCCCCGCTGCTCAACTCCCGCGACGACAGGGTTGCGGTCGTGGTGAACGTCTCCACCTTCGGGGAGGACCGACTGCTCCCGGCCGGTGACGACGCCTCGGCGACGTTCGTCACTGGGAGCGGGAGCAGGACGGTCGTGGACTTCACCGTCCCGACGACTGCGGAGGGGGACAGCACAGTGCTGTGAGTCACCGCAGGTCTTCGATCAGGGTCTCTGGAATGAGCCGAACCACGCCCGGCGGGAGTCGCCGGAGGAGAGTTCGCCCGCCGTCGACGAGCGAGCGGCGGATCGCGGCGTAGACGACGGAGACGGCCAACAGGACGAGGACAGCTGTTCGACCAGCGCCCGACAGCGACGCGTACGCCGGGAGTCCGAGCGCGACCGCGAGGAACGCGTCCTCTGGCGCGCCGTCGTAGCGAATCCAGCGTCGCGGCGGGTGCCACCGGCCACGCAGGTGTTCGTACACCCCCCTGTCGGAGGTCGCCTCCCACGGTCGGAGTGCGAGCCCCCCACCGAACGCGTCGCTGACGGCGTGCAGCGCCGCCGCGGCGAGAAACACCGCCAGCGAGACGGTGAGCAGGCTCGGCGCGACGACGGCGACGGCTG
>CAKZQY010000272.1 GCA_937142015.1 uncultured Halobacteria archaeon
GAATATCCAGCCATCGCTGTGAACGTGGAGAGATGCCCAGTTGTCGGCTTCATCCACGCCCCTGAAGGGGGTGGGCTTTCGCCTTGTGACCACTGTAGTCCATCGGAAGACACACGGTGACCGCGCCAAACGGACAGGTATGGGACTCGGAAGTACGGCGAAGACACTCCAGAAGGTGGCAGACATCGCCGAGAAGCTGTTCAAGCGGATGAACCAGATGCGCCAGGAGATTCAGGGTCTCCAGGCCGCACTCGACAACACGGAGACGGACACGGCAGAGCTCCGACGCGAACTCGCAGAGACACGCGCACTCGTCGAGGCCGTCGCCGAGGCCGAGGGGGTCGACACGGAGGCCGTTCTCGAAGACGTGACGTACCCGGACCCGGAGGGGAAGACTGCAGCAGAGCGTGCGGCTGCGGAGGCCGACGACGACGGCGACGAGGCTGCTGCCTGACCGGACAGTGTGGCCTGTCTCGGATACGCTGACGCGACGAGCCTGTCTCGGCTACGCCGACTCGCCGAGATCTGTCTCGGTCTCGTACTCCAACACGACCTGCAGCGGTGACTGATCCGTGTCGTCAGTTCCCGTGTCGTCAGTTTCTGTGTCGTCAGTTCCAGCGAGGAGTCGGTACGCACGCGGCGCGTCGGCGAACGGGAGACGGTGCGTGACGAGCGACTCCAGCGGGAGTCGTTCGGCGTGGTCCAGCGCGACGGACAGCCGGCGGTCGGTCGTCCACCGACCACGCAGGTCGGGCGCGAGCGTGCTCACCTGACTCGACTCCAGTGCGATCCGGTCGCGGTGGTACGACCCGCCGAGGTCGAGTTCCGTCGGCTTCTCGCCGTACCACGAGCCGACGGTGACACGACCGTCGTAGCCGACCGCGCCGACGGCGTCGTTCAGCGCACCCGGATTGCCGGAGATCTCGACGGCGGCGTCCATTCCCGGCTCCTCGTCTGCGGCTCGTCGCTCGCCGAGTCGGTCGACGTTCTCCGGGTGGAGTGTCGTGTCCGCACCCAACGCTGCCGCACGCTGCCGGCGGTCCGGTCGCGGCTCTACGGCGACCAACTCCGCGAGCGGGAACTCCGCCAACAGCGCGACAGTGAGCAGTCCGACCGCGCCGGCCCCGAACACGACGATTCGCTCCCCGATGCGGGGTGCAGTGTCCAACACGAGCGTCGTCGCCGTCTCCACCGTCGGGAGCATCACCGCCGCCGTGGTCGACAGCGACGACGGGAGTCGGACGAGTGTCGACGGCTCTGCGGTGAACTGACTCGCGTGCGGGTGGAACCCGAACACGCGCTCGCCGAGCCAGTCGTCGTCGACACGACGGCCACAGGCCGACACTCTCCCGACCGCGGCGTAGCCGTACGCCACCGGGTAGCCGAACTGGTCGTCGTCGAACGCCGGGAGCGTGGCGTCGACTGGCATCTCTGCGGGCACTTCGTCGTGGTACACCAACAGCTCCGTTCCGGCGCTGATCCCGGATGTGAGCGTCTCGACGCGCACCTCTGTCGGACCGACGGGATCGGCTGTCCGCCGCTGGACAGCGACCGCCTCCGGCCCGGTGAACACGACGACGTGACGGTAATCGGCCTCCCGCCCTCCGCGTCCGCTCGCTGTCGACTGCTCGTCTGCCGTCGACCGCTCCTCCGGCGTCGACGCTGATCGTCGCCTCGACCCGTTCCGTCCGTCGCCGTCAGAGTGGGTCTGATCCGTCACAGTCCTGTCGCCTCTCGTCTCACACAGTCGTTCGAGTCACTTTCCTCTGTCGTTGTCTGACACACGCGTCCGCCGCTTCGGTCCTCGCCGCGTACCCGACCGCTCTGTGGCAGGCTGTTCCGTTACCGCCCCCTCTGTGACCGTCCGCTCGGAGGCGACATCGTCTGCCGTCTCCGCGTTCGCAGCCTCTCGTGTCGTCGTCACGTCGCCGTCCTCGCTCGACTCGGCGATCGTGACAGACTCAGGGTGAACTGCACTGGCAGACTCCGCCGCAGGCGTCGTGTCGGTCCTGCTCGAAAGTCGGCCAGTGACCGCGAGGTAGTCGCGGGCGAAGACGAGGAGCGACGGGGCGAGCGCCGCGGGAGCGACAGCGAGTGTCCATGCGGCAGACACGACCGGGGCGAGCGCGACCGCGAGAAACAGCATCTGCCACGCGGCCAGCGGCCGGCGGAGACGACTCGGCGGCAGCGGTCGGATCGCTCGTCCGCGTGACCGCTCGACCGCGAGACCCCCGCGGTAGAGGTACCGCGCGAACGACAGCGACAGGTAGACCGCCGGCAGCTTCCCCCACGCGACAGCGACCGCGGGAGCGACGAGGAACCCCAGCGTGTCGTACCCGAGGTCGAGCCGTTCCCCGAGTCGTGTCTGTGCGCCGACGCGACGGGCGAGTGAGCCGTCCACCGCGTCGAGTGCTGCACCGCCGCCGTACAGCAGTGCCGGGAGCCACACCACGACAGCCCCTGTCGGTCGCACGACGACGAATCCTGCCGCGCCGGCGTACGCTAAGCCACGGAGAAACGTCACCGCGTTTGCGACGCCGAGTGACTGCCGGAGCCCGTCGACGGCGAACATCCCGTTGTCGTCCGCCTCCACAGAGGAGTCCGACGCCTCCACAGAGGAGTCCGACGCCGCCACACGATTATCCGTCAGGTGGTAGTAGAGGAACCCGACTACCCACAGCGCGACGAGTGTCGTGACGATCAGCCACCCGCCGGTCTGGTGGACGCCGAGTGTCTCCGACAGTGCCGCCCCGAGTGTCTCTGACGGTGTCCCCCCGAGCGTCTCTGACGGTGCCCCCCCGAGTGTCTCTGACGGTGCTCCCCCGAGTGTCTCTGACGGTGCCACGCCGAGTACCTCTGACGACGCTGCGCCGCTCCCCGTCGCGGACACGTCACTCGCTGTCTGCGCGGCTCCACTCCCCACTCCACCCACTCCACGGAATACTGTGTCGAGTCCGACGTAGCCAGCCGCGAGAAGGAGCCCTGTCCCGACGAGGCCGAGGGCTGCCTCGATCCGGAGCCGTCTCGGCACCACCGCGGTGAGTGTCACCCGCCACCTCCGTCGTTGTCGAGCCCAACTGCGAGCCCGGAGACGAGTCTCTCTCTCGTCCGCGCTCGTGTCAATCGAACGACACCGTTCGCGGCAGTCCAGTCGTCGTCGGTCGCTGGCGGCGACGCCGCGAGCAGTCGGACACCGCGGTCGTGACACCACGCCCGGAGCGCGGAGGAATCGGCGGGGTCGCTGTCGACCACTACCGTCGCCGGGAGTGTGTCTGTCTCGGTAGCGAGCGTCCGGAGTGTCTCGACCCCGACACCGCTGAGTCCGACAGTCCTCGTCTGTCCCGCCGCGACGAGCGACGCCGTCTCACGCCACGCAGCGACGAGCCGCCGGGCGTCTGGGTCGTGTCCGTCGGGACCGCGCACGTCGAGCAGGAGACCGTCGAGTCGCTCGACATCGAGTGTCTCCCGGATGGCGTCCGCCTCAACCGCCGGGTCTGACAGCGAGACCGTGCCGGCGAGGTGGAGCGTCTCACGACTCGGCGCACCCGGTGCCCCGAGTGCCGTCACTACCGACTCGGCGCTCGTCGTCGGCGGCTGGGCTGGCGACGGTGTAGCGGCCGAGCCCGCGCGAATACCGACGAAGAGCCGACAGCCGGCGTCGAGTGCGGTGGCGACCGTCTCCGCGTCTGCCGGCGGGACAGTCTCGGAGCCCTCCTCGGTCGGTCTGCCACCGGTGTCGAGGCCGACCGGCGGGAGTCTGAGCGCGCTCGCGCCGCTGCCCTCGACTGCACTCGCGCCGTCACTGACGGTGGTGCTCGCCTCGTCACTGACGGCGGTGCTCGCGTCGTCATTGACAGTGGTGGTGCGAGTACCCGAGCCGTACGGTGGCGGAGCGACCGCACGTTCGCGGACGCGATTGTCGGCTTCACCAGCACTCCTCTCGACTTCGGGGTCACCAGTCCCGCCTGCGGGATCACCGAGCGTGACTGGCGTTCCAGCCTCGGCTGCACGCTCGACGGCGTCACAGACGGCAACGACGTGGGCCGCACGGGCTGCACCAGTGTCCGTGTACGGAGCTGTGTCCCGGGTGTCGTCGCGCTCGCGCCTGCCACTGTGCCTCGCTCGTCGCTCGTCGACGCGTCGCGCGAGCGCAGCCGGGCCGTCGGCGAACCCGCCGTCTGCGGCCGCGTGCGTCGGCGGAACCGGGGTGTACGCACGACCCGCCCGTCCGAACTGGACGACGTCGCGGGCCTCCGTGCCGCCGCCACAGTCGCGCAGGTACAGCGACCCGTCGTCGCCGTGGAGTTCCAGCGAGTTGAACTCGCGGCTGCGGTGTGGGGCGTAGAGACTCGCGGTGAGTCGGACCTGCAGCCCGCCGACGAATTCGAGTGTCGCCTCGACGTGTGTCGGTGCCTCCGGGGTTGCCGTCTCTCGGGCAGGCCAGCGTTCGGCGGCGTCTGCGCTCCGGACGCGCTCGACCGGACCGAACCACGCCGTCAACAACGTCAGTGGGTACACTGCGCCGTCGTACAGCGGCCCGACCGCGAGAAACGACTCGGGATTGTCGTGCCACTCTGTGACACGACCGACGTGTGCGTGGGCGTAGGCCAACTGTACCGCGCCGAGTCTGCCGTCTGCGAGCAGTCTGGCGACACGTCGCTGTGGTGGGTGTCGAACCGCGACCGGCGCACAGTCGAGTGCCACGCCCTGCTCGCGGGCCAACGCGACCAACGACCACGCCTCGTCGGGGTCGAGTGCGAGCGGCTTCTGGCTGAACACGTGTCGACCTGCCGACAGCGCCGTCCGCGTCACGGCGGCGTGGGCGGCGTGGCTGGTGAGGACGACCACCAGCGGAGCCGACTCGACAGCGAGCATCTCGTCGAGGTCCGTGTACGCCGTCGCGTCGGCCGCCTCGGCGACTCCCGCCGCACGCTCCAGAGCGAGGTCACAGACCCCGACGAGATCGAGCGCCGTCCTGTCGAGGTCGGCGGCGTACGCCTCTGCCGCTGCCCCCGCGCCGACGAAGAGACAATCCACGAACGACATAGCACCCGAAGCAGTATCAAACTGGGTGTCTCTGCCCGACCTGCCGGAACGTCTTCTCGCTGTTTGACGGCGATCGAATGCCGGCCCACCAGCACCACGAGAGTTGTCAGCTTGTCTACACCGCGGACACCGCCGGCTAACCGACACCACGGGAGTTTTCACTCGCTGCTCCCACCCCGCAGCAGTGGCAGAGATCGCAGTCGTTCACAACACGCTCGACCTCCGTGGTGGCGCGGACGCCGTCTGCCTCCACGCCTGCGAGGCACTGGGTGCGGCCCACGACGTGACGCTGCTCACGCTCTCACACCCGCCACTGGAGACGCTCGACGATCTGTTCGACACCGCGGCCGCGCCGGTGACGAGCGTGGAGACGCCGCCGTTCGGCCAGCAGCTCGGAGGTGTCTTCGCCGCCGCCGCGCCACACGTCGGGCCACAGCTGCCGCTCCGGAGTGTGCTCCTCGATCGCTGGCTCCGCCGCCGACGCGCCGCGTTCGATCTCGTCGTCAGCACTGCCAACGAGTTCGCGGTCCCCGGCCGGTCGCTCCAGTACGTCCACTTCCCCCAGTTCCGCGCTGCAGCGACGACGACAACGATGACCGCTTCGGACGAACCGCAACGCGACGTTGGGGGACTCACCGACCGACTCTGGACACGACTCGCTGGACTCGGCGACGGGCGGCTCCCGTCCGGGGCGCGCGTGCTCGCCAACTCCAGCTACACCGCGAACGAGGTAACACGGCGGTACGGGAGAGAGCCAGCAGTGCTGCACCCGCCAGTCGACCCAATCGAGGGCGGCCCGACGTGGGAAGAGCGCGACGAGGGCGTGGTGATCCTCGGTCGCATCGCGCCAGACAAGCGGACGCTCCGCGCGCTCTCGGTCGTCGACGGCGTTCGGGAGACGGGACACGATCTGACAGTCCACGTCGTCGGCACCGCCGCCCCGGCGTACCGCGCGTACGCCGAGCGCGTCGTCGACGCCGTCGCCGAGCGGCCGTACGCGACGCTCCACCGCGACGCCTCGCGCGACCGACTGGAGGAGCTACTGACGACGACGAAGTACGGACTGTCGGCGAAGCCGGGTGAACACTTCGGGATGGCTGTCGCGGAGTACGTCGCGGCCGGGATGGTCGCGTTCGCACCCGACTCCGGCGGACAACGGGACGTGCTCGACGGCGACGACGACCGACTGTTCGGCTCCGTCGCGGAGGCTGTCGACCTCCTCGCCGCCGCCGTCGAGCGCGACGACCGACCGCGACGGCCGCGAGACCGGTTCGCCCGCGAGCGGTTCCACGAGCGACTCCGTGCGGAAACACGCGCACAGCTGTCTCCCGAGGCCACCCGACCCCCCTGACGCTGACGACTGGACTCGCCTCCGCGTGACCCTGCCGATCCCAGACGGCCGACTCCGGTGGCGAACGAGCGAACTGCGGTCGAATGCCAACTGATCGACGCGACCGAACTGTCGTCTGATACTGGTTAGGGTTAGTTGCTACAGGTGAAAAATACGTGGCAACGAAAACATTTCACCGCTCGGCCAAAATTATTAATGCGGTGTGTAGTAAAGGTCTGAACGCAGAGGGGAAGACCGATGTCACAACAGGGAACCAGCGACACCGAGTCCGAGAGGGGCACACAGCGAGAGAGTACGCAGTCGACCACACGACGGCGAGTGCTACGCGGTGCGGCAGCGGGGGCAGCCGCCTTGACCGGCGTGACCGCGAGTGCTGGCACAGCAGTTGCCGGCGACTGGACGGAGGATTCACCGCCCGCTGCGGACGCACCCGCGGACTACCCACGAGTGTCCGCTCGGGAACACTTCGACGACGACGCGAACCTGATCAACGGGGAGACGACGTACAGCTACGACACGGCCGGCGACTGGGGTAAGTACCACAGCCCCGGCGACGAACTGTGCATCTTCGTCCACGGGTGGAACGTGGACGAACAGGGGGCGATGGACACCGCCTACGAGGCAGAGCTGGCGATGGCGCAGAACGGCTACGACTGGGGCGTGTTCAATGTTCTGTTCACGTGGGACTCCGACAAGGGCGACAGCCTCGATATGGGGTGGAGCGACGCGCGGGAGATCGCACGCGACACTGGTGAGAAGCTGGCGAACTTCGTTCAAGACTGGGATGCGACGCACGACGTGCCGATCAGGCTGATCGGCCACTCGCTCGGTGGGTCGGTCGTCTGTGAGGCTGTCGAGTCACTGTACGTCGACCACGCCGATCTGTTCGGCACGTCGAGTCCGCCACTCAACGTCGTGGACAACGTGGCGTTCCTCGGCGCGGCGGTGGACGATCAGGCCGTCTCGACTGACGGCGAGTACGGCGAGGCGCTGTACCACTCCGTGGTCGAGGTGAACAACTACGTCAACAACGACGATCAGGTGCTCGACGACGTGTACGAGACACGGGAGTGGACGCCTGCCATCGGGGAAGAGGGTGCCGACGCTCCCGAGCCGGACAACTACTTCGACCGGAACGTCTCCGACATCGTTGATCTCCACGGAGACTACTACCGGCGTGACGTGGGCTGTATGGGCGAAGTCGTCTCACGCTTCTGAAACTGCCGATCTCACGCTTCTGACACTGCCGATATCACGCTTCTGACACTGCCGGTCTCACGTCGTTCGGAGCTGGTCTCACGTCGTTCGGACGCCGCTCACGAGAGGCGGCGTTCGCTGCGAGAGACGGCGGCCGCTCCCGGATTCGGTTCACCGTTCGCTGCGAGACTCAGTCTCCCGTTCGCGTCGGGTTTAAGCGTCTCAGACACGACGATAGAGACATGCTTCACGCGAAAGGGCCACTTCTCACAGTCGACGTGTCCAGCCGGACGGCGACGGAGACGGACGTGTCGGAGGTGTTGTCGTCGTTCGTCGGGGGGCGAGCGGCGGCGACTGCGCTGGCACACGAGCGAATCCCGTTCGACGCCGACCCGTTCGGCCCGGAGAACCGGGCGTACCTCTCGACGGGACCGCTCCAGGTGAGCAACACCTCGTTCACCGGCCGGATGAACATGACCGGGCTGTCACCGCTGACTGACGGGCTGGTGTCGACGAACGCCGGGGGGTACCTCTCGCGGAACTTCGCGGACACGGGGTACAGCGTGGTCGAGTTCGTCGGGGCCAGCGACGTGTCGCTCGCGGTCCACGTCACCGACGAGACGGTCCGCTTCGAGGAGGTGCCGGAACTGGAAGGGGCGCTGGTGTCGGCGGTGTCAGACTACACGGAGGACCACCACGGACTCGGACCGGAGCACTGTATCGCGGTCGGGCCGGCGGGCGAGAATCTGGTCAGATTCGCGTCCGTGATGACGTTCGACTCGCGGGCGTTCGGCCGCGGCGGTCTCGGCGCGGTGCTCGGCTCGAAGGGGATCAAGTGTGTCACCTTCGAGGGCGACTCCCGCCCGGACATCGAGATCGCAGATCCGCCGTCGAGTGACGTTCACCGCGAGGCGGCGACGAGCGACGACCAGATGAAGCGGCAGGGGACCACCGGCGGGACGGAGTTCATCAACGACAACTTCTCGCTGCCGACGCGCTACTTCGAGGAGTACGAGTTCGAGTCGGCAGACCAGATCGGCGGCGCGGCCGTCGAGGAGAAGAAGTACAAGAAGGGAGCCTGTTCGACGTGTGCGTACGCCTGTAAGCTCCCGACGCGTGACGAGGAACGCGGCGTGGAGACGGAGGGCCCAGAGTTCGAGACGGTGTACTCGTTCGGCTCGTTGCAGGGTGTCGACGACATCGTGGATGTAATGATGGCGAACGACCTGTGTGACGAGTTCGGCGTCGACACGATCTCTGCGGGTGTCACTGTCGCGGCCTATCTCGCCAGCCGAGACGAGTTCGGGAACCCGGAGTTGGCCCGTGAGACGCTGCGGAAGATCGCCAACCGCGAGGGGATCGGCGACACCCTCGCCGAAGGGGTCCACCGCGCCCACGAGGAGATCGGTGTCGACGACTACACGGTGAAGGGGCTGGAGTTCGCCGCTCACGACGGCCGGGTCCTCCACGGGCAGGGGCTGTCGTACGCGGTCGCAAACCGCGGCGCAGACCACATGTACGGCGGAATGCTCGGTATCGAGTACTCCGGCGAACTCGACCCAGAGGGGACACTCGGGAAGGCCGAGCGGCTCGTCACCGAGGAGAACCGGAACGTGATCCGCGACAGCGCGGTGGTCTGTGCGTTCGGCGGGGACTACATCACCGACGACCGGCTGGCGACGCTGTTGGACACGGAGTACGAGCGACTCCAAGAGGTCGGTCACCGCGTGGTCACCTTGGAGCGTCACTTCAACAACCGCCGTGGGATGGACGCCGCGGACGACGACCTGCCGTACGAGATTCCGGATCTCGACGCCGCGATTCGGGAGTACTACGAGGCGCGTGGCTGGCGCGAGGACGGGACGGTGCCGGACGACCAGATCGATCCGGTGCCGGCTGCTGCGGGTGCCGGTGGCGGCGACGCCGCGCCCGCAGACGACTGATAGTGATTAAGCAAGCTATTTACCAATAGGCGTAGTAGAGTCGACAATGGGTCGGCTTGACGAGGTTACGCTTGAGGAACTCTACGAGCTCAAGACGGAGATTGACGAAGGAAAGCCGCGAGAACGTAATGATCCGCAGAAGATTTGGGTACACTCTGCGTTGGTGGGGTAATGACGGGACGAGAGAAAGAGATCGTCCGTCACCTCAGTGAGGCCGATCTCGACCGCTTGCTCACACAGATAGATGACAAGAAGGTGAGCAAGCGGCTCACGTTCATCAAACGGCTGTACAAGGGTGCAACACTCGAAGATGCAGCCGACGATGTCGGGAGGTCCCAATCAACCAGCAGTCGCTGGGCCAGACGCTGGAATAAGGGTGGGCTCGGACTTCTGACACCGAACTTCGGGGGCGGGCGGCCCCCGAAGCTCGACGGGAAACAACGAGAGCGTCTTGTGGACCTGCTCGAAGAAGGTGAACCCTGGAAGAAGCAAGAGATTCAGCACCTCATCAACGAAGAGTTTGATGTCGAGTTTCATCCCAACTACCTCCCACGACTTCTCGATGATCTCGACCTTTCGTACGCGATTCCGCGTACGGAGAGGCCAGATCGGCCAGAGAACGCTGACGAAATCCTCGACGAACGCGTTGTTGACGCGTTCGCCGAGGATGATGGAGACGAGCCCCACAACAAACGGCCTGAAGACGACAGTGACAACGAATGGGCGCGAGATGATGATGTTCGAACAGATGGCGGGACAACAGTCGGTTTCTTCGATATTTCGCACCCACAACCGTGGGACAATTCCCAGCGGCTCTACACAGTGAGTGAGCCGACGATCACCCGGCCGCTGGTGAAAATCGACACACCAGCGG
>CAKZQY010000273.1 GCA_937142015.1 uncultured Halobacteria archaeon
GTCGGACGCGGTCGCCGGCAGCGAGTGTGTCTGGTCCGTGGCGGACGAGCAGCAGTCCCGCGAACACACCGAAGACGACCAGCATCACCCCCGTGTAGGGAATCGGCACGGCGTCTGTGCTGTCGACAATCTGTCCAGGGAGGTTCAACAGTGAGTTGATACCACCGTGGAACAGCATCGCACCGAGGAGACTGCCCCCCGAGGTGTTGTAGTACCACCCGAGCACGACACTGAACGCGAGCACGCTCGGCGCGTACAGCTCTGCCGGCATCTGATAGACGCCGTAGACGAACAGCGGCGCGTGCCAGAGGGTCCAGAGGCCACCGATCAGGAGGCTGGCGGTGAACGCGCTGTACGTCGTCTGGAGGTGCGGGAGCGCGAAGCCGCGCCAGCCGAACTCCTCGTTACCGCCCGTCAGGATGGTTGCCATGACGAGATTGAACGCGGCCAGCGGGAGGACTTCGACGACGGCTCCGACCGCCGGAGCACCTGTGAAGCCGAAGACGATGGCGGCAACCCCAATCGTGGCGGCGACTGGCCCCGCGAGCGCGAGGGCGTACCACCTGAGCGAACGGAGCGGCGCGAAGCTCTCGGCGAGCCACGCTCGGACCGACTCACCGCGGAGGCGCGTCACGACTGCGGCCGCCACACCGGGACCGAACGCCCCGACCCCAGTCCCGAGGAACCAGAGTCCCGAACGGGTGGGCGTGATCTCGAACACTAGAACCCAGACGACCCACGAGAGCAGGAGGGCCAGCGGCGCGAAGACCGCAACTGGGTGGTCGTCGACGATTCCGTCGAGTGTGGAGGGAACCCAACTCATCGCGTCTCGACAGATGGACGGCGTACGTATCAGTGCCGCCTGCTGGCTTCACGCGGTGAAGCTACCGTCGCCACCGGCCGCAGTCGTCTCGCTATCAGTCTGCAGAGACGGCACAGTTGTTCGGGCCCAGTTCCGCCCGGAACGCAGCATCCTCGTCCAGTCGACGGCGGCCGAGATTGGCGGCGACGATGCGCTGGAAGTTGGCGGGACGCGGCGGGAGGTTCTCCGAGACGTGAGCGAGGAACGCCTCCCGGTCGAGTCCGACCACCTCCAGCTCCCGCACCGCCGCGAGCGACGCCGCGTACAGACCGTCGCGTGCGGCGGCGAGACTGGCGACGTGCCCGGGGAGGAGGACGGTCTGATCCGGCAGGTCGAGGAGTCGCTCGTGCAGCGAGTCGTAGGCCGCGCTGGCCAACTCGCGGGCCGCCTCACCGCCGCCGCTCTCTAAGTCCGGGCGGCCGACGGACTGGAGAAACAGCGCGTCGCCGGCGAACAGGTGACCGAGACCGACGAGCGCGACGTGTTCGTGGGTGTGTCCCGGCGTGTGGATCGCTCGAAGCTCCGCGTCGCCGACCGACAGCCGCTCTCCGTCGTCGAGGAACCGGAGCGCCGGGTCGTCGCTCCCGTCGTAGTCGAACTGCGTGGCGTCGAAGCCGCGGTCGAGCGCGCCGCTCGGGAGCACGGCGGTCGCTGTCGTCTCGGCGGTGAGCGCGTGGACGCCCGACACGTGATCTGCGTGGACGTGGGTGTCGACCGCGTACCGGAGCGTCGCACTCAGCGCCGCCGCGTCGTCCGCGTACCGGTCGACGAACGCCCGCAGCGGGTCGATCACGACCGCCTCGTCGTCGACAGCGACGAGATACGACAGACAACCCGAGGCCGGCCGCTGGTACTGTCTGATCGTCACCCGCGTCGAATCAACTACCGTGTCGGCGAGTGGGTGCGCCCGGCTGTCTCCTTCGTCCATCTGTCCGACTGACAGATCGACAGCGAGCAGCGTCTCGGCGAAGCCGTCCATCCCGTCGGCGAGATTCACCGCTCGCAGCCCACCCTCGCGGAGCATCCCAGCCACCTGATCGCTCGCAGCGCCGCGACCGCAGACGACGACCACCGGCTCCGACAGACGATCCGGGAGGAGACCGAGCGGGTCGCCGGTTGCCTGCGCGGCGACGAACTCCACGTGCGGAATCTGGACCGCAGTGACGCCGTCTCCGTCGACGTGCCACGCGTCGAACTCGTCGCGGTCCCGCACGTCGAGCACGGAGATCGACGCTCCCGCACGGAGCTGTCGAGCCAGCGTCTCCGCGGTGACTGCCTCGCCGGTGAACGCCTCCTCCTGCGGGACCGCGTCTGCCGTCGCCGGTGACTCGACTGGCCCTCCGTCTGGTGTGTCTGTCATGTGATTGTCGTGTCTCTCTGTAGTGCGTGTGGGAAACGCTGACGGCCCCGTGAGTATACTGTCGGTCACAAGCCATCGAACCCGGGGTCGACAGAACCGGAACAAGACGCGTTGGAACCCCGAGTGAAGCGCAACAATCTATCAACACTTGTGACCGACAGTGTAGCCGGACCGGAAGCCAGCCTCCGACACCACCGCAACCCCGAGACCAACAGTTAACCTCACGCGACACCTCCGGAACGACATGGACGCCGAGACGTTCCGGGAGACACTCGAGACGGAGCGACAGACCGAGTTGAACCGGCTCGGCTCGAACAAGCTGTTGATCGCGCTCACCGACGCGACACTGGAGACCGCGGCCGTCCTCCGTGCGGCCGCCGACAGCGAACACGCCGCTCACGGCACGTTCGAACGGTGGACGGAGACGGAGTCGGACGAGGAGGCTCGCTCGGCGTTCGCGTGGACCCGCGACCGCGAGGCCGACCACCGTGAGCGTGTGCTGTCCTCGCTCGCAGACGTGGCCGGAGACGACACGGCAGAGCGGGTGTACGAGCCAGCAGACGGCGGGACACTCCACGAGTACCTCCGCGGACGGGACGACACGGTCGAACGCGTCGCCGCCGGGCTCGTCGGTCGGCCGCTCGTCAGCACTCGGACCCACACGCAGATCGTCTCGTTTTTCGTCAACGAGCAGGACGCGAAGCGCGCGGACCTGTTCCGCGAGCTGAAGACGGAGACCACGGCGGAACTCGACCGCGGTCTCGCGCTGTTGGAGGATCTGTGTACCGACGAGGACGACTGGGAGCGCGCTCAGATGGTCGCAGCGTACGTGATCGAGATCGCCTACGACGACTACGCGGACGCGCTCCGTGGTCTCGGCATCGACGTGAAACCGGTGTGTTGAGAGCTGTCTGTCGACACGAGCCGTCGAATCCGAGATCCGAGTCGTGACGACGCGCTCGTGACCGGCAGGGCCGCGCGCCGCGTGCAGAAGTCTTACGACCGGCGCACGTCAAAACCGTCGCATGACAGACGGAGAGCCCGAGGACCACGACTTCTCGGCGGGGCAGGGACTCGACGAGGACTACGAGGCATTCACGCTGGAGCCGGAGGAGTTGGGCGCAGACCCGACGGCAGTCGACCCGGTCGACACGCGGGTGATCACGGACGCGCTCGACCAGCGGAACGTCGCAGCCGATCAGGTGGACGTCGCAGAGTTAGTCGATGTCGGGCTGTCGTACATGCAGATCAACCGCTTCGAGGAGGCGACAGAGACGTTCGAGCGCGCCGCACGGTTCGCGGACGACGACTCGCTGGACGAGCAGGAGGCGTGGACGAACAAGGGCGTCGCACACGCCGAGCTCGAAGAGTACGACGAAGCCATCGGCGCGTACCGGGAGGCGCTGCGGATCGACGACGACTCCGAACACGCCGCGACCGCACACACCAACCTCGCGTACGCACTGTGGGAGTTCGGTGAGACGGAGGAGGCGCTGGAACACGCAGAGCGCGCGGTGGAGATCGATCCACGGTTCCCGCAGGCGTGGTACAACCGCGGCTTCTTCCTGTTGGAGCGAGGCCTCGCCGAGGAGGCCGTCAACGCCTTCGACAACGCGATTCGGCTCGGCTTCCGCAACGCCGACGTGCTCGACGAGAAGGCGCGAGCGCTCGAAGAGCTCGGCGACCACGAGGAGGCCGAGGCGGTCGCCGAGCGGGCAGAGGACCTCCGCGAGCAGGCGGAACAGGAGCTCGTCGAGGAGTACGGAGAGCGCTGATGACAGTCGTCGTGACGGTCCGAGAGACCGCCGAGGGCACCCTCGTCGCCGCCGCGGACACGGACTGTCTCGGCGAGACGTACGCGGACGGCGCGGTGTCGCTCACCGTCTCGGAGTCCTTCTACGCGGGCGAGGACGCCGAGCGCGTCGACGCCGAAACCGCGGTCGAGCGACTCGCCGGAGCCGACACGGCGAACCTCGTCGGCGAAGAGCTCGTCACCACGGCTGTCGAGGCTGGCGTCGTCGACGAGGCTGGCGTCCTCGAAGTCGACGACACGCTCCACGCACAGGTCGTCTGGCTGTGACGACCCACGACAGGTTGTCTGGCTGTGACGACCCACGACAGGTCGTCTGGCTGTGACGACCCACGACAGGT
>CAKZQY010000274.1 GCA_937142015.1 uncultured Halobacteria archaeon
ATCGGCGCGGACGACATGGCGTTCCCCCGTATCAACGCTATCGCGTTCTGGCTGCTCCCGCCGGGCGCACTCCTGATCTGGGCTGGCTTCTTCCCGATCGACGGCATCCTCCCCGCACAGACTGCGTGGACGATGTACACGCCGCTGTCCTCGGGCGTGGGCGCGGGCACCCAGTCGAACGTCGGTGTGGATCTGATGTTGTTGGGACTCCACCTCACCGGGGTCTCGGCGACGATGGGCGCGATCAACTTCATCGCCACCATCGTGACGGAGCGTCACGAGAAGGTGACGTGGGCGAACCTCGACATCTTCTCGTGGACGGTGCTCACACAGTCCGGGCTGATCCTGTTCGCGTTCCCGCTTCTGGGCAGCGCGCTGGTGATGCTCCTGTTGGACCGCAACTTCGGCACGCAGTTCTTCGCCGTCGGCGGCGGTGATCCGATCCTCTGGCAGCACCTGTTCTGGTTCTTCGGTCACCCCGAGGTGTACATCCTCGTCTTGCCGCCGATGGGGATCGTCAGCTACGTGCTGCCGCGCTTCTCCGGGCGGAAGCTGTTCGGCTTCAAGTTCGTCGTCTACTCCACGCTGGCGATCGGCGTGTTGAGCTTCGGCGTGTGGGCACACCACATGTTCACGACGGGGATCGACCCGCGGCTCCGCGCGAGCTTCATGGCGGTCTCACTCGCTATCGCCATCCCGTCGGCAGTGAAGACGTTCAACTGGATCACGACGATGTGGAACGGGAAGCTCCGCCTGACGACGCCGATGCTGTTCTGTATCGGGTTCGTCTCCAACTTCGTGATCGGCGGCGTGACGGGCGTGTTCCTCGCGTCGATTCCGGTCGACCTAGTGTTACACGACACCTACTACGTGGTCGGTCACTTCCACTACATCGTGATGGGAGCGATCACCTTCGCCGGGATGGCGGGACTGTACTACTGGTTCCCGTTGTACACCGGACGCTGGTATCAAGAACGGCTGGCGAAGGTCCACTTCTGGCTGTGGATGGTCGGGACGAACGTGACGTTCTTCGCCATGGTGTTGTTGGGCTACGGCGGCATGCCGCGGCGGTACGCCTCCTACCTCCCGCAGTTCATCACGCTCCACCAGATCGCCTCCTTCGGCGCGATCCTGCTGCTGATCGGCGGATTCCTCTGGGTGTACAACTTCGTCGTCTCGTGGCTGGAGGGGCCGACGATCCAGAGCGGCGACCCGTGGAACCTCTCGGAGGGTGACCTCAACACCGCCGAGTGGGACTGGTTCGAGCGCAAGATGGAGACTGCTATCCCGGACGGCGGTGACGACGAGTCGAGCGAGACTGTGCTTCCCGACGGCGGGGAGACCGACGCCGAGGACGACGCTGACGCCGAGACCGACGCTGAGACTGACGCCGACGCCGAGACTGACACCGACGCCGAGACTGACACCGAGGACGCGTAGCGAGCGGGCGTCCGATTACTCTACCAACAGGTCGGCACACAGGGAGTCGAGTCCCGATTCGGCGGCGAGTCGGCGCTGTCTCGCAGTTCCAGACTCGCGGTCGAGCAGGTCGCGGAGACCAGTCGCGCCGAGGCGGTCGGCCTCGCGGTCGACGTGCGTCGCCAACGAGACCGTCGACTCCCCGTCGCGGTCGACAAAGTCCGCGTCCCGTCCGTGTCGTATCGCGCGCCACTTGTTCTCGTCTAACAGCTCGCGCCTGAGCCCCTCGCCGCCGTCGTCGACAGCCACGTCGGCAGGCGGAGCCGGGTCGGACTCGTCCGCGTAGCGTTCCGCCAAGTCCACGACGAGTCGGTGGACGTAGTCCGCGAGCGCCGCGACGACCGCAGGGTCGGACTGTCCGTCGGGCGCACGCACTTCGACAGTACCGTGGTCCGTGTGTGGCCGCACGTCGAACCAGAGCTCACCCCGGTCCGCGATCCGGTCGAGTTCGAGCATCCGGCGCTCGAACCGCGCGAACGCCGCGAAGCTCTCGAACCGTGTCGGCATCCCCGTGTTGGGCAGCCCTTCGAAGATCTTCGCCCGCGCAGACGCGAGTCCCGTGTCGTAGCCGTTCCAGAACGGCGAGTTGGCCGCGAGTGAGATCAACGGCGGGAGGAACCACCGGGTCTGGTTGGCGATCCACACCGCCTTGTCCGGGTCGTCGACGCCGACGTGGACGTGAACCCCGGCTGTCGTGTTCCGGTGTTGTGGGTACTGGATGCGGTCGAGCTGTGACCGGTAGCGTGGCTTCTCCGCGTGGTCGAGCTCCCGCCACCGCGCTGCGGGGTGGAGCCCCGCACCTGCGATCCTGTAGCCGTCCGCGTCGGCGTGGGCCACTAACGCGTCCCGTGTCTCGGTCACCTCCCGGGTGATTCGTTCGGGAGTCGGGTCGTCGATCCGCGGCGTCTGTGTCTCGATAGTACACTTGAACAGCTCGTGGTCCAGACGGTCCGCCACGCGCTCCGGCGGGTCGCGGCCGCCGTAGACGAGCTCGTCGACACCGGACACTGGCCGTCCGCGTTCGTCGACCACGTAGAACTCCTCCTCGACGCCGAGGCTGCCCAGTCTGGTGAACGACTCTGACGGTCCGTCTCCCATCGACGCGTGATTCGACACGGCGATTAAAATACCCCCTGATAGAGAGACGTGCCCATACCCCGTCTTCCCGTGAGTGAGGAGCGTTCCGACGCTCTTGCTCGGCGTAGCGAAACGCGGGTAGGATTACGGCATCCCGCCGAGTGCAGTCGTGTCTGCCAGCACGAACTACATTCGGCGGGATGCGACGAGAGCTCGTTTCGCTGGGAACGTTAATGGTAATCGTAGTAACTGTTTCGCCCGACAGTCACGAACACGACGGTTAAGATTCCCCGCGTACAAGCGTTCGTATGGAGTTCGACACGACAGTGACGGCGGGGATCTTCCTCGGCATCGTCGCCATCGGCACAGCGGGACTGATCGTCGCACCGATTCCGATGCAGACCTCCACGATCCTGATGATGGTGCTGCCCTCCATCGTGATCTTCGGACTGATTACGGTCGCACTCGGTGTCAAGCACGGCGAGTACCGCGCGAAACACTGACGCGAGACAGAGACACCCCACAGCGACACAGCAGTTCCTCGCGGACACCCACGATATTCCGCCATGGTGACACCGAGTGACCACACGTCGTCGAGCGCAATTCCTGCCAGTTTATATCCCGGGGAGAGAATCGTGGGTACGATGGTCGTCGGAGACATCTCCACGGGAACGGACGTGGCCGTAATCGGCGCGGGACCGGGCGGCTACGTCGCGGCGATCCGCGCGGCACAGCACGGGTTGGACACGACACTGATCGAGCGAGACGCCTACGGCGGGACCTGCCTCAACTACGGCTGTATCCCCTCGAAGGCGCTGATCCACGCCTCGAGTCTGAAGTGGGAGTCCGAACACGCCGAGGAGCTCGGCATCCACGCCGACCCCGAGGTGGACGTGGCCGCGATGCAGGAGTGGAAGTCCGGTGTGGTCGACCAGCTAACCAGTGGTGTCGAGAAGCTGTGTAAGGCCAACGGCGTGAACCTGCTGGAGGGGACGGCGACGTTCGACGACGAGCAGACGCTCCGTGTCGCGCACGGCGGCGACGGACAGGGGAGCGAGACGCTGAACTTCGAACACGCTATCGTCGCAACCGGCTCCCGACCCATCGAGGTGCCGGGGTTCTCCTTCGCGGACGAGCCGGTGCTCTCCTCGCGTGACGCACTCGCGCTCGACAGCGTCCCGGACGAGCTGGTTGTCGTCGGCGCGGGCTACATCGGCATGGAGCTGTCGACCACCTTCGCCAAGCTCGGGACGGACGTGACGGTCGTGGAGATGCTCGACGACGTGCTCCCGGCCTACACGGAGGACGTCCAGCGGATCGTCCGCAAGCACGCGGAGTCTGTCGGTGTCGAGTTCCAGTTCGGCGAGGGTGCCGCCGACTGGGAGGAGACGGACGACGGGATCGTCGTGACCACGGAGACAGAAGACGGCGAGCGCTCGACGTACGACGGGGACGCAGTGTTAGTCGCCGTCGGCCGCGAGCCGGTGACGGACACGCTGAATCTGTCCGCTGCGGGACTGGAGCCGAACGAGAACGGGTTCTTGGAGACGGACTCGCGTGCGCGGACGGAGCAGGACCACATCTTCGCCGTCGGTGACGTGGCCGGCGAGCCGATGCTCGCGCACGTCGCCAGCAAGGAGGGGATCGTCGCGGCCGAGGTCGCCGCCGGAGAGCCAGCCGCACTCGACTACCAAGCGATTCCTGCCGCGGTGTTCACCGACCCCGAAATCGGGACTGTCGGGATGACCGAAGAAGAGGCCAGCGAGGCCGGGTTCGACCCCGTCGTCGGAGAGATGCCGCTCAGAGCCTCCGGCCGCGCACTGACGACGAACGAGACTGACGGGTTCACGAAGATCGTCGCCGACGCGGACACCGGGTTCGTGCTCGGCGGGCGTGTCGTCGGCCCCGAGGCGTCCGAGCTGATCGCCGAAATCGCACTCGCCGTCGAGATGGGGGCGACACTGGAGGACCTGGGATCGACGATCCACACCCACCCGACGCTGTCCGAGACTGTGATGGAAGCCGCCGAGAACGCGCAAGAACAGGCGATCCACACGCTGAATCGGTAGTGTCGATCGTTGCGTCCCGTAACCTGCCACACAGAGTGTGAAACCCAACTGAATCCGGGCAAAGCGTGCCTGTTCGAGGCTGGAACCAAGTCGTAAATCACGTGATCGATCTATTCGAGGGAGAAACGAACAATTATCGCTGAGATCACTTGTGAGTGAAACGGCAAGTACTAAACAAGCCGAAGTCGTATCGATGTCCGTCCCACAATGAGCACGCAGTCACTCGAAGAGACAGTACGAGAGCGGCTCGACAACACTGGACCAGTAGAGCAGGAGAAGCTCGTCGAGGATATCTTCGGAGACAGAGACAGAGACAGCGTATTGGGCGCACTCAGAGTTCTCATGGAGAAAGACGAGGTGTCGTACACAGTCGACTGGAATCTCCAGTTCGAGGACGACTGAGGAAACTTCTTCACTCACATGAGCTCGAACAAGGACAACGAGGAGCTACGTTCCGAGCGCATTCATTCCGATAAAAAAGAAGATAATCGAAGCGCCTTTCAAAAAGACCGAGACAGAATTCTGTACACCCCCGCATTCCGACGACTCGGTGGTGTAGCACAGGTCGTCCACGTCAATACTGACCGTGGCTACCACAATCGCCTCACACACTCACTCAAAGTCGCACAAGTCGGTCGACGACTCGCCGAGTATCTCGACGACGAGACACCAGATCACGTTCTCAGAGAGGCTGGAGGACTGAGCGCAGATGTCGTCGAGACAGCGTGTTTGGCGCACGATCTCGGTCATCCTCCCTTCGGTCACCCCGCGGAGAGAGCGTTGCAGGCCCGACTGGACAATATGGGAGAGTTCAGCAGTTTCGAGGGGAACCCCCAGTCGTTCCGGATCGTCAACAACGTCTCCATCAACAAACGCTGGTACGGAGACGACCACAGGGGATTAGACCTGACATTAGCATCACTCAAGGCGATGCTGAAGTATCCGCGGAGTCGGGGACCAATGTCGAAAGAGAGGGACAAGTGGGGATACTATCGAACAGAAGAATCGGAGTTTGAGGAGACGGAACAGCTCAGGACACCCGGAGGCAGCAACGACAACGTGAGTCTCGAAGCGAGGATCATGGACTGGGCAGACGATCTCACCTACGCGATTCACGACCTCGTCGATTTTTACGAGGCTGGTCTCCTCCCATTGGACCGGCTCATTCAAGACTCAGAGGAGCGTGAGACAGTCGCCGACGAGTTCGAGTCGAACGTGGACGTGAATGAAGAGTCGTGGGACGCGACGGGGTTTCTGGCGAACTCACTCCCCGACCTTGCAGCCGTTGCTGGCGGAGAAGTAGGTCAAGAAGCACCACGCCGGAACCCGCTGGAGTATCCATTCGACGGCTCGAGTTACGACCGCGCCGGATTGAGTTTCATGAGTTCGAAGCTGATCGAACGGTACCTCGGGATCGATTCCGGAGTGGAGGTAGCAGTGGATCCAGAGATACCGACGGGATTGGAGATAACCGACGATCTCAAAGACGAGGTGCATCTCCTCCAGTATCTCACGGAACACTACGTGTTCAACGATCCGGCACTGCTCGCACAGCAGCGAGGGCACAAAGAGGCTGTCGAGACACTGTTCGACGAACTGTACGAGGCAACAGAGGAAGGGTCGGACCGAGGGGGCATGATCCCTGCGCCATTCGACGAGAAAGTCAAACAAATTCACGAAGGAAACCTGTGCGACGGCAATTTCAAATCCGATACACTGCGTGCTCGGGTGACGGCCGATATCATCGCTAGCATGACCGAAAAACAGGCCATGCAGCTACACGAACGACTCGTCGGGAGCACGCCAGGTCTCGTGATCGATCAGATCGTCTGATCGGACCACCGGTTTCTCACCCCGTCAGTCCGCAGAGGCCGTCGACTCGCCGGTATCGAGCGTCACGTTCGTCTCGCGTTCCGCGTCGGTGAGGTAACACTGTGGATCGGGTGCGAACAGGTCACCCTCGACACCCAGCGCGCGGAGCCGCGATCCGCCACGGCAGATGCTCGCGTAGCCGCAGTCCGCACACTCGCCAGTCAGGTTCGCCGGGCGGTCACGCAGCGCCGACAACAGCGGGTTCGTCTCGTCGTCCCAGATGGCACCGAACGGGCGGTCGCGGACGTTCCCCAGCGAGTACCCCTGCCAGAACTGCGTCGCGTGAACGTTGCCTTGGTAGTCTACGTCGGCGACTCGTTCGCCGGCCGGGTCGCCGCCGTTGACTTCGAGGTACTCGCGGACTCGCCGCGCACGCTCGGCTCCGTACTCGCGGCGGGTGTACTCCACGAGAAACGCCGCGTCCGCGTAGTTGCCGACCAGCAGCGTCTCGATCTCTTCGCCGCGTTCGTGGTACTCTCGGGTGAGTTCACACAGCCGTTCGACCGCCTCGCGGCGGCGTTCCGCGGAGATGTCCGCGTCGGGCACTCCACGCCCGCCGTAGTCGAGGTGGTAGAAACAGAATCGGTCGACACCCACGTCGGTGAGGAGGTCGACAACCCCCTCCACGTCCGGGGCGGTCGCGTCCGTGATCGTGTACCGCAGCCCGGTCTTGAGCCCGACATCGAGACACGCCTCCATCCCGCGGACGGCGGCGTCGAACGCACCCTCCTGTCCGCGGAACGCGTCGTTCGTCTCTCGTCTCCCGTCGACAGAGACGCCAGCGTACGACAGCCCGGCGCGCTGGAGCTTCCGCGCGCGCTCCTCGGTGAGCACGGTGCCGTTCGTCGACAACACCGCGCGGAGACCGGCATCAGTCGCGTAGTCGACCAGCTCGGCCAGATCGCCACGGAGCAGCGGCTCGCCCCCCGAGAAGAGAATCACCGGAACGCCGTAGTCGGCGAGGTCGTCGATCAGCCCCTTCGCCTCCGCCGTCGACAGTTCGCCGGGAGCACGCTCGAACTCCGCGGCTGCGTAACAGTGCTCACAGGTGAGGTTGCACTGTTTCGTCGCGTTCCAGACGACGACCGGCCGCTGTTGTCGCTGTTCGCGGATCTGCTCGCGGTCGCTCTCTCCGGCGGCGTCGTACCGCAGTCCGTCGCCCTCTGCGTCGACTCCGTACAGCAGCTTACTGATCGAGATCACACGTGTTCACCTCGCTGCGTGTCCGCCACGCGTTCGTCGTCCTCGTTCGTCGCTCGCTCGCTGTCCGTGTCCGTCACGTGGTCTGCTCCGAGCTGGCGCGTCCGGAACCGGCGGGTCTCGTCGGCAGGACACAACCAGATCGTCTCGGCCGCGTGGTCGAACAGTGTCGTCGCCTGTTCGAGTGCCAACTCCTCGCTCGGAGCCGAGAGGCTGCCGACATGACGTAGCGACTCCGCGGCGGACTCTCGGAGGAACACCTCCCACTCGCGGCTCCCGTCCGCTCGCGGACTGTCGACGCGGTGCCACTCGTCGCTATCGTCGACTCGGGAGTCGTCTCCGTTGTCACGTCGAGAGTCGCCGCCGTCATCGACTCGGGAGTCGTCTCCGTTGTCACGTCGAGAGTCGCCGCCGTCATCGACTC
>CAKZQY010000275.1 GCA_937142015.1 uncultured Halobacteria archaeon
GTAAACGTTGCCCTCACACGTCGGTGTCGTCGTGGACCCCCAATACCCCCTGAACCCCCGGGGGGTCGATGAAACGAGGGGCCCCACAGCGGGTGGCACCAGTGGTCACCGGCTCTAATCCGACCACCCAGATTTATCACCTAGCCGGCAGACAGAGGAAATAGCCGTGAGACAGACACACGTTCGGGGTGATGGAACCGGATGCGGCTCTTAGTTCGGCTTCGTGCTCGTGCGAACGCGGTGTACGACGAGACGTACCACCACAAGCTCCGTGGGCGGATGTGGCGCGCGCTCGCAGACACGCCGTACGACGACCGTCACAGCTCGGAGCCGCCGACAGGTCTCGCGTTCTCGAACCCGTTCCCCCCGTACGACATGTCCGCCGGGGACAGCCGGACACTGTTGGTCGCCTCGCCGGACCGCGACCTCCTCGGCGAGATCGCCGCGGACTTCGACGCCACGCCGGAGCTGAACGTCGGCGAGATGCCCTTCGAGATCACCGACCAGAGTGTTCTCGCTCCCGACGTGGGTGAACCGGGGACGAAAGGCGTGATCGAAACCGGCACCGGCGTGCTCGTTCGCATCCCGCCGTGGCGGTTCGACGACTACGACATCGATGTCGACTCCGACCAGTCGGAGTTCTGGAAACCGAAACACACCCTCGACCCCTTCCAGACGCAGATCGAGAACAACCTCGACTGGAAACACGGCCACTTCGCCCCCGAGGACCTCCCTGGCCCGTCCGACGTCGACGGCGACCTCTTCGAGAGCTACGAACTCATCAAGACGTTCCCACTCCCCGTGACTGTCACCGAAGGCGAACGGGAGACGTGGATTCTGAGTAAGTGGAAGTTCGGCTACCGAGTGCGCGACGACACCCACAGACGACACCTGAATCTCGCACTCGACACGGGAATCGGTGAACGGAACGCGATGGGATTCGGCTTCCTGAACATCAAAGAGAGCGAACTAGAGGCAGTTACACGATGAGCCGACCAGATGTCGACGACTTCCAGCGGGTCATCGACGAGTACTGGCACGGAAGGCCGCCGACGACGCTGGAAGATGTCATGACGATGTACGGCGTGTTGACCCTCGCCGACGATCCCGGGCTGTTCAACACGCCAGCGGAGCTCTCCCCGTTCGTCGACGACGGTCGTCTCGTCACCGTACACATCGATCTGACCGGCGAACAGCCAGCGCACACGGATGTCACCGTCGACACACTCAGAGAAGACGATCTCCCGCGACTCGGGTACACCGCGAAAGAGTCTGGCCGTGGCGCTGACTACAGTCTGACACAGGCCGGATCGAACACTGGGAACCCGCCGGAAGGAGTCGCGGACACACTCCTCTCTCGGTTCCGCCTGTGGTGTCACTACGACAGCGTTCAGACCGTCGCAGACGCCGTCGCCGACGGAGGTCACCCCGACGGGTGGGTCGTCGAGAAACTGGCACGCATCTTCGAGAGAGGGAGCGACGCACTCGAAGAGATCGGAGAGGACATTGAGCAGCTCCTCTCGGGGAGTGAGCCGACAGTACTGACCGTCGCGGTGACGCTCGACACCGCAGACCTGAGTCAGGAAACGGATGCGAGTGGTATCCAGACGCTCTACCCGGGGGCACTCGATGTCTTGGAGGCAGCGATGCGCCGGTACAGTACGAAGAACCTCACCGACAAGAACTTCGACAGGCGGAACTCGGCCGGAAGAGCCACCGGGTACGTGACGGGAGACACCGGGCGGGTAGTCGGGACGCCACAGACCGAGCCGTTCGAGGTGTTCTCGGTCAAACACCCGGACGTTCAGCCGGGACTGCGGAAGGATCAATCGTGGCGGAACTACCCAATCGAAGAGCAGACTGGGAGCCTGATCAAACAGAGCAAGTCACTCTTGAAGCAGTGTGTGTTCCGGACGGGTGGATTCGAGACGTACGCCGTCCCGTACTTCGCGGGGAAACTGACGGCGCAGAAGGCACAGACGATCTGGGAGGCCGTACAGTCACTCGATCCGGACGAGAACAACGAGAAGCCACCGATGGCGCGCGTCACGTTCCAGATCGAGGAGTCCGACCGTGAGGCGGTGCGTGCCCTCACCGACGAAGTGAGATTCTACTATCTCACTAGCGTCATAGGTGACGAGACGCACGTCGTCGCCGAGGCACCGTCGGCGACCACCTACTGGATCAACGAGGTTGCGGACGCTCTGGTGACGACGATCAGAGAGAGTCTGGACACACAGCGTGGTGGATTCGGAACCTCCAACAACTGGTCGTTACTCGACATCCCCACCGACACTGACGACGCACGGAGAGTCGCCTTCTACAAGATTCTCGGCCACGAGTTCACGAACGCGACGTTTGCGCCTCGTGAGGATGTGGCCGACGACATCCGCCGAACCGTCGATCAGCAACTGATCGAGGGACAACCTGTCGAGGCGAGCCTTCTCTTCGAGGAGTACCTCGACCGTTTCGACGAGGAGTTCGACGAGGACGGTGTTCCGTGGCAGGTTCTCGCCATGCAGTTCGTACAGTTAGAAGCCTTGTCACGGGCGGGACTTCTGACTGGCTTCGAGAAGGCAGTTGAACCACACTCACCGACAATGTCACAGGACCTTGACGAACTGGCGGATCTCAGCGAGATCCGTGAGACCAGACTAGAATCGTTCCTGGACCGACCGATGTTCTCGAACACGGAGCGCGAGGCTGCGTTCCTGAGCGGTGTCCTGATCGGGCAGATCAGCTGGCACCAAGAGAACGAGCGCGGGATGGGCCAGACACTCGACACCCGAGTGCAGGCCGACAAACTCACGCGGGACACACTACAGAAGACCGTCCAAGCGGCTCTCGATGATGCGCGTGTGTACGCCGCAGACAGTGACAACGCGGGTAACGTCCTCTATCCAGAGGTCGTCGACCGGTTGCTCGACGCGTACGAGTCGACACCGTCGGAGTGGGACCTCGACCGCGACGACATGCGTTTCGCGGTCGCACTCGGGAGTTCCTTCGGTCGGCGAGCGATGCCGGTCGCGTTCGATCACTACGGAGAAACGAGTGACAACCGATCACCGACGGAGGCTGACTCATGAGTTCCCCCGAGATTCCACGATCAGAGATACTGTTCATCACCGACGCACAGGACTGCAATCCGAACGGGAATCCACTCGCGGAGGATCGTCCCCGACGGGACCCCGAGACCGGGCAGGCAATCGTCACGGACGTTCGCCTGAAACGGTACCTCCGGGAGCAACTGTTAGACGACGGTTACGGAGTGTACGTGAAGAAAGTCGACGGAGAGTCGCAGGGCCGAAAAACGCTCACGCTCGACATCCTCGAAGAAGTCGACAGTGCCGCCGATGTGGAGGAAATCGAGGGCATCGCCGAGACGTTCCTCGACAGAGCGACGGACGTACGCTACTTCGGTGCGGCGTTGACTTTCGAGTCGAGTGACGACGACGAGGACGACAAGCTCCAGAACGCGCTACAAGGTGCATTCCCGAACCAATATCAGGGTCCAGTCCAGTTCCTTCCGGCGAAGTCTCTGAACGAAGTGGAGGAGAATCAGGACTACGACTCCCTCACGAGCGTCATCGCCACGGGTGACGAGAACCGGCAAGGCGGGTTCGGGCTCGACGACCACCGAATCGTCTACGGGATCTTCCCGTTCTACGGTCTCGTCGACGAGAACTCCGCGGCCGATACGCGACTCTCCGCCGAAGACGTTCGTCGACTCGACACGCTGTGTTGGCGCGCGCTCAAGAACCAACCGACATCGCGGAGTAAACTCGGTCAAGCACCACGTTTGTACCTGCGAGTCGTGTACGACCGCGGACGGTACCACACCGGAAATCTACACAATCTCGTGACGCTGTCGGATGCGTCTGACCACCCACTCCGGTCGATCAGTGACGTGGTCTTAGACGTAGATGATCTTGTCGCCCGGCTGAAACAGGATGAGTCTCGAATCGAGGAGGTACGGTTCGTCGGTGACCGGCGTCTCACCCTCTCTGCGGGGGACGGGACGGTCGGTGCCGACGAACTGGACGAGGTGCTGGCGGTCGACACGGAGGAGATTGATGTGTACGAAGAGCGAGACCTTGCCACGGAGTAGTTCAGTGACTGTGCCGACCATCTCGAAGGAGGGGCTCCCAGACCACTGTCTGTCCATTCGAGTCGCCTCTGACTGGGGGCACTTCAGGCGTGTTGGACGGACGCGGACGAAACAGACGTACCGAGTGATTCCACGGACGACCGTCGCTGGACTACTCGCGGCCATCGTCGGGGCAGACCGTGACTCCTACTACGGGAGCTTCGGGAGTGACAACGCGGCTGTAGCGATCACGCCGCTGACACGGCTTCGGACACTCAACATTCCCGTCACGGCTCTCGGCACTGATCCGGGCAAGAGCTACTCACAGACGGCCGGGTCCCGTCGGTCACAACTCGTCCGATTCCAAGACACGAGTGGTCCACGTCAGATTCACGTCTACGAGACGCTCGTTGACCCTGCCTATCGGATCGATGTGGCAGTCGAAGACGAGGCATTCTACACAGCGTTACGAGAGATGTTGGAGGACGGAGAGTCACACTATCCACCCAGTCTCGGACTGTCTGAACACCTCGCCACTGTCGAGCTTCTCGATACCGAGGCTCACCCGAAGCCAGTGACTGGTGACGATCCAGTCGTCGTCGACGCGGTTGTCCCCGGAACCTTACAGGATGTCGTCCCACAGCCCGGTGTCGAGTACGTCACCGAACGATCTTCGGCAGTGATGGAAGCGGCGGGCGGCGGTCGACGAACGACACGGTTCGACGACTGTGTCTTCACACCGAGTGCAGAGACGGGAGTGAAAGTTGCTCCCGCCGACCTCGAGTACCCCGTCGCAGAGGTTCGTGGCAAGACTGTCGTGTTCCGATAGATGTCTTTCCCAACGATCATCTCACACCCTGATCACGAAGCGGGTGATCCACACCTCTCGCTGCAAGCCCACAGCGCGGCCGTCCGACGGCGTATCTCGCCACTCCACCGAGGAGGGCCGAGCCCCGCGAGAGTTCCACGCGTCGTTGGGTATCTCCACGACTTCGGGAAGCTGACAGTTCAGTTCCAACAGTACATCTCACCGGACGACGTGTACGATGGGCCCGCAGCCGAACGCTACCACGCCCAGTTAGGTGCGTTCGTGACGTTGTATGCACTCGACGAACTGGGGGTCGGACGCGAGTGGGCTGGCGCTGGAGCAGTCGCGGTCGCACGACACCACCAGTCGCTTCCCAACACCGCCTCGTACGTCATTGGAACGCTCGTCGACGCACTCGGCAGTCCTCCACTCCAGTCGCAGGTAGAGAGCATTTCGGAGACGTGGCCAGAAGTCGCCGACGAACTCCTCACGGAGGCGACTGACGACAGGCGTTCGTGGGAGGGCTTCGAGAGGGCACTCGACGACGGGACACTCGAAGCACTGCTGGTCGACCTCGCAGGAAGGGAAGAACTGACCGGGGTGTACGGAGACAGAGATTCCATACCAACGTCGTTGTACGACAAGACACTGCATCTCTGGGGCTCGTTGACGCTGGCTGACAAGAGCCACGCGAAACCCGTCTCGCGGGATCGAATCCACGAGTTCGGAACTCTGGAGCGAGGCCCGCTCGAAAGTCACATCGAAGGCCTCCAGGCGGAGTCGAAGCCGGGCCTAACGGGTGATTTGAACGAGTACCGGCAAGACGGGTTGGAGCAGACGCTTGCCGGTGTCCACGAGTGGCAGACACGCGACGATCCGCCGAAGGTCGGGACGATCACACTGCCAACTGGACTGGGGAAGACGTTCACTGGGATTGCGGCGGCACTCACACTCCGTGACCAGTTCTCACTCGACGGCCGGCAACAGTCGGTGATCTACGCGCTTCCATACACGTCGATTATCGAACAGACGAGAGAACACTTCGAGAACCCGAATATCTGGAACGCATCACCACGCGAAGACGAGTTTACTGTCCACCACTACCTGAGTGATACCGTTGTCGAGGCAGACGACGAGGCGCTGTCCGAGGGGTCGTTTCTCGGGGAGAGTTGGCGCTCGGGCGTCGTCCTGACGACGTACGTTCAGTTGTTCGAGAGTCTCGCCGGGCCGTCGAACCAAAGCAGTACGAAGCTATCGGCGCTGGATAGCGCTGTCGTGATCCTCGACGAGCCACAGACCCTCCCCAAAGACTGGTGGGACGGTATCCAGCGGTTGCTGGACGTACTCACCGACGAGTTCGGGGCGTGGGTGATCTCGATGACCGCGACGCAGCCAGCACTCGTCGCGCAACTCGACACGATCTCGCTCCTCGATGCTGGTGCTGTTCACACCCCTGCTGACTGTTCGTCGTGTACAGACAGCGACCTCCTGTGTGTGAATAGTGGGGTCCCCTCACGTCCGGTCCAGTCCTACTTCGGACTCTCGGACCGGGTCGAGTACGAGATTCACCCGTCGGCGACAGCGCACGCACTCGATGCCGACGCACAGTACGTCAGTCACGCCACAGCCGCACGACAGATTCTCGATGCGGCTGTCGACGAGGGTTCGGCGCTCGCCGTCTGCAACACAATTGCGAGTTCTCGGACGCTCACCGAGATGCTCGCCGACCGCGACCATGTCCACCACCTCGGAAAGACCTACCAACGACTTCTCGACCGAGGGGCGGTCACTCCACGGGACGACCCGCAGGAGACTGCGGAGGCTGTCTTGCGTGAGTGTGGTGTCTCTGACGAAGACGACGGGCAGCGACCCGAGCAGGACGATTGGTCGGCATTGATAGCGTCCTTCAGCTCTCGCTTCCGCCCTGTGGACAGACGTGTACTGCTCGCTCTCGTCGACCACCTCACGAACACGCCGGACTCGTTCGTTCTCGTCTCGACACAGGCAGTCGAGGCCGGTGTCGACGTGAGTTTCGCACACGTGTTCCGCGACATCGCTCCAATCGACAGTATCGTTCAGGCTGGTGGACGCTGTAATCGGAACTTCGAGTGGGGACGGCGCGGTGGGACTGTCACTGTCTGGACTCTGAGTGACACGGACGAATCGACAGCAGACGGTCGAGGCACATGTCCCGCACAGTACATCTACGAGCGAGGGGTCCCCGGACACCTCCGGCTGATCGCCGATACACTCGCTGACGCGTCTGGACGGACGGTTCCGGAGCGTGAGATGGCGTACGACCTCGTTCGAAACTACTTCGACCGACTGTCTGATGGTGACGGCGGGAAATCTGTCGCAGACCCTGCTATTCGAACAGAGATCGACCACGCCGACGCAGCCGACTTGGGAGAGCGATCACTGATCGGCGGTCACGACACTATCGATGTGTTACTCCCACTCCAGAGCGCCGAGAGAACAGCAGTCCGTGAGCTCAGTGCTCGTCTCGAGGCCGGCGACTACGGGGCCGCTCAGTCGAAACTCACTGCACTGGCCGACCTGCGAGTGTCGCTGCCAGTCGAGAACGCTGCGAACGTCGAATCGGAGTTGACCGACGACGACTCCGTTGAACTGCTGGTCGGACTGGGGGACGTGTTGGAGTATGACACTGTCACCGGTCTGATCGGAGCAGACGAAGCGCGAGCGGGTGCAACTGAACTGTGACCCTGCTTCCTCGAATAGAGCTCTATCACCGAGTTCTCGCTGCTTACTGGTGAACTACCCCACCCTACTCGCTCACTCCGTTCGCTCCTTGAGGGTGGGGGCTTAGTGCCTGCTATCAGCTAACTCTCCTCGCCAGCAGGGTATTGGAAACAGATGGTGTTGTAGAGAACGTTGACACCTCACACAGACGACCCGAAGGCCGTTCCAGCAGGACCCCACGAGAGGTTGAACCCAGTCGACAGTCACAACTACCTCGCGCCACCGTCGGAGGTCGTCTCACCACCGGACGACTCGGGGCCGGTGTGGAGAAACTCGCCGTACTCCCCGAAGTCAGACAGGCCGTACAACACACCGAGTTTGTCGAGTTCTTGTTGGAGCGCCTCGACGACGTGGCGCATTCGGACGACACCGTCGTCGTCGGCAGCAAGCACCGCGGCAGTCTGTGCGGCGTTGCGGATGTTCCCGCCGGTGATCTCGAAGCCAGCGAGGAACTCGT
>CAKZQY010000276.1 GCA_937142015.1 uncultured Halobacteria archaeon
CGGCGCGCACCACGACCTGCCCAGCGTGGTACAGTTCGAGATGTCCGGTGCCATCGGTGTACTCCGGTGCTGCCGCCGCGTCAAGATTGTCCGTGTCGATCCCAGCGAATTCGTCGCTGGCCGTCTCGTCTGGCACGTCTCGCCCTTCGAGCCGCGCGACTTCGTCGAGTGCGGCTGTGGCGTCCGTGATCGCCTCTCTGTAGTCGTCGTGTGCCTCGGCTGCGCGGTCGAGCGCCGTGTCCGCTTCCTCGAACGCCGCGGCGACCTGCGGATTCTCGTCGGTCTCCGTTTCGGCCGTGTTCGACTGCGATGCGTCGGTCGGTCCGTCACGCTCTTGTGACGGCGAGTTGGACTCGTTCATGGGTGTTTCGCATTACGGCACCCCGGTGAGGGTGTCTCATCACCCTCGCCACTTCTTCCGTGCTGCCGAAGTGACGATCCCGGCGTGCCGCAGTCCCTGGTAGTGGCTACGCCGGATTAATAATTTTGTAAGCTTCCATAGTGTTTCTGTCAATAATCCACAAAAGCTATCTAACTGACAGATCGTGGGCAGTCACCAGTTTCTCGGCGAGCAGCATCTTGACCGCTCCGGGGCGCGACGCCTGCGGGTGGTGGCACTCGTGATCCACTCGTCACTCCGCGCGTGCGACGTGTCGACACGAACCACGAAAGTCGGTCTACCGACCGATTTTCACTATCTGATTGTACACACGACAGTGTAAACTTCCTCTGAAGGGCAAATCTTTTCGAATTTATAAGAAACCAAACTAGTGCCAAAGCACGTTTGTACGTAGTAGTTCGAACGGTGTCAGTAACGAATGTCGACGGAGGTGGGAGCGGCGGCCGAGACAGTGCAGGTGTTACACGTCGACAGCGACCCGGCCGTGACACGGCAGCTGCGGGCGACAGTCGGAGCGGACCAGCAGTTCGCGGTGGTCGGTGAGACAGACGAGCGGGCGGCACTCGACAGCGTCGAGAGCGGGACTCCCGATTGTGTCGTCGTCGGACACGACCCGCCGGAGACGGACGGTGTAGCGTTCGTCGAACGGCTCCGAGAGGACCACCCCGAGCTGCCGGTCGTCCTGTTCACCGCCAACGGGAGCGAGCAAGTGGCCAGTCGAGCTATCTCCGCAGGCGTGACCGACTACGTGCCGGCAACGAGCGCGGTAGGAACGACGACTGCCAACGAAGAGACGACGAGCGCAGAGGAAGGAACGACGACTGCCAACGAGGAGACGACGAGCGCAGAGGAAGGAGCGACGACCGCAAACGAAGCAGCGACGAGCCCAGCGGATTGGACGGCGAACGCGGAAGCGGCGGCGACAGCCACGGAGTCGGCGTACCACACGCTCACGGAGCGTCTCCGCGAGATCTGTGACGTGGCCTCGACGGGTCAGGAGACGGCCGAGACGGCGGGTCAGACTGGGGCCACCGCAGGAGAGCACACCACCGAGCAGGTCGAGCGGTTCGCCGAGTTGTTCCCGGGCGTCGCGTTCGTCATCGACGAGACGGGTCGGTACCGCGACCTGTTGGCGGGCGACGAGGAGTCACTGCTGTACAGCGACGCCGAGGCGTTGGTGGGGCGGACGTTCGACGACGTGCTGCCGCCGGAGACCGCGGAGCGCTTCGGCGGCGTCGTCCGCGAGGTCGTCGAGAGCGGCCAGCGCCAGCGCATCGAGTACAGTCTCGACGTGCAAGCCGGCGAGCGGTGGTTCGAAGCACAGGTCGGCCCGTTCACGAGTCGTGGTGAACTGGAGACGGTGTTCTGGGTCGCCCGTGACATCACCGAGCGGACGCGGCGTCAGCGGGAGTACGAACAGATCTTCCACAGCGTGAACGACACCATCGCCGTCCACGACATCGAGACGGGAGAGATGCTGGACGCCAACCAGCGACTCGTCGAACTCACCGGCTACGACGAGGAGACGCTGCTGGAGTTGGGCGCGGGCGAACTGCTGGTCGACAGCCCCGACGTGGACTACGGCCCGGAGGACGTGGGCGAGATCGTCCGCCGGGTCCGCGAGGGAGAGCAGGTCGAGCCGTACGAGCAGGTGTTAGAGACGAGCGACGGGGACCGAGTCTGGATCGAAGTGAACCCGACGCGAGCGACCGTCGGCGGCGAGGAGCGGTTCCTCGCTATCGCCCGTGACATCACCGAGCGCAAGCGCCGGGAGTTGGAGTACGAACAGCTGTTCGAGAGCGTCAACGACGCCATCGGTGTCGTCGCGCCGGAGACGATGGAGTTGGTGGACGCGAACGCGGCGTACCTCGACCTGCTGGACTGTGATGATCTCGACGAGGTTCGACAGCGAGGGATCGACGGCGTGAGCAACACGGACGCCGGGTTCACCCGCGAGCGAGCGGTCGAGATTCACCGACGGGTTGCCGACAGCGGGGAGCCGGAAGTGGTCGAGTGGGAGGTGCGAACGAGCACCGGCCGCCGACGCTGGCTGGAGATCAAAGTCGCGCCCGCGGAACTCGACGGCCGCGAGGTGACGGTCGCCTTCCACCGCGACGTGACCGAGCGTAAACGCCGGAAACAACGACTGGAAGTGTTCAACCGCGTCCTCCGACACAACCTCCGGAATCAAGCTGATGTCGTCGACAGCCACGCGGAGGAGCTTCTGCAACGAGACCGTCGTGGCAGCGACGAGGAGTCACTCGTCTGCGAGCACGCCGAGCGAATCCGTGCCGCCTCCGAGCGACTGGCGGGTGTCAGTCGCCGCGCGCGGACGATCGACCGCATTCTCTCGGAGGGGCTCGACACGCGCCGCGTCGACCTCGGAGCCTGTCTCGCCGAGACGCTCGACCGCGTGGACCGACCGGAGGCGGACGTCGACGTGACCACGAGCGTCCCAGAAGACGCGACACTGGCGAGTGACAGGCGACTGCTGATCGCCGTGTTCGAGAGCGCTCTCGACAACGCCGTCACACACGCACGTTCGAGGGTGCAGGTCGAGGCGACTCGGACGACCGACGGCTGGCAGGTGGTGATCGACGACGACGGCGGCGGGATTCCACAGGCGGAACTCGACGTGATCGCGTCCGGAACGGAAACCGACCTCCAACACAGTCGCGGGCTGGGACTCTGGCAGCTGAAGTGGGGCGTCGAGAAACTCGACGGCAGCCTCGCGTTCGACGTGGACGACGGAACGACGGTGCGGATCACGGTTCCCGACCGAGACGTGTGTGGGAACAGCTAGAGTCTCCGTCGACCCGCGACGAGGCTGTCCCACCCTTGTCGATCACGCTGCTGGGCAGAGAGTCCGGGAGAGACCGCCAAAAAACCCCTCGTACGACACCACAACCCAACGAACGTCCAGATACGACGGGAAAATTCGACACAGACGCACACCGACGCCAGTCACACGAGCGTATTAGTCGCTCCGGGTCCAACGACAGGTGATGAGTTCCGAGACGGTTCTGCAGCGCGAGGACGCACCACTCGACCTCCGGCTGTCGGAGGCAGAACTCGACACGGTTCGGGAGAACCTGACGGCCTTTATCGAAGCGCAGGTTGAGACAGCGGGCACAGACGGCGCAGTGATGGGGTTGTCGGGCGGGATCGACTCGACGACAGTCGCACACCTCGCCGTCGAGGCACTGGGGCCAGACAGCCTCCACGGGTTAGTGATGCCCTCGGAGGTGAACGACGAGCAGAACATGAGCGACGCCGAGCGCGTCGCAGAGATGTTGGGGATCGACTACGACGTGATCGAGATCGAGCCAATCGCGGCGTCGTTCTTCGACGCCCTGCCGCGGGCCGCAGACGACCGCACCGCGACCGGCAACGTCCGGGTCCGCATCCGTGGCGTGCTCAACTACTTCCTCGCCAACGCCGAGAACAGACTCGTGCTCGGCACCGGCAACCGGAGCGAGGCGCTGACGGGCTACTACACCAAGTACGGTGATCAGGCCGTCGACTGTAACCCGATCGGCGGGCTGTACAAACAACAGGTCCGACAACTCGCCGCACACCTCGGCGTCCCCGAGGATCTGGTGATGAAGACGCCGTCGGCCGGCATGTGGGTCGGTCAGACCGACGAGGGGGAGATGGGTGTCGACTACGACACGGTCGACGCGATTCTGGCCGTCCACGTCGACGGCGGGCTCTCGGCGAGCGCGACTGTCGAGGCGCTGGACGTGGACCGCGAGGAAGTCGACCGCGTCCGGGAACTGTACGAGTCGTCGGCTCACAAGCGCGCGATGCCACCCGCGCCAGAACCGCTGGAGTAGTTGTCGCCCGAACGGTTGGTCGCGTTGCAAAGCCGTTTAGACTTTGCCTCTGGTGCTCTCGAGTGAGAGCTCGCAGTTGATTGTTGTTTTGGTTGATCGCTGGAGCAGTTCGTCGAGGAATGACTGGTAGTGCTCTGGGTCAACGTACTTCACCAGTCGGAGTTGGAGCAATGCCTCTAATCCCTCTGTTGTCCAGCGCATCCACTGGTTCTTGCACCGATTACTGACTTCTCCCATCAGTCGTTCGACGGGGTTCGAGGTCTACTGCACCTCGAATCCCTCGACGGCCTGTTCAGCAAGCGTCACCATCGACGGGAGCCAGCGTTTTGTCGGTGTCAACGTCAAGTTCGAACTGCGCGTTGATTTCAACGTGCA
>CAKZQY010000277.1 GCA_937142015.1 uncultured Halobacteria archaeon
CACCACCTACGACGACGTGGGCGGACTGGAGGAGGCGAAACAGGCGCTCGAACGTGCGGTGACGTGGCCGTTGCAGTACGGCCCACTGTTCGACGCCGCGGACGCCGACCCGCCGACCGGGGTGTTGATGTACGGTCCGCCCGGCACGGGGAAGACGCTGCTCGCGCGTGCGATTGCGGGCGAGTCGGAGGTGAACTTCATCCAAGTCGCCGGGCCGGAACTGCTGGACCGCTACGTCGGCGAGTCGGAGAAAGCCGTCCGAGAGGTGTTCGAGCGTGCCCGTCAGGCCGCGCCGAGTATCGTCTTCTTCGACGAGATCGACGGAATCGCGGGCGACCGCGACTTCGGCGGCGACTCCGCAGTCGGCGAGCGGGTCGTCTCACAGCTGTTGACGGAGTTCGACCGCGCGGCAGACAACCCGAACCTCGCCGTGTTGGCAGCGACGAATCGGAAAGACTCCCTCGACGACGCGCTGTTGCGTCCCGGCCGGTTGGAGTCACACGTCGAAGTCCCGCGGCCCGGCGAGGAGGCGCGCCACGCGATCCTGTCTGTCCACACCGAAGAGACGCCGATGGCCGACGACGTGGACGTAGAGAAGTTGGCCGCCGTGACGGAGGGATACTCGGGGGCAGATCTCACTGCCCTCGCCCGCGAGGCGACGATGCGGGCGGTCGAACGCGTCGCCGGCGCGTACGAGGACGACGCCAACGACCACGCCGACGAGGTGTCTGTCACCCGCGAGGACTTCGAGGCCGCACTGGATACTGTCGATCCGACTGGGTGAGGCTGTCACCGACCACGGTCGATCCAACTGGGCGACAGGTCTGTCACCGACCACGGTCGATCCGACCGAGAGACCGGTCAGTTGCCGTATTGTCACCGCAGGTCCCGCACACGACGACTCGAACGGTTAAGTAGCTCGCGGCGGAGTCGTCGCTATGGCACACGACACACGCGAACTTCTCCTCAGAGTTGTCGCGGTGCTCGGGACGCTGACAGTCGCACTCGTCGTCGGCTACGTGGCGTTCGTCAGGTTCCCCGCGTCGCTCGCAGAGCTGCTGGGCGTGTTGTTGACACTCGGTCTCGCCGCCGTCGGGGTCAGGGGAGTCTCGGGCGTCGTCAGTGAGCGCTATCCGGACTACAACACCGCAGAGGTCACAATCGAGGGTGCGATCTCCCGCGACGGCGGCGGCGGTCCACTCCCGACCACGTCGAGCGGAGCCTGTGCGGACGACGTGGTCGATCAGATCGAGGCTGCAGACGACGACCCGAACGCGGAGGCGCTGTTGGTGACGCTGAACACCCCCGGCGGAGAGGTGTTGCCGAGTGACGACATTCGGCGTGCAGCGGCGGCGTTCGACGGGCCGACTGTCGCACACGCACGCGACACCTGCGCCTCCGGCGGCTACTGGATCGCGGTCGGCTGTGACGAGTTCTGGGCGCACGACCTCTCACAGGTCGGCAGTATCGGGGTCATCGCCTCGCTCGTCAACGTCAACGAGTTCCTGACCGACCGCGGGATCAGCTACGAGCGGTTCGCCGCCGGCGAGTACAAGGACGCGCGGCTGCCGGTCAAGGAGATGGACGAGGACGACCGCGAGTACCTCCAAGGCACCGTCGACGAGCTGTACGACGAGTTCGTCGACCGCGTCGCTGCGGGGCGTGACCTCGATCCCGAGACAGTCCGCAAGACGGAAGCCCGGGTGTACCTCGGTCGGGAGGCGGCAGACCGCGGGCTCGTCGACGAGTTGGGCGACCGCGACGCGGTGGAGGAGCGTCTCGGCGACCTGCTCGGAGCCGACTGCGAGGTGGAGACGTTCGAGCCGGAGCGTGGACTCCGCGACAGACTCGCCGCGGGCACTCGACGGGTCGCGTACGCCTTCGGAGCCGGCGTCACGGCCCACGTCACACCGGACGACGAGGTGTCGTTCGAACTGAAGTGAGACTGTCGCGCGGGTCGTCTCACCGGTGTCGCGTCGAGAGATGTTCTCAATCAGTGGGATTCGGCAAAGTAGTAACTACGGGGACCGCCGTACTGTCGGCCGGCGCGGGCGATGTCGACGGGAGTCGGCGGACCGACAGTCAGAGTGGACGCCGACAGAACCCGTCCACGAGAGAGGGAGTTCCCGCGCCGTCCCCCCCTCCGATCTCCCTCGCAACTGCCGTGGGACCGCGCCGCGAGCGGCCGGGCGGGTACCCCCCGTCGCCCGGCCGTGGGCGACTCCATCCACCTAGTGCGGCGGGGGATGTTTAACCCCACACAGCGTACTCAGACGATCCGCTCGTTCTCGCCGTTCTCTCCGCGCACCCACCGCCCGACCTCGGTTCCACAGTCGTCACACGTCGTCACCACGGCCGCCGGGTCGTCGTCCGGGCGACCGACGGTGACTGGCGCGTCCGGGCCACACTCCGGGCAGTCTGCGCTCTTCGGCTGGTCGCCGTACGCCAGCGGCGCGCCGACTGCGAGCGCGCGCACTCGCTGGCCGTCACTGCTCCTCGTGTCGTCGCCGTCACGCCCCTCGCTGTCGTCTGGCTCGGTGTCGTTCGTGCGGCCGCTCCAGTTCCACCCGCGCTGGCGTTCACCGGGCGGGAACCTGACCGCCTCGCCCGGTCCGACCTCGACCGTCTGCCGCCCGTCGCCGTCCTCGTCTGCGAGTTCCCACGTCGCTGTCCCCTCCAAGACGACGAAGATCTCCTCTTGAACCTCGTGTTCGTGGTAGGCGAACGCGAAGGAGTCGCCCGGGGCGAGCTCGTAGTAGTTGATCGCCACGTCCGAACAGCCGAGCGACTCGGTGAGTTGCCGCATCACCGCCGCCGGCTGGACGCTGTTGTCGACTTCGCCGATCGCTACGTGCTCCATACGCTCGTGACTGTGTGCGACTGAAAAGTAATCCGCGGTCCCCCTCACCGTCGCCGGTTCGTCGTGGCCCCTCGCCGACTCGCCCGCGGATGTCTCCTGTCGACTCGCCCGCGGATGTCTCCTGTCGACTTGCCCGCGGATGTCTCCTGTCGAC
>CAKZQY010000278.1 GCA_937142015.1 uncultured Halobacteria archaeon
GACGTTGTCGGGCAGCGACCCGTCGTCGGGCGTCGAGACGTTGTCGGGCAGCGACGTGTCGTCCTCGAGTCGGACGTACGTGCGGAGATTGAGCTCGGGCAGCGGCAGCCCGACCCCGTCGGGGAGCCACGTCGGTCGCACGTCGACGTTCCTGAACGGCACGACAGAGAGGTAGGCGTCGCCATCGTACGTGTCGACAGTCAGCCGTTCGGGGAGGTGTGGCTCGACGACCGTCGGGTCCACTGTCCAGTTGGCGAAGAGCACGTGCTCCCATCCCATGTGGAGTGAGCCGAACTGCCGTGTTCCGATCATCACGTTCTGTTGGCGCTGGACGGACAAAAGCAGGGCGTTCGACGACTCCGCCGTTCAGACTGCGGTCGACACTGTCTCTCACGCCTGCGCTGGCGACCGTGGATCGCTGGCGACCGCAGATTGCTGGCAATCGTGGATCACTGGCAATCGTGGATCACTGGCCCCGTGACCGACAGTGTCGGCAGCAGAGAGACAGTCAACCACACTGCAACACGACACCCCTCTTTTCTGTGGACCACAGCGAGAACGGTGTATGGGACGAACACCGACACGGCGTGGAATCGTCGCGGCGCTGGGAGCCGGCCTCACGGGAGCCGGCGTCGTGTCACCGATCGGCGACGTACTCGACGGGATCGCTCCGCTGTCGGGCGGTGCCTACTCCCGAGCGCGTGACGTGTCGGGAACTGTCGAGAGTCCGCACGGCGCTGCGACTGTGACGTACGACGACGCCCACCGGCCGTCGATCGACGCCGACTCACGACGGGCGGCGTACTACGCGGTCGGCTACGTCCACGCCGCCGACCGGCTGTTCGAGCTCGACCTCCTCCGCCGCACTGCACAGGGGCGACTCGCAGAAGTCTTCGGGCCGTTCCAAGCGGAGAGAGACGTTCGCAACAGGAAGCTCGACTTCCGCACCGCCGCCCGGGTGACCCGCGAGCAGCTGGCGGGGACGGAGACGGAGCAGGTGCTCGCAGCGTACGCCGACGGCGTCTCGGCGTACGTCGAGTCGGAACCACCCGGGGTCGAGTTCGGCGTCCTCGACTACCAGCCGGAGCCGTGGTCGGTCACTGACACGCTGTCGATCACGAAGTGGGTCGCGTGGCGGTTCGGCGGCGGCACGTCACTCAGGCCGTATCTCCGCCGCCAGCGGCTCGATTCGGACACGTACGCGACGCTGTTCCCTCGCCACTTGCCGGGCCGCCCGCCGGCGATCAGAGACGACGGGGAGACCACGGCGGACGCGGAAGCGCCCCGAGTGACGCCTGCCGACAGTGACCTGCTGGACCCGGCGTTCGTCGAGTGGGCGACGGGGAGCGACCCGCCACGGGAGTTGGGATCGAACGCGTGGGTCGTGTCGGGAGCGTACACAGAGTCGGGGAGCGCAGTCGTCTGTAGCGACCCGCACGTCCGGCTGCAGGCTCCGCCGTTCTGGTACGAACAGCGAATCGAGACGCCCGACCGAACCGTCGAAGGGGTCGCGCTCCCGGGCACACCAGTCGTCGCAATCGGACGGAACGACGCCGGAGCGTGGGGACTGACAGCTCTCCAAGGAGACGTGACGGACCTGTACAGCTACGATCTCTCCGAGGACGGGACCGAGTACCGGTACAGAGGCGAGTGGCGGTCGTTCGAGACGGACCAGCGTCGCGTTCGCGTCCGTGGCGGGAGTGACCGAACGGTGACCGTTCGGAGGACTGTCCACGGACCAGTGCTCGACAAGACGGTAGACGGAACTCGTCGGACAGTCGGTGTGGCGTGGCCGGGGTTCTCCAACGAAGATCAGGTCGCAACGGGGTTTCTCCGACTCAACGACGCCGACGGGGCGGACGAGGCCCGTGCCGCCTGCCGCGAACTCGGCATCCCGCTCAACATCTTCTACGGCGGTCGGGACGGAGAGACGCTGTACCAAGTCGTCGGAGACATCCCGATCCGGCGAGTCGACGGGGAGGTAGTGAGCGGCGACCGGCTGTTCGACGGCTCGGCTGGTGAGGGGGAGTGGAGCGAGTACGAGCCGTACGAGTCGATCGGGCCGGCGACGACAGTCCCGTTCGAGGATCTCCCGTCGAAACGGAACGCCGACTACGTCGTGTCGGCGAACCAACGACCGTCCGACGACCCCGAGTACCCAATCGGGAGCCGAGGGTTCGCGCCCGGAGTCCGCGCGACACGCATCTACGAACGACTCGACGAGGCGGTCGAGAGCGGTGAGACGGTCGGTGTCGACACGCTCCAGTCCGTCCAACTCGACACGGTCGACCTCCTCGCGCGTCGACTGGTTCCGGTGATTCTCGAAGCTCGCGGTCGGATGCCCGACCGCGCCGATCCGTGGCTGGACGCGCTCGAACAGTGGGACTACGAGATGAACCGCGACTCGACGGCAGCGCTCCTGTTCTCGGCGTTTCTCGACGCGTTCCGCGCGGAGACGTTCGCCGACACGTTCGAGGCGGCCGGGCTGGAGGAGTTCGACTGGCCGGGATCGTGGGTGCTCCTCACGCTCCCGCCGGACAGTGACCTCTACGACGGTGACCGGACCAGTGTCGTCGTCGACGCCGTCGAGCGCGCCGTCGAGCGCATCGACCAGAACGACTGGACGGTGTACGGTGACCGGACGGAGATCACGATCGGCCACCCGGCGGGTCAGTTCGTCTCGGGACTGAACTACCCGAGTACGCAGATCGACGGCAGCGGGTACACGGTCAGCGTCAACTACGGGAGTGGCTGGGGGGTCGGCTACCGGATGATCGCGGAGGCTGGCGACGGTCCACTCCACACAGTGTTACCGGGCGGGAACGACGGCTCTCCGGCGTCGGACGCCTACACCGACCAACTCTCGCTGTGGGCCAACGGAGAGTACAGGACGCCAGCGCGTCCGAGTGGTGATCCGACAATCTCCTTCGGGGGGAGTGACGGATGACGGCCGACACCACGGCCGATCACGAGACGCTCTCGGGACGAGTCGACGCACGACTGGAGGCGGTTCGGTCCTCCCGCTCCACGCGTCGAATCGCGCTCGTGGCTGCGGTCGCCGTCGGTGTCGGTCTCAGTCTCCTCCACTGGGTGGGGCTCGTCGCCGGCGGTGCGCTCGTCGGTATCACTCGTCGTCGGCTGCGGACCGCGATTCTCGCCGGCGTCGCCTTCGGACTGGTCGCCGCTGGCGGCACGGTCCTCCTCGCCGGTCCGGAGCTGATCGACGCGGTTCGACCGGTGAGCTACCTCAGTGTCGCTGTCGGCGTTCTCCTCTCCGCGTGGGGATCGCTGGCGCGGTACGTTCTGTGAGGAACAGCCTGTGAGCGACGGTCGTCCCGCGTGTCGCGCACTGTCGGCTCCGCTGTGGCGCGACGGGATCACCAGACGAACGGGAACAGTCGGTACGGGACGCGCTCGGTGTACGCCGCGTAGCCGTCGAGTTCGCGTTCGAGCGTGCGCTCTTCGACGCGCACACGGTGGCCGTAGCCGACGAGCGCCCCAGCGGTCGCGGCGAGAACGCTCACCCAGTTTCCACACGCCAGCCCGATGCCGACGTACGTGACGACCGCACCCGTGTAAGAGGGGTGCCGAACGACGGCGTACAGTCCCGTGTCGACGACTTCGTGGTCCGGCGCGACGACGACGCGGTGACTGAACAGGTCACCGAGCGTGACGACGGCGGCCATGCGCACGCTGAAGCCGGCGAGCATCACCCCGATCCCGAGCCAGAAGACGGCTCCCGCGGCGGGGAGTCGCCCGACACTGCCGAACGGCACGAGCAGCGCGACGGTCGTCCCGACTGCTGTCGCGGTCCAGAGCACCCAGAACGACCGTGGGTCGTCGGCTGCCGGCAGGTCGTCGCCGAGATACTGCCGGACGAACAGCTCCCGACTCGCCAACACCAACCCGACGGCGAGGAACGCGTCCAGCTCCGGCCGACTGAGGTACACCGGCGGTGCCATCGGTCGTCGTTCGGGGTGGTGTCAAAAATCGATCACGGTGTCAGTCGTCTGCGCCGCTCCGCGTCTGGACGGAACTGTCGGTGCCGGCGTCGGAGCTGTCGGTGCCGGTGTCAGAGCTGTCGATGCCGGCGTCGGAGTTGTCGATGTCGGTGTCGGGGTTGTCGATGCCGGCGTCGCGGTCGGTCTCTCCGCCCTCCCGGTCGTCGTCTGGGTCCACGGTGAACTGCGTGAGCGTGTCGCTGAGCGTCGCCGCCTGTCCGGCGAGCGTCTCGGCGGTCCGAGACACCTCGGAGACGGTGGCGGTCTGTTGTTCGGCGGCCGCCGACACCTCGCCGGCGTCCGTCGCGTTCTGCTCGGCCAACTCCGACACAGACTCGACGGTCGCAGCCACCTCCTCCGTCGTGGACGCCTGATCGTCCGTCGCCCGGTTGATGTCCTGAATCCCCTCGTTCGTCCGTTCGACGATCTCGTCGATCTCGATCAGCGCGTCGATAGCGGTCTCGACCGTCTCACTGCTCTCGCCGAGTCGGCCGCGTGCGGTCCGAATGCGGTCGGCAGTCGCGGAGGTCTGCCGCTGTACGTCGTCGATCGCGGCGGTGATGTCGTCCGCGCGGTCGCCAGTCTCCTCGGCGAGACTCTTCACCTCGTCGGCGACGACGGCGAAGCCGGCCCCGTCGACATCCGCGCGTGCGGCCTCGATGTTCGCGTTCAGCGCCAGCATGTTCGTCTGTTCGGCCACGTCGCCGATCACGTCCGCGAACGTCTCGATTTCCTCGACCTGGTCGACGAGCGTCTCAACTTCGCCGACGGCCGACTCCATCTCGGCTTCGATCTGGTCGAGTGCCGCCGCGGCGTCCTCGGCAGCGGACCGCCCCTCCTGTCCGCGCTCGGCGGCGGCGTCCGCGTCGCGTGCGACCGCCTCGCTGGTGGAGGCGACCTCCTCGACAGTCGCAGAGAGGTTGTTCATCTCTCGTGTCACCGTCTGGAGTCGGTCTCGTTGGTCGTCGGTGCCGGCGCTGATCTCTTGGACGGTCTGGGCGACGTCGCTGGTCGCTTGCTCGATCTCGTCGGCGCTCGCAGACAGCTCCTGCATCGAGTCGGCGACCTGATCCGCGAACGTCTGCACCTCTCCGAGCGTCGTTTCGAGCTCCGCCACCACGCTGTTCAGTGTCTCTCCGACCGCCTGCATCCCCTCGTGACGGCTCTCCGCGTCGACCCGCGCGGTGAAGTCCCCGTCGGCGAGCCGCTGTAGCGTCTCGCGGTACGTCTCGGCCTTCGATTCGAGGTGGTCGGACAGCTCCTCTGCCTCTCGGCGCGCTTCGCGTGCCGACTCCGTGGCTGCCTCCGCCTCAGCGATCTGGTCACGGAGGTTCCCACGCATCGTCTCCAGCCCCTGCGCGAGGTCGCCGATCTCGTCGCGGCGCTGCCGTTCGACGGCGCTGTCGAGGTCACCGGCCTGGAGTCGCTGTACGTCCGACTGGAGCCGCGTGAGGTCGCGCAGCGCCGGCCGTTCGACGACGAGCCCCATCCCGAGTAGCAACACCGCGATAGCGCCCAAGAGCAGTAACAGGTTCCGCTGGAGGGTTCCAGCGGCCGCGAACAGTTCGTCCGTCTCCGCGTAGGTGACCACCGCCCAGCCGGTCGCGGCCATGCGGGCGTAGCCCGCCGCAGTCTGCTCCCCGGTCGGGCTCTCTGCGGCTGATAGGACGACAGACCCCGTTTCACCGTCGATACTCGCCTGGACGACGCTCGACCCGACGCCGTCACCCGGCGTGTGCTGTGTCCCGACCGCAGAGAGGTTGTTCCCGTCGAAGACGACCATCCCGTCGCCGTCGACGATCCGCGTCTGGCTCTCGTCGAGCACGGAGGCGGTCTTGCTCTGGACGTACGCCAGCGGCACCTCGACGACGAGGGTGTCCCCCGACTCCGTCCCGGCGAAGACGACCCACGGGGTCGACCCCGCCTGACTCACTGTGAACGCTGTCTTCCCCGCCCCGAGGTCGTCTGGAACCTGGTATCCGAGTGGGTCAGTCGAGTTCCCGGAGCTGTACGCGGCCGTCGAGACGACGAACTCCTCGGCCGAGGTGTTGACTAGGTGGACCGCGCCAATCTGCAACGAGAGCGCACGACTCCGGTAGAGCTCTTCGAGCTTCTGTGTCTGTACCTGCTCGACGACGTACGATCCGCGGACGCGCGTCGTCGTGTCTGCGAGCCGCGTCGCTGTCGACTCCACGTTCGAGACGAGGAGACTCACCGTGTTCGCCTGAACTGTCGCCTCCGACGCGACTGTCTCCGTCCGCTCGTCGGTCACGACGCCGCTCACCCCCGACAGCGTGAACGCGCCGATGACTGCCCCGACGACGATCACGACTGTGAACCCGTACAACACCTTCGTCCGATAGCTCTCCCGCGGATCGAACTCCATCTGTCTCTCTCCCCTCTGAGACGGAAATGGGGTGATTGGTGTAAGTGTATTGAATATTCTCGCTAGTACTGTTCTTGGACGTAGCTTGAAATTACTCTGAACTGGCATCCTGCGGGCGATTCTTCCCCCGATCGGCGTTCGAGAGCCCGGGCCTGTCGTTGGTGAGTGGTGTTCGAGTCAGAATCCCCCACGACAGCCTGTCAGCGACAGCAACAGCAAGCGTGGACGGCGGTTCCTCACAGCACGTCGCGGATCGTCTCCAGCACGGTCGTCTCGTGGTACGGCTTCGTGAGGTACTGGTCAGCGCCGGCGACGACGGCCTGTTTCATCTTCTCTGTCTGCTCGACACTGGTACACATCACGATCGGCACGTCGATTCCGCGGTCTCGAATCCGTTCGACTGCCTCGATTCCGTCCATCTCCGGCATGATGATGTCCATCGTGATCAGCTCCGGCGAGAGCTCCGCGGCCATCTTCACGCCTTCCGTCCCCGTCTCTGCGACGCCGACGACCTCGTGTTCCTGTGAGAGAATGTCACTGAGCATCTGCTGTTGAAACTGTGAGTCCTCGACGACGAGTACGGTGGCCATCTCGGTTGTGAGAGAGAGAACCGGTCGGTAGTTAATTCCTGTTGCTGCGTTCGGCGGTGTGAGAACTGCTCGATGGTGTCGTCGGGTTCGCTACCCGACTACTCAGCGGTTCCGTCGCACGAGAGCACGGAGTTCACCGCGCCCGCGGAAGAGACTCGTCAGGAACCGCTCGACTCGCCCCGAGAACGGGGTGAGACCCGGCGTCGCCGGAATGTAGAACGGGGAGTCTGTCTGGTCGTCGCGCATCGCCGTGGAACTGGGTGTGTTCTGTCGTTCCATCGTACTACACGCTACGTGCCGGGGCGGTTTAACGACTTCGGAATTATCTTTGCGGTATACCGAATGTCAGTTCGTGATAATCCAATCAGCGGGGTCGAACTCGACCGGTCGTCGACCCATCACAGTCGCCGACCCGTGCTAGCCGTCAACCGGTCACAGTCGCCGACCGGTCACAGCCGCCGACCCATCACAGTCGCCGACCCATCACAGCCATCAGCCCGCGGTCGGTCCGGTCAGTCAGCCGTCACAGTCGACGGTGTCTCCCTCCGCCCACGCGTTCACCAGCTGTTGGAGCTGTCGGAGGTCGACGGACTGCCCACCGATCCGTTCACCGTCGGCCCACGCGTCGACGAGCCGCTGGAGTTCGCGGAGACTGATCGCCCCGTCGTCGCCAGCGACGGCGCTGGCCACACACGGCTCTGTGACGCCGACCGACCGCTCGGTCTCACCGACGGTGACCGTGTACTGTCCGCTGTCTGGGACCGTGACGGTGACGGTCTCACTCTCCTCCGGGAGGACCGCGACACCACGACGCTCGATCACGTCTCCACCCCGGCGGACTGTCACGACCTGTCCCACGACGATGTCGTGCGGATTGCGCACTGTGACAGAGGCGGTGCCGGCCCCACCCGTGACAGCGTCTACTGCGAGCGACCGGACGGACTCCGCTCCGGTCTCCGCCGACCCCGACGCGGCCGCGTCGGTCGCGTTCTCGGGCGCAGGTGTCTGCACCACGTTGTCAGACAGGTCCGCGTCGGTCCCCGTCGTCGGTGTGACGGAGACCGTCGCCGCACCACGGGACGGGAGTTCGAGTGACACCGTCCGCTCGACCGAGTCGGACGGCCCACGCGAGGCGGGAAGCGGCACGCGGTACGTGACGGTGTCGTCGCCGACAGTCACGGTGGTGGCGGCCGTCGTCGGTCCCGTGTCGCTGTTCCGGAGTGACCCGCGGAGACGCGTGTCGTTCGTCCCGGCGAGTGTGGGCGTTCGCGGGGCCGCGAGGTCCGGCTGTCTGAGTGTCACCCGGCGACGGTTGTCGCCGAACGCGATGCCGGCTGTCCCTCGCTGTGACGGTGCGACAGTGACGACGGCGGACTGACCGGTCGAGACCGCAGACGCCGGGAGCTGGACTGTCGTCGACCAGTTCCGGCCGACGCCGACACCCGGAATCTCTCTGGTGTACGTCTGCTCGCCGACCTGCACCTCGTAGGTGACGTTACGTGCGAGGAACGGTCCGCGGTTGGCGACGGTGACCGTCACCGCGAGGCCGCTGCGGTTCCGACTCAGCCTGTCCGTCACGCCGACGACGGCGAGGTCCGTCTGGAGACGGCGGGTGTCGCGGTTGTTCCGCTCGTTCGCCTCCGCGACCGTGGCGTTCGGGTCGACGCGTGCGGTGAGCCGTCCGGTTTCGAGCGGTCCGAAGTCGAAGCCCACGACTGTCGACTCGCCCGGCGACAGCGGCTCGACTGTCCGCGTGACTGTCTCGCCGCTCGGAGTCGCCACGAGGACTGTCGTCTCCCCGCTGCGTGCGCCGCCGTCGTTGGTAACCGTCACGCTGGTCGTCCCGCTCCCGCCGTCTGCGAGTGTGGTGCTCCCGCTGTCTGACAGTGTGCTACTCCCGTCACTGGCTGTCGTGTCAGCTCCCGTCCCCGGGAGCCGCGAGACGTTCACTGCGAGGTCCGCTCGTCCGAGACGGCGTTCGGTCGCGTACAGGTCGGGTCTGACGTTCGGGTTCGGTGTCGCGGCGAACACGCCGACCACCTGCTCACCGCGTGCGAGGAACGCCGCTCGCTGGACGGACCGGTTGTCTGTCTGGAGGCGTGTCGGAGCGGTCCACCCGCTCGCCTCGCTGCCTGCGATCTGGACGTACAGCGTCGACGGCCCTCGGCCGCGTGTCGGGACGGCCTCGTACGCGAGCACGTCCCGCTCGTCGGTCGACAGCAGTGTCGGGTGTTCCAACCCGGCTCGTCCCGGGGTGAGCGTCTCTCGCTCGCCCGACGCGTTCTGGACGGCGATCCGTGCGGGCGTCGTCGACTCGTCGACCCACGCGAGACGGCTCCCGCTGGTCGTGACTGCCGACGCGTTCGGTGCCGAGACGACCGTCCGCTCCTCGACGCTGCCGGACGAGGCGACGGCGAGGTCGACGATCCGCGTCGAACTCGTCCCGTTGGGCTGCTGGAGGGCGACGAGCCGGAACCGGCCGTCGTCGGTCACGGCGACGTCGACGGCGCGCGCACTGTCGACGGAGCCGCGTTCGAGCACGGTCGCTCCGTCTGCGCCGAGAACCGCGTAGTCGACCCGTCTGTCTGCAGTCGTCGAGAGCGACCGATCCGTGTCAGTCACCCACGCGACGAGCCACGCGTCGCCGGTGCCGGCGACCGTCGTGTCGAACTCTGGGAGGCTGTTGTCGGTGAGCCGTGTGATCGCCCCCCAGCCGCCGCGGGCAGACGGGACGACGGCCACGTCGAGGTGTCGGAACGTGTCGAACGGACTCGTCGTCTCGGCGGGTGTCAGGGAACTGTTCGCTCGACTCCACGCGACGAGTCGATCTCCGTCCGCCCCGGCGACTGCCGGGAAGGCGTCGTACCGACTGTCCGACGTGACCGCGGGACCGCGCTGCCACGTGCCGTCAGTGCGCGTCTGTGTGACGATCTCTGTGCCGTTGAGCACCGTCTTCTCGGGGTCCTGTGCGACACTGACCGCCGTGACCGTGCCGCCGGTGCTCGTGAGCGCCGGTGCGCGGTCGCTCACGCCGTTGTCGGTCAGCTGTGTCGTCGTGAGAGCCTCACTGCTCGCCGGTGTCGCCGTCACGCTGCTCGGTGTCTCCGTCACGCTGCTCGGTGTCACCGTCGCGCTGCTCGGTGTTACTGTCTCGCTGCTCGGCGTCGCGTCACCCAGCGTGGCGACAGAGGCCGTTCCGTTCCGGACCCGCTCCCAGTAGGTCGCCGGTGAGACTGTCTCCCGCTGGACGAGTTGCCACTCCCTCGCGGGGCCCGACACCTCCTCTGTGACGGCTCCCGACGCACCCGCCGTGAGGCGGTCCGACGCGCCCGTTGTGGCACCCCCGGTCGCGCCCGTCGAGGCGGGGCCAGCGAGCGCAGTCGACCCAGTCGAGACGCCAGCACCGAGACGGGTGGTGTACTTCTGTCCGACGAGGATCGCGTACGCCTCGACCTGTCCCGACACTGTCCCCCCCACGGAGGTCGTGTCGTTGTAGACGATCTCGCCGCCGAGTCGCACCTCGCCGGTGACCCCGACTTCCGCGAGTGTCACGCCGCCGACGCTCGTCCCGGTGCTCACGCTGGCCGGCACGACGATCACCTCCGGCGAGAGCGTCCCGCGGTCGATACTGACGTTCTCCGTCACGTCCAGCGTCGTCGACACCTCGCCGCCGACCAACACCTTCGAGGTGACTTCGACGGCGATGGCGTTCGACAGCCCGACTTCGCGCTGGAACACCGGTCCGCCGGCAATCTCGCCGGAGACGACCACGCGTCTGACGACGATCCGACGGTCCGTGACAGTGCCCTGACCCTCGATGTCGACCGAGCCCCTGATCTCGACGCCGACACCGGACGGCGGGATCGCCCGCGCGGCACCGCCGCCGCCGCCGCCGACGACTACCGTCCCGTCCGTCACGTCGTACTGGAGTCGCTGTCGAACACTGAACGAGACGTTGAACTCCGCAACTCCCAGATCCTTCTGGAACTCGGGGAACTGGTAGCCGGTCTCCAAGACGACCCGTCCCTCGTCGAGAGCGAGGTCACTCGCCCACCCGGGCAGGGCCAGCGTCTCGACGCTGGCCGACTCGCGTGTCGTGTCGCCGTCCTCGTCCCGGACGGTGACGACGACGGTCCCGGACTCCAGCTGGTCGAGCGGGATCGAAGCCGTCCACCCGTCGGAGCCGTCTCTGTCGGTGACGGTCTGGTTGTTCGGGAACCGGAACCTGACGAACGAGATCGGGTCGGCGCTGCTGACGTCGACGCGCCACGTGTTCGGGAGCACGTCGCTCTCCCCCGACGCTGGCAGTGGCACGCGTCCGCCTGCCGGCTGTGAGAGCTCCGTCACGACGGGCGTCTCCGGAGCCGTCACCTCTACACGTCTCGTGACAGTGTCGGTGAGCCCGGCGGAGTCGGTGACTGTGAGCGTCACCTCGTACGTCCCCGGCGAACGGTACGCGTGGGTGACGACCGCTGCGGGCGAGTCTGTCGTGCCGCTCGCGGTGTCGCCGTCGCCGAACGACCACTCGTAGCTGACGACGGACCGGCCGTCTGCCACAGTCGAGTTGCGCGCGTCGAACTGGAGTGTCGTGCCGGCTTCGACTGTAACCGGCTCCGTCGTGGTCTCGTCGACGCGGACCCGTGCTGTCGGCACCGTGTCACCCTCGCGGACGGTGATCGTCCGGGTGACAGTTCGGTTCACGACGCCGTCGGACACTGTCAGTGTGACCGTCCGGTCACCGGCGGGGAACGTTCGGTCGACCGTCTCGCCGGTCGCCTCGACCTCACCGTCGCCGTCGAGGTCCCACTCGTACTGGAGCGTGTCACCGTTCGGGTCGCGGGAGCCGTTGGCGGACAGCGTGGTCGGCTCCTCTGCCGTCGGTGTCCGTGGACTGACCGTGAGGGCGGGCTGTGGCGGGAGATTCCCGCTCGCCGCCACTCGTCCGACGATTCGCACGTCGTCGATTCGGTGGAAGTTGTTCGAACCGCCAGTCGAGCCGGCGAACCCGACGGAGCTGTAGGTTGTGTTCACGTCGACGGACTCCTGGAGCACCTGCTGTCCGTCGACGAACACCGTCACGGACTGCCGCGTCGCGACGACGCGTGCGTCGTGCCACTCGTTGTCCTCGACCCGGCTGTCGCTCGTCGACGCGAGGTGGTTGCCGACGCTGTCCTCGATGATTGCGATGTGACGGTCGGACGGATCGTCGAAATTCCTGTTGTACCAGTTGTCGAACTCGACGCCGTACCCGGGGACTGGATCGTTCTCTTCGTCGAGGAACGCGAGCGAGCCTCCGCCGTTCGGGTCGTACTGGCGCTTCTTGTTGAACATGAACACGACCCCGTCGGCTCCGGAGCCGCCGCCGGCCTTGAACTCGAACTCCGCAGTGAACGGCGGATTCAGCTTCCTGTCGAGCCAGAGGATACCGGCCTGTCCCCCCTCGATGGGCCGCGTGAGGATCACGTGCTCGCCGTCCTCTGTGTACTCCGCGCTGCCGACGTACGTCCACGGACCGCTCTGGTCGTCGAAGTCGTCGGTCACAGTGTAGTTGTCTCCCGGACGACTGTCGACTGTGAGTCGACTCGTCTCGCCACTGGCGACAGCGAGTCGATCCATCTCGTTACCCACGACGTGAGAACTAGCTCTGTCTGCTGCGGTGTCCTCGACGACGGTCCTCGCTCTCGCCGTTCCCGTCCTCGCGCTCGTCGCGCTCGTCGCCCCCGACCGTTGTTCCGGCTCGTCGCCGGCAGTCGAGAACAGCTCAGTGAGGTCGACGGCAGTCGAGGACAGCTCAGTGAGGTCGGCGCTGTCGAGAACAGTGGTCTGGTCCTCGTCCGGCGGGGACGCGACTGCCGCAGCCGGCGCGGCGTGAGCGACGCTGGCGACGAGCATCACCACGACGACACAGACTGTCCGGGCTGTGTGTCCGCTCGCAGTCATCGCGTCCCGTGCATCCGACGACTGCAGTTCCCTCGCCCACTCCCGTGGCCTCGACTCCCCCTGTCGACACTGTCGTGTAGCTCGCTGGACACGAATGCTGTGTCAGTCGACAGCAAATTAACAGTACGGGATCGGTACGATCCGTTCGGTGGCGAACAAACTACGGGGAGTGGAGACAACTCTCGCGTGGCGGCCCCGGACCGGTGTCGACCTGTCGACTAGCCGTCACAGTCGACGGTGTCCCCCTCTGCCCACGCGTTCACGAGTTCCTGAAGCTCACGAAGCGTGAGCTGTTGGCCGGCGACCGGTTCGCCGGACGCCCACGAGTCGACGGCTCGTTGGAGTTCTCGGAGCCCGATCTCGTCGTCCTCCCCGGCCACGGCACCGAGGACACACTGACGCACGCGGAGTGTGCTGTCACCAGCCACCGTCGTCGACGCTGCGTCGGTCGCCGTGACAGTTCCGGAGAGTGCGTACGTCGTCCCGTCTGTCGCCGACTCCGGTACTGCGACGGTGTAGTTCACCACGACTGTCTGGTCGGCGACTGACGAGAACGACCACTCGCCTGCCAGTGTGGCGTTGTCGCTCGGTAGACTCGTCGACTGGGCGACGATACGCAGTCCGTCGGTCGCTTCCGTGAGTGTGAGGCTGCCGACGGCTCCGTCGGCGGTGAGGGTGACGGTCGCGGTCACGCGCTCGCCGGGTGCGGCAGTCGACGGCAGGTCTCGTGTCGCGGTCAGTTCACCGCCGGCGTCTGGACTCTGTTCCGTCGAGACGTTGTCGACGTGGATCGTGTACTCGCCGGGCCAGACGTCTGCGACGACACGAACTTCCGTCCCGTTCGGGTAGTCGCGTGACACTGTCCCGGTGATCGTGTGTGTCCCAGACTCGACGGACCCCCGATTGCGGGCGACGATGCTCTCGTACTCGTCGTCCCCGTCTGGAGCGTACACGACGACCGCGACTTTCCCCGGCTGTGGGCTGGAGGCGGACGTGTGGTAGCTGACTGTCACCTCCGTGCCCGCTGTCAGCCCGGACACGTTCCGCGCGACGCCGATGGTGCTCGGTCCGCCGTCGACGCGGAGACGGACGCTCCCGTCGTACTGGTCGCTGTACCCTCCCTCGCCGGCTGCTGGCCGACCCCACTCCGCGACGAACTCGTCGCTCGTGCGGAATCGCTGGTCGACGTGCCAGCCGTCGAGTCCGTCTGTGAACTCGGCGGTGAACGGCACCGACAGCGGCGGTGTCCGCGCTCGTGACTCGACGCGTACCTCGGCCGTCGCGGTGCTCGACGCCCCCGCCCCGTCGCGGACGCGCACGACGACGGTCTGTGTGCCGGTCTCGTCGAACTGTACTTCGACAGTCGCGCCGTCGGTCCGCTCGAACTCCCCGTCTCCGTCCGTGTCCCACTCGTAGCGGAGACTGTCCCCGTCCGGGTCGGTCGACCCGCTCGCGTCGACAGTGATCGACTCGCCCACGACGACGCTGTCTGGGGCGTCGATTGTCGCTCTCGGCGGGTCGTTCTCGCTCACGGTGACCGTCTGGCTGACTTCGTGGCGGTCACCGCGGCTGTCGATCACGACCGCCGTGATCTCGTGGGTGCCAGGGGAGAGTGAGAACGACGCCGACTCCGTGTCTTCGACCGCGTCCTCGTCGTCCGCGTCGCGGTACCAGACCTCGTCTGCGGCGGTCTCGACGATCTCGCCGTCGACACGCCAGCGGACGACGTAGTTGGCGAGGGCTCTCCCGTCGTTCAGCAGGTCGACTTCGGCGGTCACCGCCTCACCCTCCGTGACCTCCTCCGGCACGCGGAACGTCCCGACTGACAGCTCCGGGTCGAACGTGTCGTCGTCGAAGACGACCACCTGTCCGTCGGCGACGACTGTGCTGCTCGCGTCGCTGACCGAGAACTCGAACGCGTCCGTGCCGTCGTTCTCGCGGCGGATCGGATCGAACGAGACCTCGGTGTCGCCCTCCTCGTTCACCACCACCTCCTCCGTCTCCTCGTGGTAGACGAACCAGTCGTAGCTGTCCGTGTCGAGGCGACTCCCGTCGAGTGTCACCGTGTCCTCGTAGGTCGGTCGCTCCGGGAGGGCGACGACTTCGCCCGCGTCCGCGTCGAGAGACACGTCGACCGTCACCTCCTCTGTCGTCTCCTCACCGGAGGCGTGGTGGACCGCGACGAACTCCAAGTCGTAGGCGTCGGGCCGGCGGAACAGCGCGCGGTCGGGCGTACGCTGGAGTTCCACGTCGAACTCCGTGCCCTCCGTCTCTGCCTCGCCTTCGACCGTGCCGAGAACCACACCCGTCTCCTCGTCGACGACACGGAGGTCGAAACTCGCCTCCTCGCCGTCGATCCCGACTGCCGTCGCGGTGAACGTCGCGTCGACACTCGTCGTCTCGTCACCCTGTGTCACGCCGTCGACGACGATCTCGTCGACTGTCACGTCCGAGATCTCGATCCGTCCGGCGGTCGCGTCCGACGCAGCGAGCACGCCCCCCGCGTTTGCGGGCGGTGTCGGCCCGCCCCCCGCATTCGCGGGCAGTGTCGGCCCGCCTCCCGCGTTCGCGGGCAGTGTCGACCCGCCTCCCGTGTTCGCGGCAGACTGGTCTGGTACGCCGGTGCTCGCTCCGACGACCGCTCCGACGCTCGCTGTCACAGACAACAGACAGACAGCAGCGACGAGAGCTCGCGCGAGTGTGTGCTCTCTCATGGCCCCACCTGCGTCGGCTTCCGGTATAAACGCTGGTTCAGTGACAACGGCCGCGCCGCGTCACAGGGTCGTGCGTAGGGATTTTCGAGTAGGTACGGAGTACCGGACGGTACCGCGTT
>CAKZQY010000279.1 GCA_937142015.1 uncultured Halobacteria archaeon
GTATCGGGCGGTATCACGTCGCTGCGGTGCCCCCTGTCAGTCGTCGGTGGTAACGGTCTACGCACGACCGTATCAGTCGATGTCGGCGCGACCGGAGGTCGCGGATCTGATCTCGTCGCGCAGCGCCGCCGCCTCGTCGGTCGGGACGCTGACGACGAACGTCACTCGCTCGGCGTAGTCGGCGTCGAACTCGACGCCCGCACTCTCTAGCAGTCCGCGAACGCTGCCCGAGTCGTCGTACGCGACGGTGACGGCGAACTGCTCGCGCGGTCGTCGTTCCACCACACCCGCCGCGTCGACCGCCTCCTTCACCGCTCGGGAGTAGGCACGAGCGAGCCCACCGACGCCGAGATTGGTGCCACCGTAGTAGCGCGTGACGACACAGACCACACCGCGGAGGTCGCGCTGTTGGAGCACGTTCAGCGCTGGCTTCCCCGCAGAGCCGGACGGCTCGCCGTCGTCGCTGCTGTACTCTCTGAGCATCCCGTCACCAGTCGGTGTTCGACTCGTTCCCGCTCTCTCCGCAGTCGACGTCTGGTCAGTCGCAGCAGTGGACGAGGAGTCGTCTGTGACTGTGCTGGAGTCGTCTGCGATTGGGGCGGAGTCGTCCGCGGTTGGGGCAGAGTCGTCTGCGGTTGGGGCAGAGTCGTCTGCGGTTGGGGCAGACCCGTCGGAAGCAGAGCCGGACCCCGAGTCGACAGGCACGCGGTACGCGGGGACGTTGTGGGTCGCGTCGTCGTACTCCGCGCGGACGGTCGAGACGAACGCCTCGGCAGCCGTCGGGTCGGCCGCGGGTGCGACGTGGCCGAGGAACTCGGAGCCGCGCACCTCGAACGACGCTGTCGCCCGTTCGCCGACGGTGCGGTACGTGTCCATACGCACCGTGAGACTGCCGTCGGGAAGTGGTTGTCCCGACGAGACGGCCGTCGGGAAGCGATTGTTCCGGCAGAGACGGTCGTCGGGAATCCCCATCTCGCCGGGATCGAGCGTGAACGTGTCTCGTCGCACTGTCGGTGAGAGTGGTCTACGAACGACCGAATCAGGCGCTCTCAGCGTCGCTTGCCGGAGTGTCTGCCGATTCCGCGACCGGGCCGAACAGCAAGCCGAGGAAGCAGGCGAGCGCGCCGAGCTGTGTGACCATCGCCAGCGCGTCGAGCGGGCGGAACAGGTGGCCGTCGGACAACAGCACACCGAGATTCGAGAGGTCGGGGTGGCCGTACCCCTGCACACCGGGAATCGCGCCGCCGTGGCCGCCGAGGTGCCACCAGACGTAGCCGACGGCGTACAGCGCCATCACGCTCGCGCCGAGCGCGTACAGTTTCCGACGCGGTCCGCCGGCGTACAGCCACGCCACGCCGACCACGACGGCGACTGCCGAGACCACGAACAGGTACGGTCGTGGGTCGGCGACAGTCCCGACACGCAGGTAGACCAGCGCACGGGGGAGCCCCCACCAGAGGTGGATCGCCGCCGAGACGACGGCGAGTTGTACGCCGACGATCCGCAGGAGACGCGTCGCCGTCTCCTCGGTCCGGCCGCTCGCTGTGTCGCTCATCTCGATTTCCCCGTTCGCCGCGACGGCTGATACACCCGTCGGTCGCGGTCGAACACGACACCGTTCGCGTCACTCGGCCGATGAGCGACACAGTTCGCGTCACTCGGCCGATGAGCGACACAGTTCGCGTCAGTCGGTCGGTGGGCGTACTCACGTTGCGGGGACACAGCGCGGTTCAAAACTCGACGCGCCGGACGTACGGCAGTTCGCGGATCTCGACGAGCAGGTCGCCGGGCACGTCCTCGTCGGTGATGAGGTACAGCATCGGCTCGTCGGCGAACTCCGGGTCGTCGGACAACACCTGTCGCAGTGACACCCCGCGGTCGGCGAGCAGTCCGGTGATCTCGGCGACGATCCCCGACGCTTCCGGGTCCCCGACCTCGACAGTGAGCACGGTCAGCCCGAGCACGGGTGCGAGATCCTTCAGACTCGGAATCGCGGCGATGTTCTCGAAGATGCGCCGGAGCTCTTCGTCGTCGCGGATCGCGTCTGTCGTCGCGTCGACGACGCGTCTGTCCACGCCCGCCTCGCGTGCGATCCCCGTGTCGGGGATCTCGATCCCGCCGGAGACGACGCGCCCGTCCTCGTTGACCGAGAACCCACGCTCCAACAGGAGTCTGACGACCGTCTGTTGACCGGGCGAGCCGGCGAACTTCCCCACGATCCGACCGAACTCCCGCGAGTCACTCTCCGTGTCTGTGTCGCCCCCCGTGAGGCTCCCGTCGGCGTCGTCTCCTGTCGGCGTCTCGTCGGCGTCTGGCATGTGACGGCTCTCGTCTCCGTATCGCCCGCCGAACTGAAATGGGTGGTGGTCGGGGAGTCGAAGTCGACAGGATCAGTACGAGCGTCTGTCGTCCAGCGCGGTGAACTCCTCGCGGACGGTCGTGACGCGCTCGGGGTCGATCTCGGCGGTGATCAGCGTCGGCTCGGTCGCGGCTGCCGCGACGGTCGTCCCCCACGGGTCGTAGACGGTCGAGCGGCCGAGCAGGTCGCCGTCCGCGACGGTGCCGACGCCGTTGACGGCGGCGACGTACGCGAGGTTCTCGACGGCACGAGAACGCGGGAGCGTCTGCCAGTGTTCCACGCGTGGGTACGGCCACGCGCTGGGGACGACCACGAGCGTCACACCACGGTCCGTCATCGCGCGGAACTGCTCGGGGAACCGCAGATCGTAACAGGTGGTCACGCCGAGCGTGAACCCGCCGATCTCGGCGGTCGGTAACGCCTCGCCGGGTTCGAGTAGCTGCGCCTCTGCTGACTCGTAGCCGAACAGGTGATGTTTCCGGTAGGTCGCCCGCCGCTGGCCGTCGGCGTCGAAGACGACGGCGGTGTTCGCCAACCCCTCCTCTGCTGGGGTGTCGATCCCGTCCGCCGCAGAGGCGGCGAGACCCTCGACGACGGTGCCGGCGACCAGCGCGAGGTCGTGCTCGTCGGCGAGCGTGGCGAGTTCTGACAGCGTCTCACCGGCGACCGACTCGGCAGCGCGCTCGTAGGCGTCGAACGCGAAGTAGCCCACGTCCCACAGTTCTGGCAGCGCGAGCAGGTCGACACCACGGTCGGCGGCGGTCTCGACAGCCTCGCGTGCGCGCCGTCGGTTCCGCTCGACAGCGCCCGCCGCCGGAGACAGCTGTGCGAGCGCGAGCCGCACGGCTCACGCCTCCGTCTCTGTGGCAGCCCGCATCGCCGCCTCCAGGTTGTCCATCTCTCCGTCGAGGTTCCGACGGAAGAACGACTCGACGCCCGGGAGCCGTCCCTCGACGACGAACTCGTTGTACAGCCGTGTCCGGCCGTCGTCCAACTCCTCGACGGTGTGTTCTCCCGTGACACGGAACGCGCGACACTTCCCGACGAACGTCACGTGTGTCGGCGGGTCCTTGCGAACGTCCTCCGTCTCCACGTCGATCGTCGAACTGATCACCGGCACCGGTAGCGCGACGTGCCACACCGCCGTCTCTGGCCCCGTCACCTCGTAGCCGTCGACGACGCTGATCGCGCCCGCTCGCTGCTCCGGGTCCGAGATGAACGCCCACACCTCGTCCGGTGTCGTCTCGAACTCGAACTCCCGGGTGGCCCGCACGGTCATACGAGCAGCTTAGCACGGCAGAGGAAAAAAGCGGGCGGGTCTCTACCGTCGGTCACGAGTGCCGGTAGGTTGTTGCGTCTCACTCGGGGTTCCAACGCGTCCCCACCCGGTTCTGTCGACCCCGGGTTCGGTGGCTCGTGACCGACAGTATCCAACGACGGGACGACGACTGCCACTCGTCGTCGTCCGGTAGAGAACGGGCTACGGGAGTTCGACGCGCCACGTCGTCGACCGAGCGCGACCCCACTTCTCGATGTCTACCTCGTCGGCCTTCTCTGCGAGCCGTGGGAGTCGCGTGCCGACCTGCTTCGCGGACAGCCCGATCGCGTCGGCGATGTTCTTCGCGCGGAAGTACTGCTCGCCACGCGCGACGCTGTCGCGGAGGTACGCGACGATCCGCTTCTCCTCGTCCGTGTACTCCGTCATCGCTCTCACCCGAGCTACGTGGTGTAACTTCTTAACACTTTGTTCGCGGCGGCTGTCACGACCCCGTGACGGGCCTCACAACGGCGTTCGACGGGGACGCGGCCGGCTACCACACTGAACGGCTGGTCGCGCATCGGACGCGTGGGCAGTCCTCGGACGGCTGATCACGTATCGAACAGTTGGACAGCGACGACCGCGAGCGCCGCGGTGATCATCGCCGCCGCGAACCCCCACGCGATGATCGCCTGTGACCCGCCGAACAGCATCACCCCGGCGCTCACGACTGCGAGCACCCCGAACGCGAGGGTGAGTCCGATTCCCTTGTCGCTGGTGACGGTCTCTGTCGCCATGCCGTCCGCTTCGACGCCCCCGGGTTTCACTCCTCGGGTTCCGTTGCGACGTGGCCACACACCCTGTCAACTGTTCGAACGGACCCGACACGGTTTTGTCGAGGGCGACAGAACGGTCACTTAAATGATCGGCAGACAGTACCTCCGGGAGAACCCGGAGACGGTACGCGAGGCGCTCGACCGACGCGGCGAGACGGAGATCGACCTCGACAGGGTGCTCGCGGTCGACGAGGAGTGGCGCGAACTGAAGGCGGAGGGTGACGACCTCAGACACGAGCGCAACGAGGTGTCGGACCGCATCGGCGAGCTGAAAGCCGAGGGCCGCGAGGAGGAGGCCGAGGAGGCTATCGAGCGCTCACAGGAGCTCAAAGCGGAGCTCGACCGCGTCGAGGAGCGTGCCGACGAACTGGAAGCGGAACTGGAGGATGCGCTCCTCCGCATCCCACAGATTCCGGACGACGACGTGCCGGACGGCGAGGGAGAGGCGGACAACGTCGAGCGACGCCGCGAGGGGTTCGACGACCTCCGTGACGTGCCCGCGGACGTGGAGCCACACTACGACCTCGGTGAGGAGTTGGACATCCTCGACTTCGAGCGTGGGGCGAAGGTGACCGGCGGCGGGTTCTACTTCACCAAGGGAGCCGGCGCGCGGCTGGAGCACGCCCTGATCCAGTTCATGCTGGATCTCCACCGCGAGCAGGGGTACACGGACCTGTTCCCGCCGATTCCGATCAACAGCCGGTCGATGCGCGGCACCGGGCAACTGCCCAAGTTCAACGAGGACGCCTACCGCGTCGGCGGCGACGAACAGGAAGAGTACGACGACGACGACCTCTGGCTGTGTCCGACGGCGGAGGTGCCGGTGACGAACATGTACGCCGACGAGATCCTGCTCGACGACGACCTCCCGGTCAAACACCAGGCGTACACCCCGAACTTCCGGCGCGAGGCGGGCGAACACGGCACGGAAACCCGCGGTATCGTCCGTGTCCACCAGTTCAACAAGGTGGAGCTGGTCAACTTCACGCGGCCGGAGAACAGCGACGACCGGCTGTGGGCGCTGTTAGACGAGGCCGAGGAAGTGTTGCGGCAGTTGGAGCTCCCGTACCGTGTGCTCGACATCTGCACGGGCGACATGGGTGACAAGGCGGCACGCCAGATCGACCTCGAAGTGTGGGCACCGGCGGACGACACCGAGGAGGGGCCGGACCGCGGCGGACGCTGGCTCGAAGTGTCGTCGGTGTCGAACTTCGGCGACTACCAAGCCCGACGTGCTGGACTCCGATTCCGACCCGAACGCCACGAGTCGGCGGAGTACCTCCACACGCTCAACGGCTCGGGTGTCGCTATCCCCCGCGTCCTCGTCGCTATCGTGGAGTACTACCAGAACGAGGACGGCACTGTCACTGTTCCCGAGCCGCTCCGGCCGTACATGAACGGACAGGAACTTATCGAAGGGACCGAGAAGATCGGCGAGGCGGCTGTCGGCGCTGGCGAGAAGGAGTAGCCGACCGCGCGTCTCACGCCGAGGGTGTCGACGCCGGTTGCTGCTCTCGTGGCCGACACCACGAGCACTCGTCTCTTCACAGTATATTACGGGAAGCGAGACCTCTAGCCGTCCGAAACTCGTATATTGGCAACCAAAAAGATTCTATTACTCGAAGAAATTGAAAGCTAGTATGTCGACGGCAGACCTACAGCTCTACGTCGAAGGGAGCGCAGTCGTCGCAGAGTTCCCGGCAGAGATGCCGAACGACGAGGAAGCGTTCGCGGAGGCGAGCGAGCGGTTCCAACAGCTCGCTGCACAGTCGGAGGTAGACACACACGTCTCCGTCCTCCGAATGGACTCTGCGATGGGGAGTGACCTGTTCGAGAAGACGAAGGAGGCCGCTCGGGCCGGCGCACAGCTCGGTATCGACCGCTGGATCGTCGTCTCCGAGGATCTGAAAGACATCGCCATTCGGAGCAAGATCGGCGAGATCGACGGACTCACTGTCGAGACGGCCGACGACCTAGACGCGGCGATGGCGATGGTCGAAGAGTAGTACCGTTGGGGACACGTCCGTCCGTGCTGACGCGACGTGTCTCCTTCGAGAGGGTGCATCGAGGAGGAAATTATAATATACCTCCGACAACGATGTCGAGTGAGTAGACAGACGGTTCCGAACGACGGCGACAGACCCCACTCGTCCGCAGCACCCACCAGACAACTGATGGCCGACGACAGCTCGACCCGCGTCGACTCACGAGATCTCGGACCCGCAGAGTACCTCGCGTACTCTGTTCTCTCCGTGTACCACGAAGAAGGGAGCGGTGAACTCGGACGCACAGCCTATCACAAGCTGACGACACTCGCAGACAGGTACCTCCGCAACGAGAGAGGTATCGACGTCGGGTTACCGTCCTACTGGTACTTCTACGGGGAGACGATACGCGAGAGTGCCTTCGAGGAACAGATTGCGTTCTCTCCAACCTCGAACCACAGACAGGGGAGAGCGTACTACCCGGCAGAACGTATCGACGAATCAGACTTCTCGAACGTCGACACCGAACTCAAGCGCGAAGTACGGTCGGCAGCGTGGCGTGTCGTCGAGGAACACGGATCGAAGGGCTGGCGAGAACTCGAAGCGTTGCAGTATCGTGAGTACTCCCCGAACGACTTCGTCGCGTCGTACCGTGATCTACGGGAAGTCTTGAACGCGAAGAGCAAGACGCACAGACAGCAGTCGTCGTTGAGCGCGCACGGAGACGCCTGGAGGAAAACAAACGTCACGAGTGTACTCGACACCATGGTAGAACGGTTCCCGGCGGAGGAGTACGAGTTGCTGTACGACGAGTACCTCCTCTGGGACGATACGTTTCGCCTGCTCGTCGACGCCGAAACTCCCGCCACAGAACTCCGTGAGTTTCTCGAAGAGATGATCGAGGCTGTGTCTGTCGTCTATCTCCGGTTCCAGAGACACCAACACATCGAGCCTCGCACGATACAGATGTGGGCACGCGAGGCCCGAGAGAAGCCGGCAGCGTTCAAATCGTCCGTCGAGTCGAAGCGAACGGAGGCAATCGAACTGACGGAGTCGACAGGAGCACTCGAAGACGTTGCCGAGTCGTACAACGAGACGATACTCGAAGAAATTGAGGACCTCGACTGATGCCGACGAACGCGTTCCTCGACAAAGGGATCGTCCTCGGGTACTGCTTCTTCGTCGACCCACAATTTAAAAAGTGCAACGACTACGTACACTCTGGCTCAAAAGACTTTTTCGCTACTAAGCAGGTAGAAGACATATACGGCAAAAAGAAGTCGGAACTAGTAGAGAGACACAGAAGTGCAGTCCTGAGACACGTTGCGGAGTTGAAATCTGATCACGCAGGTCGTCTGTCAGAGAGTGACATTGACGACATTCGGTCGGGTATCGACCGTCGGGACAATCCCTCGTGGCGTTTCTTGGAAGATTTCTACGAGGGAAGACAGGGAGAGCACGTTGGAGAGGTGGAAAAGCGGCTCAGGCGACTGGTCACAGAGATCGAGAGACGAGCAGAAGAGCGGAAACAGACGCTGTATCGGTCACTACACGGATGGATTCGGATCGACAGCTATCCAGATCTCCACGGGGAACTGTCTGAATTGAAGCGTGATGATAAAGAAGACTTCTACATCGTACTAGACGCGCACGATGTCGCCGTCCACCTCGACGGAGAAATCGAGCTCGCAACACCGAATCCTGCGGAGTTCGGCGACGGCGGGTACGGAGACGACATCCTCGAGCGCACCGAGATCGACCACATCGAACTCGTTTTCGAATCACGGTCGAGAGGGGACGAGTGATACGGTCGTACTGTCGCTCTCGGGCGTGTGGCTGATAGTGATTACTGCGAGTCTTTACCGCCGTGGCGACTCGTGTCGGTGAGCAGAGCGTCTGAGCCGTCGGTTTTCGACGCCCTCCGTGGAACTATTCGCAGTAATCACTATGACAGAGCGAGTCACCACTCATTCTCTCGCCGCCAAACTCGCCACTTTTTACCCTCCCCCACCGACGACGACCGTGGACGTACACGTCCGGTACGAGGGTGACGACGACCCGGAGAAGTGTACCGCACGGCAGCTCGCGCGCCACGACCGGGCCACCCTGCACAGGACAGACAGAGCGACACCGTACGGCGTCGTCTTGAACCCGCACGCGGAGCGTGCGCTCTCGCCGGCCGACGCCGACCACGACAGCCTCGTCGCGCTCGACTGTTCGTGGGAGTCGGCCGAGGAGGCTCGGTTCTCACTCCCGGGGAAGCACCGTGCGCTCCCGTACCTCGTCGCCGCCAACCCGGTCAACTTCGGCAAGCCGTTCCAGTTGACCACCGTCGAGGCGCTCGCTGCGGGTCTGTGGATTCTCGGCGAGTCCGACCACGCGGAGCAGTTGTTGTCCGCAGTCCGGTGGGGCGAGACGTTCGCGGAACTCAACGCCGAGCCGCTCGCACGGTACGCCGACTGTGCCGACTCCGGCGAGGTGGTCGCCGTTCAACAGGAGTATCTCGACCGCGGCGAGGAGTGACCCCGTCCGCCGACGAGCGACAGTGTCGGTCGTCACAGTCACCGACCACGTCGTCTCGTCGCGGCGACCAACGCGAGAGCGACGAGCGCCGTGACCGCCGCGAGCGTGCCGAACCCGGGCGTGCCGGTCGTCGTCTGCCCGCGAGTAACGGTCTGTCCTCCGCTCCTCGTCTGTGTGGGTGTGTGTGATGCGGGTGTCGGTGTCGGTGAGTCGGTGACACCCGGTGGGGTCGGTGAGCCGGTCGTCGTCGGTGGCGTTGGAGACTCAGTAGTCGTCGGTGTTGGAGTCGCCGTCTCTGTCTCGGGGTCGTCTCGCATCCACGACGGGAGTGAGACGCCAGTCGCGTTCAACGGCGGCGGCGCGGTCTCGGGCGTGTCGAGTCCGGGCGTCGTGCTAGCGACCCAGTCGGACACCGCAGCGCCGTCCACTCGGTACGGGGGGTCCGTCGCCGGCCCGTCGAACTCCCCGTCGCCGTCGCCGTCACGGTGCGCGACAGCGAGGAACCACCGTGGCGACTCGTCAGAGTCGACGGCGATAGCGTCCTCGTCACTGTCGACACTGCCGACTGCGTGGTACGTCTCCCGCTCTGGCTCGAACTCGTAGACGACGAGGAAGTCGGCAGCGTACGGGTACTCGCGGACCCGCAGCTCCCTGCCGGTGTCCGTCGACCCGGAGACGTACCACTCCCAGTTGGCGACTGCAGTGTCGACGAACGGTGTCTGACTCACGGGGTCGGGCTCGCCGACCGTCGCGGTGAACCGCTCGCCAGCCACCCTCCCGACGAACAGGTTCGGCGTCGAGGCGTTCGAGAGGTCGACGACGACCGAGAAGTTGCCGTTCGGGCCGACCTTCCCCGTCGCCGTCCAGTCGCGTCCGGCGTCCACACGAGAGGAGAGGTGGAGCGTCACCCGGGACCCGGGCAAGAGCCGCGTCGTCCCGGAGACGGTCGCGTTCGTACTCGCCGACAGCGATAGGGTGCGGCCGCCGTCGACTGTCGTCTCTGGCTCGTCGACACGGAACTCGCCAGTCAGACCGCTCAGCTGTCGTGCCAGTCGACCGTCACTCTCGGCGTCGACCTCGAACGTCTGTCCGCCCGCATCGAGTCCGGCGAACCGCTCGGTGTCGAACAGCAGTGTCACCACCCCGGTCTCGTAGTCCGTCACTACGTGGAGGCCACCCTCGGCCGCGGTCTCTGCGAGTTGGATGCCGCCACACGGGCCAAAAATCTCGACTGTCACCGGTGTCGAGGGCCCTCGCTCCTCGTGGAGCGCGAGGAATCGCTCCGTCGGCGTGCTGCCGTCCTGTGCAGCGATCACGCCGAGGAGGCTCGGGGCGTCGAGGCGGATCAGGAGCGTCTCACCGCGGATCACGGCGGAACCGTACTCACCCTCGGCGAGCGGCGCGAACCGCCCGTCGGACTCGTTAGGTCGGAGCGACGAGGCGGTCGCAGCCTCGAACACCGACGAGGCGGTCGCAGTCTCGAACACCGACGGGCGAGCGCGGAACAGCGTCGCGTTGCCGACGTTCGGCGGTGTTACGGTGATCGTGTGGTTGTCGACGACACGCCCGTCTGCGGTGACGGTGACGGTGTACCGTCCGGCGTCGAACGTCGCTGTCGTGTTTGCTGGGAGCGTGGCTCCGCTCTCGTCTGTACTGTCGCCACCGCTTCTGGCACTGTCGTTCCCGACCGATCTGTCGAGCGTATCGGACTCGTCGACGGCGTAGGCGTTCGGAGCGACGGTGTCGAGGTGGTCACCGAGGTCGCTGGGGTCGCGTCCGCCGGCACGGTAGCTGTTCACGAGAAGCGTCGTCCGGCCGTCGCCGTCGTCGTGGACGCGGAAGCGGCCGACGTAGCGTGACTCGGTGGTCTGTTCGGTTCGGTTCGCGCCGTCGGCGGTCGTCTCGTCGCCCTGCGTCCGATTGGCGCTGTCCCGCGTCCGGTTGGCGTCGCCGCGCGTCCGGTTGTCAGTCTGTTCGACGACGGTGACGGTCGCGTTCTCGCCCGCCGGGAGCGACAGCGGAACGACCGCCACGTCGCCCTCCGCGACGGTCGTGTCCCGTGTCTCGTTGGCCGCAGCGGGACTCACGGGAGTGGACACCACTGAACTGGGCCTCACGGGAGTCGTCTGTCGAGTGTCGGCCGACGACCCGAGCGGGGTAGCCGACGATCCGAGCGGGGTGGCCGACGATCCGAGCGGAGTGGCCGACGATCCGCCGTCACCGGCGATACACGACGAGGCAACTGCGGTATCGGTCTCACCGGCTGTCGGAGACGGTTCGAACGCAGAGTGCGGGTCGAGTTCCCCCGTTGCCGGTGGCGGTTCGAACGGCGAGTGCGAGTCGGTCGGCGAAGTCGCGGGGGCCGCACCAGCCGGAGCGACGACGCCGACCGTCGCCGAGAGGACGAACAGTGAGGACACGAGGAGCGTTCTGCAGGCGGTGGCGGTGGAGGGCACGCTCGGGACCCAAAACGCGGGGGGTGGTCAGTCTTGTGGCTCGTCAGCGACCGTCTCAGGAGTCGACACTCGCCACGGGTCTCAGGAGTCGACACTCGCCACGGGTCTCAGAGGTCGACACCGCCACGGGTCTCAGAGATCCACACTCGCTACGGTCTCGTAGGTCGGACCAGTCTCGTCGAGCGTCGACTCCTTCAGCCTGACTTCTTCGGCGGTGAACGTCCCGACGGTCGGATCGGCCTCGCGGAGCGTCTCTCGGACCGCCGCTTTCCCGCGAGCGTCGTCCATTCGCGCGAGCGTGACGTGCGGGGTGTAGTCGTGGTACGCAGCGTCGAACCCGAGCGCCGTCGTCTCCCGCTCTACTGCCTCGTGGAGCCGTTCGAGCGACGAGGCTCCCTCCTCGACACCCGTCCAGAGGACACTGATGTACTCGTGCGAGGGGAATGCTCCGAGGCCACCGACGGTGACCGAGAACGGGCCGGTGTCGGCGTCGGCGACCGCTCGCTCGACGGCGTCGGTGACCGCGTCGACGCGGTCGGGCTCCGTGTCGCCGAGGAACGTCAGCGTGACGTGCGCTTGCGCGGGGTCGGTGAACCGGAGGCTATCGGCGTCTGGGAGGGTGTCCTGTGCGGCCGCGACAGCGTCGGACAGCGCTGGCGGGAGGTCGACGGAGACGAACAGTCGTCTGCTCACACGCGGACCATCGTCGCCAGCCCTCGTAACTCCTCCGAGCGGTGGCGGGATCGTCACCGCCGAACGGTCACGAGTCGGCAGTCGTCGGGCCGCCAGCAGCCGCACGGCGACGCACTGCGCCGACGGCGGCGTAGACGAACGGCGTGTCGACGAGCGCGATCAGCAGCTTCAGTACGTACTGGCCGAGGATCAGCGAGCCGACGACCCCGAGCGGGAGCGACGGACCGACGCCGACCGCCGGCGCGAGGAGGAACGCGACGACGGTGAAGATCACCGTGTCGAGCAGCTGGCTGGTCGCCGTCGAGCCGAGGTTGCGGAGCCACAGTGACGCGCCGTCAGTCGCCTCGCGGATGCGGTGGAACACGATCACGTCCCAGTTCTGGCTCACGACGTACGCCGCCAGCGAGCCGGCGACGACGTTCGTCGACAGCCCCAACACCGTGCGGAAGGCGTCGGGATCGACAGAGCCGCGTGCGGCCGGGAGACCGATGGTGACCCACACTAACGCGAGCAGCACGAAGTTCATCCCGAAGGCGACGTTGACGACCGCTCGTGTGTAGCGCTTGCCGTACAGCTCCGAGAGACAGTCCGACGCGAAGAACGTCACTGCGTACGCCAACGTCCCGCCTGGAGCCGTGACTGCGCCCAACACTGGCAGCGCGAGCACGAGCAGCTTCGCGGAGATCACCTGTGCGGTGACGAGCGCGGTGACGAACAGCGCTGTCAGGAGGATCGCCGCGACTGGCACCCGCAGCCGTCGCGGCTCTGTGGCCGTCTCAGCTGCCATGCTCGCTGCTCCCCGTGCTGTCGCCTTCGTCGGCCGAACTCGGTCTCGTCTCCTCGTCGGTCGAACTCGGTCTCGTCTCCTCGTCGGTCGAACGTTCCTCTGTCTCGTCGTCCACGGCTACACCCGGCGGGTCGCCGCGCGCGTCGCGGACGGCGTGTGTCGTGGTGGTCGTCTTCCGGTGCTCTAATCGTCCGTGCCGGGCGTCGATCTCGTCGAGCACGTCCAGCGTCTTCCGGATCGACGCCCGCACCGCGTCGCTCCGGTTGACGAACTTCCCGTCCTCGCCGACGTGCTCGTCGAGATCCTCCAACAGCTCACCCGGGATCTCGACGCTTATCTTCGGCACGGTCGTACGTGGGTATTCTCTCGGTATTATTGCTCCGGTTCATCCCCCGAACGACCGGGCAGTCTCGCGCAACTCGGCGATTTCGGACTCGTCGAGATCGAGCGCGTCGGCGACGGCGGCGGGGTCGGCGGTCGCCAGCGAGCGTACAGAGGTGATGCCGGCGTCGGCGAGCGTTCGCTGGATCTCCCGGTCCACCTCGTCGAGCGCCGAGACGGGTACGGGTGCCGAACGCTGCCGCCACGCCGTCTCGGCCTCGACTGGGTCGCCGGAGCCGTCCGCCTCTGCTGGTGTCGCCGTACTGCCCGTCTCCGCTGGTGTCGCTGTACTGCCCGTCTCCGCTGGTGCCGCCGTACTGTCCGCCTCTCCCGGTGTCGCCGTGTGATCTGTCTCGTCCGACGCAGACGGACCGTGTGCTCCACCACCCGGAGACGCGTCGCTCGCTTCACTGGGCGCGGAGGACCCGTCAGTTTCGCTGTCGCTCGTGGTGTCGCTCTCTTGCCCGAACAGATCCGGCCAGTCGTTCTCCTCCGAGTCGGTGTCTCCACCAGAGTCCGACGTCAACACGTCTTCGGGAGACCACTCGTCCGCAGAGGAGTCGTCGTCCGGTCGAGCCGTCTCGGGCCACTCGTTGGTGAATCCCGACTCCTGTTGCCGGTCGCGTCGCTCCGTCTCCTCACCCGTGTCGGCAGTCACCCAGTCGCCCGACGACTCGACAGTTGGAGTCGAACTGTCTCCCGTCTCACTCGCAGTCTCACCGCTGCTCGTGTCTGTCCGTCCGGCTGTGTCCGTGGAGGACCCTGCGTCCGCAGACGATCTTGCGTCGACAGACGATCCTGCGTTCGTGGACGACCCTGTGTCCGCAGACGACCCCACGTTCGTGGGCGTTCGTCCGCTCGTCTCCTCCACGCCGGCAGGCTGGTCCTCCTCGGTCCAGTCACCCGCAGAGGCGGAGACCCACGCACGCTCGCCGTCACCCAGCCCACGGACCTGTGAGGAGCGGCGGTCGAGGTCCCGACGATCCTCTGTCTCGAAGGACCACGGCAGTGAGTGTTCCCGACGAATGCGCGCCGCGACACCCGGGTTGACACCCGCGTCCAGTAACATACTGAACGAGACAGTCTTCTCGACGATTGCCTCGGGACCGAACGACGCTCCTGCGATCACCTCGGCCGTGGCCGGACCGACGTACTTCAACTCCGTCGGCTCCGGGGTCTCAGAGTCGGCGTCGGGTGACACGAGCGCTCACTGGACGGTGATTGGCAACGACCACTCTTGAACGTTTCCGTGGTTCACACCCGGAGACGCACGTCGAGGAGCGACCACTGTCTCCCGACGAGTGACGACTGTCCTCCGACGAGCGACCACTGTCACGCGGCGAGCGACGGTGTGAACAGACTTAGGTCGACCGCCACCGACACTCCGAGCGTGCCAACGACTGACGAGGATTCGGCGGCAGCAGAATCGTCGAGGTGGCAGAGCGATTCGGCGGCAGCGGCACCGTCGACAGCGAGGCTCCTCGCCGACGGTGGGAGCGAGCAGCCGGAGCCGGCGGACACGCCGACCGCGATTGCGGATCGGTTCTCCGTCGAGGGACAGACGGCGGTCGTCACCGGCGCGTCCAGCGGCATCGGTCGCGCAATCGCGGAGACGTTCGCGGCGGACGGCGCGGACGTGGTGATCTGTTCGCGCGAGCAGGAGAACGTCGACCCGGTCGCGGAGGCGATCTCGGCGGGCCCCGGCGGGGAGTGTGTCGCCGTCGAGTGCGACGTGACCGACCCCTCCGCAGTCGACGCCCTGATCGAGGTGACAGTCGACGAGTTCGGCAGTCTCGACGTGCTGGTGAACAACGCCGGCGCGTCGTTCATGGCGTCGTTCGACGACATCTCCGCGAACGGGTTCCAGACGATTCTCGACATCAACCTCGCGGGCACGGCGACGTGTGCCCGGGAGGCAGCCGGCCACCTCGCCGACGGCGGCGGCGTGGTGATCAACCTCTCCTCGGTGGCGGGCCAGCGCGGCGCGCCGTACATGAGCCACTACGCGGCGGCGAAAGCCGGGATCGAGAATCTGACCCGCTCGCTCGCAATCGAGTGGGCCGACCGCGACGTGCGTGTCACCTGTATCGCGCCGGGCTACGTCGCCACGCCCGGTGTGGAACGACAGATGGGTGTCTCTGCCGACGAGATCGACCGCGAAACTGTCGACCGCCGTGTCGGGGAGTCCCGGGAGATTGCCGACCTCGCGCGATTCCTCGCGTCGGACGCTGCGAGCTACGTGAACGGCGAGACGGTGGTCGCACAGGGTGTGCCGCCCGGAGAGGATCTGCCGAGTTGATATACACGCTGGGGAACGACGAAAGTGATCTGCTCGCGGCGGGCGATCCGTCGGACTGCCCGATCCGTTCTGTCGTCCACTCCTCCGAGTGCCACGACGAACCCAGCGTCTGCTCGTCTGCAGCAGTCTCTCCACTCGTAGTAATTACTGCGAATGGTTCCATGGACGGCGGCGAAACCCGACGGCTCAGACGCTCTG
>CAKZQY010000280.1 GCA_937142015.1 uncultured Halobacteria archaeon
TGGACTGCGGGCACGTCGGCGTCGAACTCGGCAGACACCATCCCGCCGTAGCCGTCCATCTGTTCACTCGCCAGTTCGTGTTGCGGGTGTGAGGGGAGCCCGGGGTAGTACACACGCTCGACACGGTCGTGGTCGGCGAACAGCTCCGCAACAGCCTGCGCGTTCGCCTCGTGGCGCTGGACACGGAGCGGAAGCGTCTTCGTCCCGCGCAACACCACGTACGCGTCGAACGGCGAGAGCATCGACCCCATCGCAACCTGCTGGAGGTAGCCGATCTCCTCCGCGTACGCGTCGTCGTTCGCCACGAGTGCCCCGCCGATGGAGTCGCTGTGGCCGTTCAGGTACTTCGTCGTGCTGTGGATCACCACGTCTGCCCCCATCGCCAGCGGCTGCTGGAGCGCCGGACTGGCGAACGTGTTGTCCACGCCGAGTCGCACGCCGTGGTCGGCCGCGAGGGCCGCGATTTCTCGCAGGTCACACAGCTTCAACAACGGATTCGTCGGTGTCTCCATCCACAACAGCGAGGTTTCTGGCCGAATCGCCAACTCGACTGCGGCGGTCTCGGTCGCGTCGACGAAAGAGACGGAGACGTTCAGCCGCTCTCTGAACAGCCCGGACAGCATCTTCCGTGTCCCGCCGTACAGGTCCTCGAACGCCACGACGTGGTCCCCCGGCTCGACGCTGGCCATCACTGCGGCCGTCACCGCCGCCGTGCCGGAGGCGAACGCGAACCCGTATTCACCACCCTCCAACGAGGCGATCCGGTTCTCCAAGGCGTTGCGCGTGGGATTCGAGAGCCGCGAGTAGATGTACTCCCCGTCGTCCGGGTCGATGGCCGACAGCTCCGCGTCGGGGTCGATCCCCGGAATCTCGTAGGTCGACGTGAGGTGGATTGGAACGACGACGTCCTCGACACCGGGTGCCGTCCCGGGCCCGGGCTCGCCTGCCGTCACTGCCCGCGTGTCGAATCGGGGGGTGCTGTCCGACGCTCCTGCGTCGGTCTCGTCTCCGTCCATGTGTGTGACTGTACGACACAATTCTATAAGCCTTGTCCTCACAAATTCCCGACATATGCGAACGAGTGATGAACGAACTGCTCGTATTACTATCTCGAATATCCGGCTCAGCAGCCGTCTCGAAGGCACGTGTGGGGTCGTTCGAGCAGACGACGAGAGTGAGTGTTCGTGTCTCGGTCCTGTCGGCTATCGATTGTATTTCAGTTCGAAAACAAGATACTCGGTGTTCGCCGACGCCGTCGCCGAGGTGCTCGAATGAGACGATACTGTCGGCACGCGTGACTGATTGATCGCGTCTCAAAACCGTTCAGACTTCGCAGGCCGCCTGCGGTCGTCGACTGTACTTTCGCTGTTCGGGGGTGAAAGAGCGTCTCAGAAGATCGATTTCCTGCTGGACTGTTCTCGTCGGGTGTTCCCGGCGAGACGACGCTGTCAGAACAGACGACGCTGTCAGAGCTCTTCGACGCTGCCGCCGTCCGCCCGCTCACGGTACACTTGGCCGTCGATGAGCGTGACGACCGCGTCGTCCTCCTGCCACGCGAGCGGAGAGAGCCCGGACTTGCGGCAGGTCCGCGAGAGGAACTGCTGTGCCGACCAGCCGTTCTCCACCGGCACGGTCGGGTAGTGCCAGCCGTGTTCTCCAGCGTAGTCGACGGCGACACCGTGACGGCCGAGTTCGATGTCGTCGACCGGATTGTCGGTCAGCGTCACGTCCTCGACGACACAGACGGAGACGCGCAGCGAGTCGAGTTCTCCCGTCTCCACCTCCGATCCGCCGGAGTCGGACGACGCCGCGCCGATCGCCGCGTCGACAATCGCGTGACCCAACTGGTCGTCCGTGCGATACGATCCGGCACACCCACGGAGTCGACCGCGCCCACGCGTCGACTTCAGCCGGACGAACGCCCCCGTGCGGTTGTAGAACGCCTCGCGCATGCTCCCCGGATCTTCGCGCTGACCCCGACGGACGAACGCCGTCACCGCTTCGCGAGCGAGTTCGACCGCGCGTACCCCGTCCTGGTATGTGAGTTCTACGGCCCGTGCCTGAGACATACCGTGTGTCACGGTCCGTGGTGACTTCAACTCTTCCCCACGAGTCGCCCGTTGGAAGAGCGCCACGCCGCGACAGCCGCGCTCGTGGGGAGGCAACTCGACCGCGGAGGTGGCGCAGTCACGTGCGTCCGCGGACTGTCGGTCACGAGTCCACCGCCGGAAACGAACGGTTGAAGCCACCGACCCAGCTAGTTCCACGTGGCAGAGGGAGCCCGACCCCCGTGGCGACACGAGGAAAGTCCCCCCACCGTCCGGACGGGCGACCGGGCGCAAGCCCGGAGTCGGAGACGGCTGGCTCTGGAACAGAAACGAGACCACCCGGTGTGACCTGTGAGGCGCGCGAACCGTCCCGCGAGGGCCGGGAGACCCCGCCGAGGGAGAGAGCGGTCGACGACGCGGCACCGTCGGGTGTCACCGACACGCGACTGCTCTGTGACCTCCGGGAACGGATGGAACGGCGAATCCTCGCCGGTGCAAGCCCACACCGACGGCACTGTGGTGTCCCCGGGTGACGCCGGGGACGCGACAGTGCCCGATGGTAGTCCGGACAGGACCGCGCGCGAGCGCGGGGCTGGTGTGGGCGCTCAGCCGAATGTCGGGGTGAACAGAAGGGGGCTTACTCCCCTCGGCCACCGAACGCCGCCAGTCGCTACGCCGTCCTGCGGCTGGGTGTCGACGCTTGCCGCGCCGGTCCACACTCGTGTGCGACCGGTTGTCGCGCCGCAACGTTGTCGCGTGTCGACGCTTGTCACGTCGTCTCGTCGTCGAGAGTCACCTCGTCGTCGAGAGTCACCTCGTCGTCGAGAGTCGCCTCGGTGTCGATGCCGTACACCTCACGCGGCGTCTCCACGTGCGCCCGGTGGACGGCCGCCTCGTGTCCCGATTCCAGCAGCCAGCGGACGCGTCGCGGCACTGTCTTCGGTCCCATCACCGCTCCCGGGCGGTCCGGGTCGTCGACGAAGTCCGTCTCCATCAGGAACGGCTCCCCGCGCTCGACCGCCGTCTGGAGGTACGCGCGTTCGCACATCACACTGGGTGTCGGTCCCGCCAACTTCCCGTAGGCGTAGTGTTTCACGACACGGTGGGGTTCGAGCCCCGCTTCCTCGGCCCACGTCGCAAGCTCCGTGAGGTCGCGGCTCGCCTCGGTGTGGAGTTGGACCACACAGTCGTGCTCGGCCCCCAGCCGGAACGCGTGTCGCGTGGTCTCGTTGGACGCCTCCCAGACCGCGTCGGGCACGTCGTAGTGCGGCCGCCCGGACTTCACCGCGAGTGCGCGCCCGTCGGCGACGTACGCCGCCGCGCGGTCGAGTCCCGCCCGCATGATCTCGCCTGCGGCTGCCGGCGTGTGACCGGCGTCGATCAACTGCGAGATCAGTCCCGGATGGACCCCGAGAACGGGCCACGCCCGTCCCGGCAGTCGCTCGTCGGCGCGCGTGACTGTCTCGACTGTGGTCTCGAACACGTGCTCGAAGTCGTCGCCGCTCTCGGGCAGGTCGCCGAGGTGCCACGACGGCTTGTTGACGACGAGCAGGTGTGTCCCGCCCAGCCGGACGAAGTCGTCGACTGCCTCCATCCCGCGTCCCCGCTGTGGGTCCAAGTGGAGGTGGTTGTCCAACACCGGCGTTCCGAGTGTCTCTGTCACGACTGCGCGTTCGACTGCCGAGGGGTAATGCGTGACGGAGCGAACTGACGACTGGGGACCCGTGACGGAGTGAACTGACGACTGGGGACCCGTGACGGAGTAAACTGACGAGCGTCGATTTGTGGCAGTGTCAAAACGACGGCGCGAGTCTGAGATCCAAGACCACGACGAGGAGGAACACGAGCGCGGCGACAGCAGCGATCCCGACCAGAATCATCGCCAGTCTCGCCTGTCCGCGCCGTCTGTCTCTCCGTGTCTGCCAGACGCTGCTCATGGTTCAATGTACTGTGTGTATCGAATAGAACTTCCGGAGGGCACATACTGTGTGTATCGAATAGAACTTCCGGAGAGCACAGTCACGAGCGCACCGCTGCGTGGGTTCGTCCGTGGCTGTCGTCGGAGCGTTCGGAGTGGCGAGCACAAGACAACAGTTAACCCTCCCACCGTACACCCACACCAGCATGCACGAGATCACCCAGTCGGGGTTCGTCGAGGTGATCACGGGGTCGATGTTCTCCGGGAAGACCGAGGAACTCCTGCGACGGCTCAGGCGCGCGCGGATCGCGGGTCAGGAGGTCGCAGTGTTTACCCCTGCACTCGACGAGCGGTACGGGACGACCAAGATCGGCTCACACGCCGGGCGGGAGTGGGAGGCGACCGTGATCGAGCCGGAGGGTGACGGGCCGTGGGACATCCGCGACCACCTGAACGGGGAGAAAGTCGTGGCTATCGACGAGGCGAACTTCTTCGACGACACGCTCGTCGACGTGGCAGAGGCGCTGGCCGCAGACCACCGGCGCGTCATCGTCTGTGGCACGGACCAGACGTTCCGCGGAGAGCCGTTCCACCCGGTGCCGGAGCTGGTCGCGCTCGCGGAGTACGTCGACAAACTGCAGGCAATCTGTGCGGAGTGTGGGGAGCCTGCCACGCGGAACCAACGCTTCGTCGACGGTGAACCCGCCCACGTCGACGACCCGACCATCGTGGTCGGCGCGGAGGAACGCTACGAGGCTCGGTGTCGGAACTGCCACGAACTCCGTACCGACTGACGCTGTCGGTGTTTAACCGGGCGTGGTGGCGCTTTACGCTAACCACCACACCCGCATCCCTGTCCGTCTCTATCTCGGTGTGAGTGATAGTGATTGTCCGAGTCACACCTCTTCGGGCGACCAGCCTCGGTCAGCCGAATCACGTCTCTCGGGCACGCGTGTCGAGCCTGCTTGCGCCCCTCACGACGCGTCAGTCGGCGGTCAGATCCTCGGCAGTCTCGGCAGCAGTCTCGACCGACTCGTGGCGGCGGCAGTAGCCGACGACGGCGACGCGGACGAGCGCGAAGCCGACGACCGCGAGCACGGTCGCTACCAGCAGGTTCCCCAGCAGCTGACGCGCGAGGACGGCGCTGCCGGCCGACAGCGAGACGTTCCGCACCACAGCCGGACTGGCGGACACGCCCGGCACCGGGCCGAGGAGTTGGACGCCGACCCAGTAGCTCACGCCGTAGATCGCCCACTTCACGGGGGGATTGAACACCACCAGCGTCGCCACCAGCGCGAGTTTGCTCACCCGCTCGACCAGATAGCCGACGAGTGCGAACAACGCCAACGCCGTCCCGGCGGTCGGCAGCGCGACGACGAACGCGCCGAACGCGAAGCTCGCGGCGATCTGGTCCGGCGTGTGGTCTGCCACGACCGCGCGTTCGAGTCCGTCGCGGGTCCGCTCCGTGAGCCGACCGGCCCCGTCACCGACGCGCTCCGTGAGACGCCCGAGTCCGCGGCGGGTGCGCTCCGTGAGACGCCCGAGTCTCGCAGCGAGACTCTCCAGTCGCACTCCGGCGGTGTCGAGTCGCGCCGGGAGTCGTGAGTAGCGACTCCGGAGCCACCGGCGAACGACCGTGCGGAGTGACCGACGACGCATCTACGTCTCTCGTTGGTCGCGTGACGTGATAAGTGGGTCGCGTGCCGGTCCCGTTTCGAGTGTGCTGTGTGCCGACAGCACTCCGAGCGGGTGGCGTGTCGACCACGCTCAGAGCGCTCCCCCGCCAGAGAGTAGACTCGTCCTCGAGTGAATTCCCTGCAGAGCGGCGGCTTGGCGGTCAGTAACGAACGACTGATACCGTCGGGATACGTACCGGCCGTATGTTCACGAGCGAACGCAGCGACCGGTGCGTAGACGTGGACGACGGTGACGTTCGTGGTCTCGCCGTGGAGTCGTCTGGCGGAGGTGACGGACGGTGAGCAGCGACGGCCGTCGGTCCGGCACGCCGTTCGCGCCGCACACGCCCGCCGAGACGGCGGCGATGCTCGAAGACCTCGGCGTCGACTCGGAGTCGGCGCTGTTCGACATCCCAGCCGAGGTCGCCTTCGAGGGCTCACTCGGCATCACACAGCGGAGCGAACGCGAGGTCGTGACGGAACTGCGGGAGACGTTCGCCGAGAACGACGAGTTGGTCGAGTTCCTCGGTCGGGGACACTACAGCCACTACGTTCCCGCGGTGGTCGACGACCTCTCCTCGCGCTCGGAGTTTCTGACGAGCTACACCCAGTACCAGCCGGAGATCACACAGGGATTCCTCCAAGCGCTCTTCGAGTACCAGTCGATGCTCGTGGAGCTGACGGGACTGGGCGTCGCAAACGCCTCGATGTACGACGCTGCGACCGCGTTGGGCGAGGCGGCGCTGTTGGCCGAGCGTGTCCGAGCGGCGAGTGGAACGACCGTGCTGGTGCCGGAGCCGCTCCGGGACGGCAAGCGGAGCACACTGGACAACTACGTCGACGGCTCGGATCTGACCGTCGAGACGTACCCGTACGCCGAGGGGACGGTCGACACGGACGCGCTCACACGAGCGGCAGACGACGACACCGTGTTGGTCTACGCGGAGACACCGACCGTGTTCGGCGCTGTCGAACCCGCGCTGTCGACTGTCGGCGAGATTGCCGACGAGAACGACGCGCTGTTCGCGTACGGCACGGACGTGGTCGCGCTGGGACTGCTGGAGACGCCGGCCGAAGTCGGCGCGGACGTGGTCGTCGGTGAGGGTGCCTCGCTCGGGCTCCCGACCGCGGACGGCATGGGGACCGGCCTGTTCGCCTGTCGTGAGGAGTTCCTCCGACAGGTGCCCGGGCGACTCGTCGGAGCCAGCGAGGACGCGACCGGCCGTCGTGCGTTCACGCTGACGCTCCAGACTCGGGAACAACACATCCGGAAAGAGCGTGCGACCTCCAACATCTGTACGAACCAGGCGTGGGTCGCGCTGCGGACGGCGATCCACGCCGCTGTGCTCGGCGCAGACGGTCTCGCGGGGTTGGCGAACGACTGTGTGCGACTCGCTCGGGAGTTGGCGGCGCGACTCGACGAGATCGACGGAGTGACCGCGCCGGTCCACGACCGTCACCACTTCCGTGAGTTCGTGGTCGGCGTCGGTGAGGCGGCGGTCGCAGACGCCCCGACGGCGGCCGCGGAACTGCGCGACCACGGGTTCGCGGTCCACGTTCTCGACGACAGTCGACTTCAGGTGTGCGTGACGGAGACGAACGAACACGCGACAGACGAGTTCGTCGCTGCGCTCCGGGAGGTGGCCACATGAACTACGAGCAGGCACGCTACGGCGACGAGGAGTCGTACCAACCGCTGCTGTCGGAGAAGGACTCGACGACGGTCGATCCCGGCGAGGAGTCGCCGCTGCCAGACGAGCTGACACGCGACTCGCTCGAACTCCCGTCGGCGTCGGAGCCGGAGCTCGCGCGGCACTACACGCGGCTCTCACAGATGAACTGGAGCGTCGAGACCGGCTCGTACCCGCTGGGGTCGTGTACGATGAAGTACAACCCGGCGTTCACCGAGGCGGTCGCTGCCGACCCGCAGGCTGCGGTCCACCCGGATCGGCCGGCCGAGACCGTGCAGGGCAACCTGAAGCTCCGGTACGACCTCCAGCGGTATCTCGCCGCTATCGGCGGGATGGACGACGTGACGCTCCAGCCGCCCGCAGGTGCGGCGGGCGAGTTCACCGGCATCTCCATCGCTCGCGCGTACCACCGCAGTCGCGGCGACGAGCGCAGCGAGGTGATCGTCCCCGCCTCCGCGCACGGCACCAACTTCGCCTCCGCCGCGATGGCGGGCTACGAGGTGGTCGAGCTGCCGTCGGGTGACGATGGCCGTGTCCACATGGACGCACTGGAGGCGGCGCTGTCGGAGGAGACGGCGGCGCTGATGCTCACGAACCCGAACACGGTCGGGCTGTTCGAGCGGGAGATTGCCGACGTGGCCGAGGCGGTCCACGACGTCGGCGGACTGTTGTACTACGACGGGGCGAATCTGAACGCGCTGTTGGGTCGCGCTCGCCCGGGCGACATGGGGTTCGACATCATGCACTACAACGTTCACAAGACGTTCGCCACGCCCCACGGCGGTGGTGGCCCGGGCGCTGGGCCGGTCGGCGTGGTGTCGGATCTCGTGGAGTTCCTCCCGCGGCCACACGTCCGCGCGGTCGACGGCGACGGCGAGCCGGTGACGGTCGACGAACGACGGCGGCCGGTCGACGAACGACGGCGGCCGGTCGACGAACGACGGCGGCCGGTGAACAACGACGGCGAGCCGGGAGACAACGACGACGAGCCGGGAGACAACGACGGCGAGCCGGGAGACAGCGGCGGCAAGGCGGGAGACAGCGGCGGCGATGCAGTTACAGGAGAGTCGGCCGTCGACCCCGAGGAGGTCAGCTACGAGTGGTACGAGCCAGCCTCGTCCATCGGGAAGGTCCACGGCTTCGCGGGCAACTGGCTGGTGTTGGTGAAAGCCTACGCCTACATCGCCCGCCTCGGTGAGGAGGGGCTGTGTGACGCCAGCGCGAAGGCCGTGCTCAACGCCAACTACCTCGCAGAGCAGATCGACATGGACGTGCCGTACGGCCCGTTCCACCACGAGTTCGCGGCGACCGCGGGCGACCGCGACGCCGCCGACGTGGCAAAGCGGATGCTCGACTACGGCGTCCACCCGCCGACGACGAAGTGGCCGGAGTTCGTCCCGGAGGCGATGCTGACGGAGCCGACCGAAGTCGAGACACAGGCGGATCTCGACGAGTTGGCTGCCGCCTTCGACGGCGCGATGGCCGACGATCAGGAGACGCTCGACGCGGCCCCCACCGAGACGACTGCACGACGGATCGACCAAGTCGCCGCCGCGCGTGACCCCGAACTGTCGTGGCACGCGCTCGACGACGACGAGTGACGGCGAACGTTCGTCGGCGAGGGGCGACCCGCCCGCAAACGGCGCTGGCGAGCGCGGGTGGAACGGCGAGTCCGACAGTCCAGAGGCTTCGACCGTCGTTTGAGTCTCCGTCCGGTTGAAGTTCCTCCCCCCGCTACGTCGAAGTGCCCGGACGCGGTGACTTGCCCCCGTCGCCGCGCTGGGTTGACGCCCCGAACCCCACTGTGACCGCACTTGCCCCCCTGTCGGTCACACTGGCCCTCTCGTTCTTTCTCGACTGTGTGGAACTGACCGTACGGTCGTCCGTGCTGCGACAGATCGAACCGATGAGATATGGCCGACCGCGGTGCTCGACGTACTCGACCACATCGGGGACACCGTCGAGCGTATCGACGATCACCGGAGAGTCGAGGAACGTCTCCCCATCGCGCTTGAGAGCCTCCAACAACTGCTTCGTCTCGTCGCTGACTCGGATTGAGGCGCTCACCGGTGTCCGTGTCGTATACACACTGGAATCTCTTTCGCCGACGGTCGTCTCGACGACCGGTGCGGGACACGAGCACTGACCGCGACACCGCCGAACACAACCACCATGTAGCCAGCCGTCCGAGACGGGCGCATGACAGACGACGCCACCGACGACTCTGCTGCGACTGACTCGGACGACGCGTCAGACGGGTCGAGCACAGCCGCAACGGGCGCGGAGACGACGGACACAGCGAAGACGACGGACGCAGAGACGACGACGGACGCGGAGACGACGGACACAGAGACAGCGACCGACGCAGCGACGACCGCGAGGGAGTCACGCACCGCGTCGGAGCCACGCACTGCGACAGTCACGCGTCAGACAGCAGAGACGGAGATCGAAGTCGCGCTCACAGTCGAGGGTGACGGAGAGGCGGCGGTGTCGACCGGCGTGGGATTCTTCGATCACATGCTGGAGTCGTTCGCCAAACACGGGCTGTTCGACCTGCGCGTCCAGTGTGACGGGGACTTGGAGATCGACGACCACCACACGGTCGAGGACGTGGCGATCACGCTGGGTGACGCGTTCCACGACGCGCTGGGTGACAAGCGCGGCGTCCGACGCTTCGCCGACCGGCGTGTCCCGCTGGACGAGGCGGTCGCCGCCGTCGTGGTCGACCTCTCCGGGCGACCGCACGTCGAGTTCCGCGGCGGGTTCTCACAGCCGACTGTCGGCGAGTTCACCAGCGACATGGCGCGTCACTTCGTCCGCTCGCTAGCGACGAACGCGCAGGTGACGCTGCACGCCGAGGTCGAGCGGGGCCAGAACGCCCACCACGAGGTCGAGGCGCTGTTCAAAGCGCTCGCACGAACGCTCGACGATGCGACGCGACGTGACCCTCGCCGCTCCGACACGCCGAGTACGAAAGGGGAGTTGTAGCACGTAGCTCTCGACGTGTCTCGCGTCGGTCCCGTCGATCCCGGGTTCGCCGACTCGTGACCGACACCACGAACACTCCCACCCCACCGAGCAGGGAAATCGACTACCCGGTGTAGTAGTACTCGCCCTCGCGCTTCTGTTGGCTGTCGAGTTGTGAGCCGGGTTTGTTGATCCGGGGCCGGCCAGTTCGTTCGTCGCGGCGGAACGTGATGTCCAGATCAGCGAGGAAGTCGTTCATGCCGGCACGCATCCCCATCGGCTGGCCAGCGTGGCCGTGATCCGCCGGCTCGCCGTCGAACACCAGCAGGCGGTCAGACAGCAGGTCGATCATGTAGATGTCGTGGTCGATCACCATCACCACGCGCTGTTCCACGTCGAGGTGAGCAGACGGCTCGTCGAGCAGGTAGAGGTCCGCGTCCTCGGAGATCGTGGCGGCGATGGCGACACGCTGGCGTTCGCCGCCGGAGAGATCCGTCAACTGCTGTTCCATCAGTCGGTTCAGTTGGAGCGGACGGGCCACCTCCGTGTCCCAGTAGGAGGTGCCGAACTCCTCCGTCACGGACGAGAGGAACGCGTCGACGCGCATCGGCTGGTCGATCTCGATATACTGCGGCTTGTACGCCACCTCCAACTCCGTCTCGATCGTTCCCTCGTCGGGCGACAGCTGCCCGGCGAACAGCTTGGCGAGCGTCGACTTCCCGATGCCGTTCGGTCCGACGACGCCCAACACCTCCGACTCGTAGATGGTGCCGGGCTCCACGTCGAGCGAGAACTCACCCTCGCCGTACGACTTCGACAGCGCCGGGTACTCCAACAGCGAGCGACCGCTCGTCGACTGCCGGGGGGCGTGTTCCTCGAACTCGATTGCCTCCTGGCGAATCCGCATGTTCTCGTTGTCGAGGTAGCCGGACAGGTACTCGTTGATCCCGTTGCGGACGGACTTGGGGTCCGTCACCACCCCGTAGGCTCCCGGCTCACCGTAGGTGACGTGGAGCGTGTCCGCGAGTAAGTCCAAGATTGCTAGGTCGTGTTCCACCACCATCACCGCACGATCCTCGTCGGCGGCGAGCTCTCGGACGAGTCTGGCGGCGGTCATCCGCTGGCCGATGTCGAGGTACGGCGTGATCTCGTCGAAGAAGTAGAACTCCGCGTCGCGTGCCAAGGTCGCCGCCAGCGCGACACGCTGGAGTTCCCCGCCCGAAATCGAGTCGATGTGTTGGTCCATCACCGGTCGGATGCCGAGTCTGTCGATGGTCTCGTCTAACACCCCGCGCTCGTCCGTCGTCGCCAGCAGCTCCCGGGTCTTTCCGTCGAACTGGTCCGGAATCTGGTCGACGTACTGAGGCTTGCGCGCAACCGACAGTTCCCCGTCCGCGATCCGCTCGACGTACGTCTGGAGCTCCGTGCCCCGAACGCGCTCCAACACGGCCTCCCACGTCGGTTCCGTCTGGTGGGCCCCGCGGTTGGGCACCATCTCGCCGGCGAGCATCCGAACCGCGGTCGACTTCCCGATCCCGTTCGGGCCCAAGACGCCGGTCACGCCGCCCGGCTCCGGCACCGGGAGTCCGTACAGTCCGAACGCGTTCTCGCCGTAGCGGTGGATCGGCTCGTCGTCCAACTCCGAGGGGAGGTTGATGATCTCGATGGCGTCGAACGGACACTTCTCGACACAGATGCCACACGACTCCCCGAGACAGATCTCCTCGGAGATCCAGATCTGGTCCGGGCCGCCGTCGTACGGCTCGTCCTCGTCGTACCGCTCACCACGCGTGACGATACAGTCCTTCCCCGTCCGGTTGGGGGGACAGTAGTTCGCACACTCGTAGTTACAACGGTCCGGCTGACAGCGGTCTAAGTCGACGACTGCGATACTGTCGTCCGCCATCGCTCACGCTCCCGTTCCAGTCGACAGGAGTACCGCGTACGAGATGAACCAGAAGGTGAACGTCATGAACCCCACGTAGAGGTTGTCCTTGATGCCGAACTCCTGAATGTCGATCCCGATCAGCTTCAACAGCGGGTACTGGACGAACAGCACGACCGCGAGGACGAGGAACGGCTGTGTGCTCGTCGCAGCCGCCTCGGTCACGCCGAACAGCTGTGCAGAGGCGATGGCGGCGACGATTCCCCCGACGCAGGCGAGTGTCGTCACCGTCACCCCACGGACGTGGTCTGACAGCCCGGAGGCGGTCTCTGTGGCCATACGACTGTCTGGGTGAGCCGGCGACTAAAGGTGTTCGCTCTCGTCGCTCCACTCGCGTCTCTCCGATGCCCGCTCGTCGCATCATCCACGTCTCTCCGATGCGCGCTCGTCACTCGACCCGTGTGTCGCCGACACACACGGGTCGTCGACCGTGTGTCACAGACACAGACGAGTCGTCAAGCTTTAACACACTGGGTGTTTCGAATCGTAACGATGGCCGAATCCGACGAGGAGACACTCGACGACCTGCCGCCGAGTGCGAAGCTCGTGTTCAAGGTACTGGAGTACAACGGCTCGCTGACGCAGAAGGGGATCGTCGAAGAGTCGATGCTGTCGGCTCGGACGGTCCGGTACGCGCTCGAACGACTGGAGAACATCGGTGTCGTCGACGAGGACGTCTACTTCGCCGACGCTCGCCAGAACCTCTACCAGCTCACCGAAGACGGCTTCGACAGCGTCCCCGGCGACTCACACCCGCACGGCAAAGAGTCAGAACAGGAAGCCTGACACGACGCTGTCGCCGACGCTGTGACGTTGCACGCGGTGCCACAGTACCGAGAGTGGCTGCTGTGCTGCGAGACGGGTGTCACACCGTGTCGGCGTGGTCGACGCGTTCGGCAGCCGCCGTGACAGTGCCGTCGTCGTCGACGACAGTCTCCTCGGTGCCGCCGAGCACGGACTCGCGGTCGACGCCGGTCAGCTCTTCGAGCTCCTCGTTCCACCCGACGATGCAGTGACTCGTGTCGACGATGAACCCCGGCCGCGGGAGCGTGTCCAACAACGCGACTGCGGAGATGTCGATCTCCTCGTCCGTCGAATCTCTCCCACCGAGCGTGTCGTCGTCCAGCGCGTCTGTCTCCCCCTCTGCACGTTCGAGACCACTCGTCTTCCCGCCGGCTCCGTCGGTCACGACCGGCTGTTCGGTACTCGTTCCGTCTGCCCCTCCGTCGTCCCCCGGAAGCCACGGCAAGAGGGCGGAAGCCAGATTCCGCATCGTCGTAACATTGGTGGTACATTGTCAAAAAGCTCTGGATTGGTACAACTCGACAGCCGCTCACTTCACCAGCACTTCTCAGGTGGTATCACTTCTCCAGTGCTCGTTCGACCGACGCAGCCACGGATCGAGCACGCGCTGCCGTCTCACTCGGCAGCAGTCGGTCCGCGACCGCGGCGTCGAGTTCGTCGTCGTCGACACGCTCCACCGTGCCGTCGCGGTGACGGATCACGTCGACGTGGAGGTCGACGTAGCGCACGACGTCCGGGAACACCTCGACCGGCGTGCAGACGTTGACGTACGTCCCCTTCAGGTCGCCGTCGGCACTCCGGTACACTGTCGGGTACCACCACCGGCCCTCGCGGAACTTCGTGAGTGCGGTGTCACCTCGCTCGCGCTCGACACCGAGCGCGTCGTACGTGCCGCCGCCGGTCATCGACCGCTCGACCGCGACAGTGCCGTCCGACTCCCGCTCGGTCACCTCGCCGCGACCCAGCGAGATCAGTCGCCCGTCCGGCTTCCCGTGACCGATGGCGACACTGTCGCCGACTGTCGGCCCGAACTGGTCCGTGACGACTGTGAACGGGAACTCCCGATCTGTCGGTCGACCACCGCTCTCGGTGCCGTCTCCGCTCGCGTCACCGCCGCTCTCGGTGCCGTCTCCGCTCACGCCATCGTCTCCGGTTCCGTCGAACGAGCAGAGCGCTTCGGCGAAGTCGACGCCGCTGCTTGCGGCCCGCGAGGCGGCCTTCGTCCGGTGGTGACCCGGCATGGTGCTGGTCACGACCCGACGGTAGTCGTCGAGTGCGAACCGCGACTCCCGACCGAACCACACCCACACGGTCGACAGCGGAGTGTAGAGTGCTCGGGAGTCCGTGTCAGCCGACACGGAATCACTGTTACCCTCTGTGAGTGCGCTCTCCATCTCGCGTGCTCGCTCGCTCGCCCGAGAGAGCGACGCTTCGAGGGCGTCCAGCTCGGCGTCGGGTGCTGCGCGGTTCCACTCGATCCCCCAGCCGTCCGGCGCGTCGACGGACAGCAGCTCCGTCATCCCGGCGAGTTCGCGGGCCGCGTCCCCGTCGCCGCCGCGAACGCGGGTCTCCTCACGCCCGCGGACGAGTGTCGCCAGCCCACCCTGCGCTCGCAGGGTCGTCGTCAGCCCCGGCCGGTCGCTGTCCCACGGCGCTGTCGGCTCTGTGACCTGGACGGTGTAGCTGTCGCCGTCGTCGACGTAGCTGTCCACCTCGTCGTACGGGAGATAGCCCGCGCCGTCGTGGCCGCCGTCTGCGTCGACACGCAGGTCGACGACCGCCCCGCCGCCGAGGGTCTCCGTCACCCGCCCGTGGTACACCGCTCCCTGCGGCACCGGATCGGCCCACGCCAGCGTGTCGACACCGACTTCGCCGAGCTGCTCGCGGATACGCGCCGTCGCCGCCGGGTCGCCGTGGACTCCGACACCCTGTCTGTCCGGGCCGGTCTCGACGGCGACCGTGTACGGCGCACGCGAGAACTCGCGGTCGAATCGCCGCCTGATCGGCGGCGACGCCTGAACGACCTCGTTGCCTGCCGCGCCGAGAAACTGGGTGAGTGCCGTCGTGTAGATTCCTCTGATCCGTACCGCGACGGAGTCGCCGTCGTCGGTCACAGTGTGTCCTCCTCGCGTGCGAACCGCACTCTGTCGTGAACAGTCGGTCCGAGCGTCAACTCGACGAGCGTCGGCGTCTCGGACTCACCGGAGAGCACACGACCGTCTTCGACCGGCACGCCCCAGCCGTCGAGCCGGAGGTAGCCCCGGAGGTCCGCGGCGTGTGTGTACACGTCGAGGTACTCCACGTCGAGCGCGACGACCTCGCTGTCGCTGTGTGCGAGGTCGATGTCCGCGTAGAACTGCCCGCCGTCTGCGAAGAACGACTCCAACTCCGCCGCCGTCTGCTGGACGCGCTCGACGACGAGGTCCGAGGCCGTCTCGATCTCTGCCGTCGACAGTCCCACCTCTCTGAGGGCTGCCTGTGTCCGCGAGTCGAAGTGCATACCTCCGCTACGAGGGGGCACCGCTTGAACTGTCCCCTTCCGACTCACCTCCGTTCGACTCGCTGCCTTCTATCGTCTCCGTTCGACTCGCTTCCTCACAGCTACAGATGTTACAGTGGTAACGAGGCGAAAGCCCACCCGCTTCAGGGGTGGGGATGAAGCCGACAACGATGGATCAAACCACGGGACTGTGCTCGCCGGGAGATTTATATGTAATCGAGACACATGTACCACCACGCCGAGGCGGGTTTCGCCGCCCGAGTAAA
>CAKZQY010000281.1 GCA_937142015.1 uncultured Halobacteria archaeon
CAGCGCGACGACTGTCATACTCGTACGTCGCCGTGCCGGGTGTTGAATCTGACCGTCGCCGCGTTCACCAGTCGATCACGGCACGATCCTCCCAGAACAGGCCACTCGGAGCGTCGGGAGCGAAGCGCGCGAGCCACGCAGGTGTGTCCGCCCCCTCCTCGGGTGTCCGGGGTGCCTCCGGTCCACCGAGATCGGTCTGTGTCCACCCCGGCGAGGCGGCGTTGGCGAGCAGTCCGTCGTCGGCGTCGATGTCGCTCGGGTCCCGCGCGCCGGCGTAGACGGTCGCTCCCTGTTCGACGAGGTCGTCCGCGATGGCTCGCCCGATGCCACGCGTCGCGCCGGTCACGAGCGCGACCTGTCCGTCGAGTGAGTCGTGGAGTGGCGTGTCCATGCGGCTCCGTTCTGCGCGAGCGAAATCAGTGCTGTGGCCCGTCTCCGCAGACGGCACACGACCGAGGGACGTTGGGTCCGGTGTTCTCCGTGAATCTCGGACGCGCCACTCGCCCTGTTCCGCCTGTAGATTTCGGACGCGCCACTCGCTTGGTCCACGTGGATTTTGTACGTCCCACTCGTCTGGTCGGCCGTGCGAACACTCGCCTTCGACGGTCGGATGGGTGCATCCGGCGACATGCTCCTCGCGGCACTCGTCGCCGCTGGCGCGGACCCGGATGCCCTCGCGCCCGTCACCGACGTGCTCCCGGTCGCATACGAATTCGACGATGTCGTGGAACAGGGGATCGCTGCGACGAGTGCGCGTGTCGTCTACACCGAGGATGCCGACACTGGCGCAGACCGCGACGAGAGCTCCGGAGACAACGAGAGTCTGGGAAACGGTGACAGTGCGCCCGAGGACGAGACAGCGGCGAACGGCTCCGCAGACACAGACGGAGGAGACCATCACAACCACGGTCACTCACACGATCACGACCACGACCACGGTCACTCACACGACCACGACCACGGCCACTCACACGATCACGACCACGACCACGGTCACGACCACAACCACAGTCACGCACACGCGGAGGGTGCCGGACCGGAGCGCACGTACGACGACGTACTCGCGCTCGTCGACGAGATGGCGCTCCCCGAGTCGGTGCGGGAGAACGCAGAGCGCGCGTTCGAGCTGCTCGGGCGGGCAGAGGCAGCAGTCCACGACACGGAGTTGGGCGCGACTCCGTTCCACGAGGTCGGCGCGGACGACGCAATCGCGGACGTGGTCGGCGCGTGTCTCCTCCTCGACGACGTAGATCCGGACCGAGTGGTCACGACACCGCTGTCGGTCGGTGACGGTGAGGCCACGTTCAGTCACGGCAGCTATCCCGTGCCGGTGCCGGCAGTGACGGAGATTGCGGCACGTGCCGACTGGGCGCTGCGTGGTGGCCCTGTCGAGGCGGAACTACTCACCCCGACCGGCGCTGCAGTGCTGGCGGCCGTCGCCGAGGGTGTCGACAGCCTCCCGACGCTGCGTGTCGAGACCAGCGGGTACGGTGCCGGTGGCTACGACTTCGATACCCGTCCGAACGTGCTTCGTGCTCTCGTCGGCGAGACTGCGGCGAGTTACGGCGGTGACGGTGACTCTCACTCACACTCGCACGACCACGGCCACGAGAACCACTCACACTCGCACGACCACAGTCACGAGAACCACTCACACTCGCACGACCACGGCCACGAGAACCACTCACACTCGCACGATCACCGTCACGAGCGACGCGACAGCGAAGGAGACGAGCGTGACAGCAGACACGCCGCTGATACGTCCGATAGCGCTGACACGTCCGGTGACGCTGGAAGGTCCGATAGCGCTGACACGTCCGGTGACGCTGGAGGGTCCGATAGCGCTGACACGTCCGGTGACGCTGGAGGGTCCGACGGCGCTGGACTCTCCGAGGACACCAGTGGCTCCGACGACGCGGGAACGCTCCGCCGAGACGACATCGTGGTGTTAGAGACGAACCTCGACGACGCGACACCAGAGGTGTTGGGGAGCCTCCAGACGACACTCCTCGACGCAGGCGCTTACGACGTGACCGTCGTTCCGACGACGATGAAGAAGGCTCGCCCGGGTCACCTCGTGAAGGTGATCTGTGACCCCGACGACGCGCGGCGGCTCGCGCGGCGGCTCGCGGCCGAGACGGGGACGCTGGGAGTCCGCGCGACCGGTGCCTCACACCGCTGGATTGCGGACCGACAGTTCCGGACGGTCACTCTCGAAGTGGATGGTGACAGTGTCGAGCTGTCTGTCAAGCTCGCTAGCGACGACGCCGGGACCGTGTACGACGTGAGTGCGGAGTACGACGACGCGCTTCGAGTCGCCCGAGCGACCGGCGTGCCAGTGCGCGAACTGCTCCGCCGCGCGGAGGCGCGTGCTCGTGTCGAGACAGAGGACGACGGCGAAGCGAACTGACGCCGACCGACGGACAGACAAGTGCGGCGCACCGACTGCGTGGTATGGACGACATCGACGTCGAGCCGGTCGACGAGATCGACGACGACGAAGAGCCGTCTCGGGTCGGAGCGGCGATCAGGATGTCGGGCGAGGACGCGGACGGCGACGAGACCACGACCGCCGAGGAGACGGCACTCGTCTCCACAGACACGCCGGAGTACGTGCTGTACGGCGGGAAAGGGGGCGTCGGCAAGACGACCTGCTCGGCAGCGACGGCGCTGGCGAGTGCCGCCGCGGGGACACCGACGCTGGTCGTCTCGACGGACCCCGCCCACTCGCTGTCCGACACGCTCCAGGCGGAGATTCCGCCGCGACCGACACAGATCCGCGACGACGTGCCGCTGTACGCCGCCGAGATCGACCCCGAGAAGGCAATCGAAGACGGACTGTTCGGCGCAGGTGCGGTCGGTGGCGAGGACGGGCCGGCTGCGGAGGGAGCCGACAGTGACGGCGGCGCAGGTGGCCCGCAGGGGAACCCGTTCGGCGGCGAGAGTCCGCTCGGCGGGCTCGGCGAGATGGGCGAGACAGCGGGCGACAGTCCGATGGGTGGGCTCCTCGGCGGGTCGATGCCCGGCGCAGACGAGGCGGCAGCCATGCGCCAGCTGCTCGAACACCTCGACGACCCGCGCTTCGACCGCGTGGTGGTGGACACCGCACCGACGGGACACACCCTCCGACTGCTCCAACTGCCGGAACTACTCGACTCGATGGTCGGCCGGTTCGTCAAGCTCCGCCAGCAGTTCTCCGGGATGATGGAGGGCGTGAAGGGACTGTTCGGGATGGGCGAGGACGGGGCTGGAGAGCCGGATCTCGACGAACTCCGCGACCGGATCGAGCGGCTCCGCGCGACGCTGCAAGACCCCAGCAAGACAGATTTCCGGGTCGTGATGGTGCCCGAAGAGATGAGCGTCGTCGAGTCCGAGCGACTGGTCGACCGACTCGACGAGTTCTCGATTCCGGCACAGACGCTGGTCGTCAACCGCGTGATGGAGGACCCCGAAGACGTGGCTGGCACGGAGACGACGGACGTAGAACTCGACGAGGAGTGGATCGTGACCCCCTCACTCGACTCCTGTGAGTTCTGTCAGCGCCGCTGGGACGTGCAACGCGACGCACTGCGCCGCGCGAGTGACCTGTTCCGCGGACGCGACGTGAAGCGTGTCCCACTGCTGGCCGAGGAAGTGCGTGGCGAAGACGCACTGGCTGTCGTCGCGGCGTGTCTGGCGTAGTCGTCGCGTACCAGTACCGTTTTTCCTCTCGGGGTGAGAGACGGAGACAGCGTGAAGGGACAGGAGTGGTACCAGGACGACTCGGTCGCTCAGGCGTACGAGGACAAGCGGTTCTCGGGCGGCGGGCGACTGATCGACAGGCGGGAGAAGGCGGCGGTGTTAGACGCTGTCGGTCCCGCCGACGGCCAGCGTGTGTTGGAGATTGCCTGTGGCACCGGCCGGATCAGTGTCATGCTCGCCGAACGCGAGGCGGCTGTCGTCGGGCTGGACATCTCCGACGCGATGCTCGCACAGGGCCGCGAGAAGGCGCGTCGTGCCGGCGTCACCGACCACGTCGAGTTCCTCCGTGGCGACGCCGGACGACTTCCCTTCCCGGACGACTACTTCGACGCTGTCGTCGCAATGCGGTTCTTCCACCTCGCCGACACGCCTCGGGCGTACCTCGAAGAGCTCGCTCGGGTCTCCGACGGGCTCGTCTTCTTCGACACGTTCAACGACGCGTCGTTCAGAGTGTTGTACAACTGGGCGCTCCCGATGGGCTCGCGGCTGTACGGCAACCAGGAGGTGCGAGACCTCGTGGCCGACGCCGGGCTCGATCTCGCAGACGAGTCTCACGACTTCGTGTTCCCGTACGGCTTCTACAGAAAGCTGCCGAACGGTGTCGCCGCACCGTTCCGCTCGCTCGACACCGCCGTCGGCGACACCGGGTTCGGCGACCGCGTCGCCTCCGTCTCGTACTGGACTGTCGAACCGTGAGCCGTTTCGGCGGATCGGCGGGAAGTGAGTCGCCGGCCGCGACGACGGTCGTCTCAGAGGTCGTCTTCGATGATCTCGCCGACGGCGAAGTTCGACTTGACCTCCGTGACCTCGATCTTGACACGCTCGCCGACCTCCGCGCCCGGGACGATGATGACGTAGCCACGCTCGACGCGCGCGATGCCGTCACCCTGTTTGCCGAGGTCCTCTACCTCGACGTACCGGATCTCACCCTCGTCGACTGGGGGCTGTGGACCGTCCGTGGAGGAGCTGCTCTCCTCCTCCGTCGACTCCGAGTTCGCCCGCTCGATGAGTGCCACGCGGTGGATCTGTCCGGGTTCGAGACTCCCGGTCTCCACCTCGCGGCGGGGTACTTCGACGACGTAGCTGTCGCCGTGCTCTTCCACCTCGGCGCTGAACAGACAGATGAGTTCGTCGGAGATTTCCACGCGAGTAGACCTCCACCAGTCACGTTGCGCCGGCACTGTCATATAGTTACCGCCGGAGATACACGTCGGAAAACGTGAATTGCCCGACAACTGATAATTCTGACCGCACGCGGTCGTCAGTATCACCCGTCCATCGAGGGAACGGGGACAGCGCTGGCAACGTCCGTGACCACGTCTTCGGCGGTCGCTCCCTCGATCTCCGCCTCGGCGGTCAAGACGAGTCGGTGGGCGAACACCGGCTGGAGCATCCGTTTCACGTCGTCCGGGACGACGTACTCCCGGCCCTGAATCGCGGCGAACGCGCGAGCGACCTCGAACAGGTGTTGGATGCCGCGGGGGGAGACGCCGACATCGACTCGGTCGTCCGTGCGGGTCTGTCGGCCGAGGTCGACGACGTAGTCGCGGACGGCATCGGCGACGCGGACGGACTCCGGAACGGCGCGCAGTTCCGTCACGCGGTCACCCTCGACCACGCGTGACACCTCCGGAATCGACGCCGAGCGGTCGGCGCGCCTGTCGAGGAGTTCCCGCTCGCCGTCTCGGTCCGGGTAGCCGATGGCCGTCTTCACGGTGAATCTGTCGCGCTGTGCCTCCGGGAGTCCGAACGTTCCCTCCTGTTCGACCGGGTTCTGCGTGGCGATCACGAAGAACGGCTCCGGAAGGCTGTACGTCTCCCCGTCGACGGACACCTGTTTCTCCCCCATCGCCTCCAACAGCGCAGCCTGCGTCTTCGGCGGCGCGCGGTTGATCTCGTCTGCCAACACGACGTTTGCGAACACTGGGCCGGGTGCGAACTCGAACTCTCCGGCTCCTTCGTCGTACACGTTCGACCCAGTGATGTCGCCCGGCAGCAGGTCCGGCGTGAACTGAATCCGCTTGAACGAGAGGTCCAACGACCCGGCCAGACTCCGCGCCGTGAGCGTCTTCCCTGTCCCGGGCACGTCCTCCAGCAGGACGTGTCCTCCGGCGACGACGCCGGTCAACACCGTTGCCAGAAACCGTCTGTCCGCGATGACTGCGCGTCCCACCTCGTCGAGTACCGCTCCCGCGACACGGGACGCCTCCTCGGCGTTCATCGACTCCACCGCCGCGGGGGCGCAACTTCAACGTTTGGAAGAGACGCCACACAGGAGTTAACACCACGCCAGATACACTGGACGGACGAGACGATGCCAACGATCGACGAGAAGCGCGTGTACGACGCGACCACCGGCGCGACGCGGGCGCTGCTGGCGACTGGCGTCGGGGTGGTGGCTGTCTCCGTCTCCGACGACATCGTCGGCGAGTTCGGGATCGACCACCAGTGTACCGCACACGACGCCGCGGCGAGCCGGACAGCCGACGGGGACAGCCTGCTCGCCGTGGCGACCGACGGAGACGTGCTGGTCGGCGACTACGATCCGACGGGCCACGGTCCGGCGACAGCCGTGGGCGGTGACACGGAGGCGACGGTGCTCGCTGCCGCTCCGGACGGCACCGTCTCACGACTCGTCGGGGAACTGAACGAGGGTGACAGAGAAGCGACGAAGGAAGGAAGCGAGACAGCCGAGGGACACGAGTCGGAGGAGAGAGCGGATGCATCCGGGGCGACGTGGCAGACAGTCGGCACCGTCACAGAGCCGCGGGCAATCGACGGGCGTCTGATCGCCGGGAGTGACGGTCTCCACCGCGTTCGTGACGGAACGCTCGAGTCGGTCGGGTTGAGTGACGCGCACGACGTCGTCGCACACCCGGTTCCGTACGCAGCGACAGCGACCGCGCTGTACAGTCTCGGGAACGGCTGGCAGACAGTGCTCCACGGCGAGTTCCGGGCGGTCGCGGCTGGTTCGGACGGTGACCGAATCGCTGCGGCGACACCCGAAGCCGTCTACACCCGCGGCGGACCGTGGTCTGGAGACCGTGTCGACAGCACGGAGGAGGGTGCGACTCCGGGCGAAGTCGCGTCGGCGGGCTCGTGGCAGCGTCACGCGGAGTCCGGTGTCGTCGCGCTCGCGGTCGCCGGCGACAGCCTGCTCGCCGTTACGGCGTCCGGCAGCCTCCGCGTGACTGTCGGTGACGGCTGGCGCGGGCGGACGCTGGGTGTCCCCGACGTGTCTGCGGTCGTCGTTCTGGGTGAGGGCTGACCGACGGCGGCACGCAGTCCTCTCCGTCTCTCAGTTCTTTCGTCGCGGCTCCATCGGAAAAGGCCTATAATGCACCGGGGGTGTAGGCCACAGTATGACCGACGGCTCGGACGGGGACGACGGGCAGCCGAGCGGTAGCGATGCCGCACCCGAGTCGAGTGACGGCGATGCCACGCCCGAGTCGAGTGACGGCGATGCCACGCCCGAGTCGAGTGACGGCGATGCCACGCCCGACGCCGACGACAGTGTCACGCCGGGTGTGGACGCGGACGAGGCGTCCGAGCCACCGACGCCGGCGTCGACGACCACGAGCGTGGACGAGGAGTCGACCGCCACGGGCGCGAACGAGAATTCGACGACAACGAGCGTGGACGAGGAGTCGACCGCGAGCGTGGACGAGGAGTCGACCGCCACGAGCGCGGACGGGGGGACGACAGAAGACGACGGTGGCGGGTTCGAAAAAGTGCCCGACGACGAGTGGGAGAATCGAGCGACGCCCGGCGGTGAACGATCTGGACAGGACCACCGAGACAGCCAGTCTGCCGAAGCCGAGGACCGACCGACTGGAGACGAGGATCGACCGGCTGAAGACGACGGCCAACCTGTCGAAGGCGACACCGACGGGGAAGCACCGACAGACACTACCGGGTCGAGAGAGACGACCGGCGAAGGCGACTCAGAGCCTCAGACAGGCGCAGACCCCGACGCGACGGGAGCACCGACGGCCGACGAACTCGATCCGACCGCATCGACGGACCGTGATCTGACCGGCGTGGCAGACGAACGTCTCCCAGACGGTGTCACCGACGAGCGAGCGTCGTCCGACGAGAGCGAGACGACAGACGAGGAGCCGTCGACAGACGAGGAGCCGTCGACAGACGAAGAGCCGTCGACCAGCGACGAACGAGGGTCGCTCGACGACGACGAGGACGCCCCACTGGCCGAGGATGCGCTCGTCGACACCCCGACAGAGGAGCGAGCGCAGCAGACAGACGGCGACCGCGGACACGCCTCGACAGTCCAGCCGGAGGCGGCGTTCGACGCACGCGCCGGTATGGAGGCCGGTACCGGTACCGAAGCGGAGCCGACGGCGGACGCCGCGCCAGCGACACCGGCTGCCGAAGCCGAGCCGGACACCATCCCTGCTGCGGAGGCTGGCACCGGCACGATCGGTGAGGGTGGCACGGTCGGCGAGCCCGGGACCGGTGTGGTCGAAGAGGGGGACGACGGGCTGTTCGGTGGTGACGGCCCGGAGTCGGACGAGGAGATGCCACTGACAGAGCACATCGAGGAGATGATGCGCCGACTCGGTGCGGTGTTCGCCGTCGGCGGCGTCGTCACACTCGGTGTGCTGGTCGCCGGTAACCTCGTGCCCGCGGTGCCGAACGCCGAGGAGATCATCACCTTCCTCTGGGACGCACACGTCAACTTCGACAACTACCGGCCGTACGTGTACGGTCCGCTGGAGCTGTTGTTGACGAAGCTGAAGGTCGCGGGGCTGGCGGGGGTCGTGATCGCGCTGCCCGTCTTCGTCTACCAGACGTACCGATTCATGCGTCCCGGGCTGTACCCACACGAGCGGCGCTACTACCTCGCAGCAGTGCCGACGAGTCTCGTACTCGCCGTTGTCGGCGTCGCCTTCGCACACTTCCTCGTGCTCCCGGCCATCTTCCAGTACTTCATCAGCTACACGGAGGCGAGCGCGAACCTCGCGTTCGGGCTGCGGGAGACGTTCAACCTGATTCTGCTGTTGATGGGGTACATGGCAATCGTGTTCCAGATTCCGCTGTTCATTCAGCTGTCGATCATGATGGGTGTCGTCACCCGCGAGTGGCTGGAACAACGCCGGCTGCTCTTCTGGGGGTCGTTCCTCGGGCTGTCGTTCCTCGTGTCTCCCGACCCGACTGGGATGTCACCCATCATCGTCGCCACGACCATGGTCGTGCTGTTCGAGGGAACACTCGCGCTGCTGCGGTGGACGGGGAACTGAGGCTGTCGGGTGCGGTGGACGGGGAACTGAGGCTGTCGGGTGTGGCGGAGGAGAGAACTGAGGCTGTCGGGTGTGACGAGGCGAGCGTCGCAGAACGTGGGCGAAACTCGCAGCCCCCGCCGGCTTTATCTCTGCTGGCGGTGTGTGTGCGTGCATGGACGACGACTTCCTCCTGTTGAATCCGGGGCCAGTCCCGGTACGGGAGTCGGTGCTGGAGGCGATGGCGGAGCCCATGGTCTCACACCGTTCTGCCGACTTCGAGGCGGTGTACGAGCGGGCGCAGGCCGGCGTGGAGTACGTCTTCGAGCAGTCCGGAGTGGCCGGGGGGTCGACGGCCGACGGGACGGCGTTGTTGCTCAACGGCACCGCGACGATGGGAATGGAGGCGGCAGTCGCCAACCTCGTCGGTCCGGAGGACCACGTCGTCGCACTCGTCAACGGGAAGTTCGGTCGTCGGTTCGCCCGGATCGCCGAGCGATACTCCGAGAACGTCACTCGCGTCGACGTGCCGTGGGGGGAGTCGATTCCAGTCTCGGCAGTCGCGGAAGCCCTGACGCCCGAGACGCGGCTGGTGACGATGGTCCACAACGAGACATCCACCGGGCTCCAGAACCCCGTCTGGGCGGTCGGGGACCTGCTCGCGGACCACGACGCGCAGTTCGCCGTCGACGGCGTGACCAGTGTCGGCGGTGACGTGTTCCTCGTCGACGAGTGGAACGTCGACGTGGCGGTCACAGACGCACAGAAGGCTCTCGAGACGCCGCCGGGTATCTCGGCAGTGTACGTCACGGACGCGGTGCGAGAGGAGTTCGACGGGGAGTCGGCACCGTTCTACGAGGACCTCGACTGGCACCTCCGGAAAGAGGAGAGCAACCAGACGCCGTTCACCTCCGCGGTGCCGTTGTTCCGTGCGATGGCGGCGGCCGTCGAGGCCATCGAGTCGGAGGGGATGGACGCCCGGATCGACCGACACCACCGGCAGGCGCGGGCGTTCCGTCACGGCTTCGCCGCACTCGGTCTCGACCGGTTCCCCGAGGCGACGGACCACACTGTGCTGTCGAACACTGTCACCGCGATCCAGCTACCGGAACAGATCCGCGGCGATCCGGCCGACTTCTTCGCCGCAATCGACGAGCGGAACGTCTCGATCTCCGGCGGACAGGCCCACCTCGGCGGAGAGATCTTCCGCGTCTCGAACATGGGCTCGCTCCGCGGGGATCAGGTTGTCCGTGGCGTCCGTGTCGTCGGCGAGGCCTTGGAGGCTGTCGGGATCGAGACCGACGTCGAGGCTGGCGTCGCCGCCGCCTCCGAGTGGGTCGACGGATGACCGAGTGAGTCGCGGTCGGGTGTCTCGACGGGTAGCGACACGAGTCGCGGTCGGGTGTCTCGACGGGTAGCGACAGGCACACGAACGTGTAGCCGTGAGATTCGAACCATGGACCCACTCACACTCCACTCACTTCCGGGGGTCGGCTCCCTGTTGTTGGTGGTCGTCGCCACACTCGCCGCCGCCGGGACCGCGTTGCTGCTCGGGCTGGCGCTGGCGGCGTTCGTTCGCCGACGGTCGCGGCCGTACCTCCTCGTGGTGGCCGCCTTCGGAGCGTTGTTCGCCCGCTCCGTGGTCGCCGGTGTCGCACTGTTCGGCGGCCTGTCACCGCCGGTCCACCACCTGTTCGAGCACGGGCTCGACGTGGTCCTCGTCGCGTTGGTCGTCGCCGCGGTGTACGACGCCAGAGACAGTCCGCAGGAGGTGCGTGCCTCGTGAGTGACACCCGCGACCGTATTCGAGCACACGTCGCCGCAGAGCCGGGTGTCCACTTCAACGCGATCACTCGGGCGCTCGATCTCGCTCCCGGACAGGTGCAGTACCACCTCCGGCGACTCCGGCGACACGACGAGGTGGTCGCAGAGTCGCTGTACGGCCGGACGCACTACTACACTCCGGAGTACGACCCGGAAGAGCGCCGGGCGCTCGCACTGTTCCGGCGAGAGACGGCCCGAGACGTGCTCGTCGTGCTCCTCCAGAACGGGCCGACACCGCCGGCGACCGTCGCGTCGGAGATCGGCGTCGCACGGAGCACACTGGAGTGGCACCTCGACCACCTCGTGGAGCAGCGCCTCGTCGAGAAACGCCGCGACGACGACGGTCGCGTCACGCTCGCGCTCGTCGACCGCGAGACGACCGTCCGACTCCTCCGTGTCGTCGATCCGTCGCTCGCGGACCGACTCCTCGACCGGTTCACCCGACTCGTCGACGGACTGCTCGACGGCGGTGGTGAGACCCGCTCGGCGGGCGCGGAGTCGGGCGATGGGTGTGGGGCGGACGTAGAGTCGGAAGATCACCAGAGAGATACCGCACCTGACGACGACTGATACGGTCGTGCGTAGTGATTTTCCGCGACTGTCGCGGTATCGGTCGGTAGCGCGTCGCTGCGGTGCCCTCTGTCAGTCGTCGGTGGTAACGATCTACGCACGACCGTATGACGGACGCGTCGCTCTCGTCGTTCGAGAATCGAACCACGTGCGTTTACCCCGACAGCCACGAACGTCCGGTCGATGCGACGACTGCTGTCTGTGTGGCGACTGTTCGTCGCTCGACGACAGCCGTCTACGCGGGGACCGTCGTCGACACGACACGACTCTGCAGTACTGTCTGCTAGTCGTCTCGTCCGGACGGTGCTTCGGGTTGCGGTGGTGCTCCGCGTTGGGTCGGTGCTCCGCGCTGGGGCGGTCCTCCGCGTTGGATCGGTCTGCTCCGTCTCGACCGCGTTCCGGCGGCTCGCAGTCGCAGTTCCACTCCTCCTCGTCGGGGCCGTCGGCGTCGCGGCGGCCCACGACGTGACGAGGTCACGCTTCGCCGCACCGCTGCCGCTGTCGTGGCTCCTCGTCGGCGCGGGCGGCACGGTCGCGGTGACGGCGCTGTGGCTCGGCGTGACGGACACCGAGGCCACGGACATCACCCCACGACGGGTTGGGGTAATCGGACCGACTGCCGTCTCCATCCTCCGTTCGCTCGCGCGAGGCGTGTTCGCCGTCGCGGTGGTCACCGTGTTCGTCGCCGGGTTCACCGGCCGGCAGGTCGCGGCGACGAACTTCGCAACAGTGTTCACGTGGCCGGTCTGGGTGCGGGGGCTGGCGCTCGCGGCCGTCCTCGTCGGCTCACTGTGGCCGACGCTGTCCCCGTGGCGGACGCTGTACGACGGACTGTGTCGACGGCTTCCTCCTGCTCGTCGGCTTCGTAGAGACGCTGACGGTCACGCCGCGGTCGCCGTCGCTCACGGCGACTGTCGTCGCGGTGTACGGGCTGTTCGTCGTGGCTGGCGCGGTGTTCGTCGGTCCCGCGTGGTTCGACCGCGCCGACCCGCTGGGCGTGCTCTACCGACTGTTCGGTCGCGTCGCCCCCGTCACGACCAGCCGATCCGACGACGGGCGTCTGGTCGTCGCCGTCCGCTCCCCGTGGCGTGGCTGCCTCGACGCGGTCGCCGACACCCCGACTGTGGTGTTCGTCGTCGCAGCTGTGTACACTGTCAGCTTCGACGGGTTCGCTAACACCCGTGTCTACCAGTCGTGGCTGTTCGGCCTCGACGACCTGCTCGGAATCGGACCACGGGCCAGCATCCTGCTGTACGTGCTCGGACTCGGCGTGTTCGTCCTCACGTTCTTCCTCACGGCGCGACTGACAGACACGCTCGGGCTACAGGCCGGGACTGCGACGACGGCGGAAGCTGACGGTGGTACGACATCTGACAGCAGCACGACCCACGACGGCAGTATCGAGTTGCAGAGCGACACCGACTCCGCTCGTTCACCGGCGTGGCGCGACACAGCACGAGCGTTCGCGCCGACAGTGCTCCCAATTGCGGCGGCCTACGAGGTCGCACACAACTACACGTACGTCGTCGGCAGTCTCGGTCGGCTCGTCGGGGTCGCGCTAGAGCCAGTCGCGTCGGTGCCGCCGCTCGACCCGCTCGGGTGGCTGTCGATTCCGGCGTTCTGGGCGTCACAGGTGGCGCTGATCGTCGGCGGCCACGTCGTCGCGGTGGTGGCGGCACACCGCGTCGCAGTCGACCGGTTCCCGTCGCTGTCGGCGGCCCGCCGCGGCCACCTCCCGCTCGTCGTGTTGATGGTCGGCTACACGGTGTTGTCGCTGTGGATCGTCTCACAGCCCGTCGTCCGGTGAGCCCGAGCCGAGACCCTCACCCGTCGCACGGCAGGCAGTCGACCCGTGCGTTGAAATGCTCACAGTCCTCACAGACGCGCGTGTTCGTCGACCGGTCAGACGAGATCGCCGAGCGCGCGCCGTTCAAGGGGTACGGAGTCGCCGTCACCCCCGGAGTGGACGGTCCGTGTGCGCTCGTCGCCGGTCACGGCTACGCCAACCGGCTGTTCACGTGGCGCGACGGACAACTGCGTGACGTTGCGCCGACAGCCGTCGCCGACGAGGACCGCCACGCTGTCGGCGTCGCTGCGGGGGATCTCGACGCGGACGGCACGGAGGAGCTGTACGTCCACAACGCGGACAGCTACGCCGGCGAGACGACGGACCCCGATCTCCTGTTGGACCCGGTCGCCGACGCGCCGGACCGCGCGGACGGTCGGTGGCGTGACCTGTTCGGCTGTCGTGTCAACGCCGGCCGCGACAACCGTTACGCCGGCCGGTCTGTGGCGGTCGTCGACCGCTACGGAACTGGTCGCTACGGTGTCGTGGTCGCTGGCCACGGTGCGCCCTGTCGCTTCTACGAACTCGGCGACGACGGGGCGCTGTCGGACATGGCCGAGACTGTCGGTATCTCGCTCACGGCACACTGTCAGTCACTCCTCGCCGGTCCCATCGTCTCCGAGCGGACGGACTTGTTCGTCGGCGTCCACGATGGACCGAACCGCCTGTTCCGCAACGACGGCGGCCACTTCACCGAGGTCGCGGCGACTGTCGGACTCGACGCTCCGGCCGTCGACGCGCGTGGTGTGACTCGCGTCGACGACGCGCTCGCGCTCTGCTCGTGGGAAGGACCGAACTGTCTGCTGTACAGCCCCGGCGCTGGCTCGACGCGACCGGACGCGGGTGCGGTGGCGAGCGACGACGGTCGGTCGGTTGTCACAGGCGGGACCGGCGGGTGGCGGTCGGTCGTCGCAGACGGCACCGGCGGGTCGCGTGCGGGCCGCCAGCGGTTCCGGGACCAGACACCGGCGTGTGTCGCAGAGCCGTCGTGGATTCGGACGGCAGTAGCGACGGACTTCGACAACGACGGCAACGACGAGCTGTTGTTCGTCAGGCTCGGCGCGGCGAACCGGCTGTTCCGGCGACACGACGAGCCACACGGCTCTCGGTGGGCGTCGGTCGACCCCGGTGACGCGGCGGAACCGAGCGGACTCGGCACGGGAGCGGCTGTCGCGGACTTCGACGGCGACGGTGTGCGTGAACTCCTCGTCGTTCACGGGGAAGTCGAGCCACGACCCGTGTCGCTGTACGCTGCCGCCGATCCGGGCGACCGCTGGCTCCGCGTCCGACCGCTCACCCGTCTCGGTGCGCCGGCTCGCGGCGCGACTGTCACTGTCGAGACGGACAGCTTCACCCGCCGCCGGACGATCTGTGCCGGCTCCGGCTACCTCTGTCAGATGGAACCCGTCGCTCACGTCGGACTCGGTGACGCCACGCCTCGCCGACTCCGCGTCCGGTGGCCCGACGGCCGCGAGCGAACTGTCGAACGACCTGCCGTCTGCCGCGAACACGAATTCTACCACCCGTCGTGTGAGTCAGCGTCGTGATCCACTCCGACACGCTTTGGTGTGTGCCGACGAACGAGCGCCTATGAGCACAGACCAGACGGACACGGAGCGTGCGAGCGAGACGGGCGTAACCGTCGACGAAGACGTGACCGACCTCTACACGGAGTACGGCGAGGACCGACTCCCGCCGGGCCAGCGAGAGACGGATCGGTTCCCCGTCCTGTCGAAGTCCGGCACGCCGAGTTGGGACCGCGAGGAGTGGACGTTCGAGGTGTGGGGCGCGGTCGAGGAGACGCTCACGTTCGACTACGACGCATTCCGCGAGCTGCCCGCAGTGACACAACGACAGGACTTCCACTGTGTGACCGGGTGGTCGAAGTTGGACTGCGCGTTCACTGGCGTGCCGTTCCCGGAGATCGTCGAGCGTGCTGGCGTCCACCACGACGCCGTTCACGTGATGTTCCACGCGCTCGACGGCTACACGACGAATCTGCCCCTCGAGGCGTGTGACCGCGAGGAAGTGTTGTTCGCGTGGGGGTACGACGGTGAACGACTGCCCACCGACCACGGCGGCCCGCTGCGCGTGGTGACGCCACACAAGTACGCCTACAAGGGCGCGAAGTGGGTCACTGGCGTCGAGTTCCTCACCGAACCGGAGCGTGGCTACTGGGAGAAACGCGGCTACTCGAACACCGCGAACCCGTGGGCCGAAGAACGGTACAGCTGAACACGCGATCAAGATGGCCTTCGGTGGATTGTACCGTCGGCCACAAGCCATCGAATCCGGCAAGCAGTGCGATTGTCGAGTCGCGTCCCGATGTGGTCCAGACGGTCGAGTGGACCGTGACCGAGTGGATGCGTCCGGAGGTTCCCCCACGATGTCGAGACTGACGGACAAGATATCGTGGTGGACTGGATACTCCGGTAGACCGTGTGCTCCGATGGACTGGGTACCACAACAGAGCTTTAGTAGTACAATCTTGTACAGTAATACGTGTATGTCAGGTACCACTAGTCACGGGGAAGTCATTCGCGTCTCGAAGAAGGGTCAGGCAACGATTCCGAAGGATCT
>CAKZQY010000282.1 GCA_937142015.1 uncultured Halobacteria archaeon
TCGCACAGACGGCGGAACGCCGAACGCCGAGATTCGCACAGACGGCGGAACGCCGGACGCCGAGGTCCGGACAGGCGGCGGCACACCAGCCGACACGGGGACCAGAGAGCGGTTCGATCCCTCGTCGTTCGAGCGTTCACGAGGCGGAATCGGGGGGCTCAGACGGCGGACGGTCGGCTTCCTCCTCACCGCCGGGGTTGTCGTCGCGGGATTCCTCTACGATCTGTTGGCAGTCCCCCGCGACGGACAGTTGATCGAGCCGTGGCGACGGCAGAACGTCCCCGGGTGGGATGTCGGCAGTATCGAGTGGCTGTTCCTCCTCTCGGTCGCGGTGGTGGTCTGGTACCTGCTGTACCCGCTCACGCAGCGTCCGAATCTGACGCGGCGCTACTGGCGGCGAATCCGCGACGACAGACGCGCGCTGATCAGTCTGATCGTCGTCGTCGGGTTCTACCTGATCGGTACGCTCGGCCCGCCGGCGCTGGACGTGCTCCGAGTCACCACCGGGATCACTGGCCCCGGAACAGTGCGTGGAATGCTCCCGATGCAGCCGCCGGTGGGACTCACGGCTCCGATCAGCCTCTCCGGCGGCGCGTGTCTCGGCGAAGTCGTCGACAACGCGTGTCACGGCACGTGGCAACACCCGCTCGGGACGACGGACCGCCTCCAGGACGTGTTGGTCGTCACCGTCGAGGGAACGCAGTCGGCGATGTACGTGGCGACGGTCGTGCCGGTGCTGGCGGCACCGATCGGTGTCCTCGTCGGAACGCTGTCGGCGTACACCGGCGGTCGGGTCGACGAGCTGTTGATGAGGTACGTCGACCTCCAGTTGGTGCTCCCGCCGTTCTTCGCGTACCTGTTCCTGCAGGTGTTCTTCGGACGGAGCTACCTCCTGTTCGTGCTCGTGTTCGGGCTGCTCAACTGGGGGTCAATCGCCCGCGTCGTGCGCTCGGAGGCGCTGTCGAAGACGGACGTGGGGTACGTCCGGGCAGCACGCGACGCCGGCAGCAGCCCGCTGCGGACGGTTCGCCGGCACGTCCTCCCGAACGTCTCGAACACGGTCGTCACGAGTGTCACCTCGATGATGCCGACCGTGATTCTGGTCGAGGTGTCGTTGGGCTACCTCCAGTTGTCCGATCCGGTCGACACCTCGTGGGGGAACCTCATCTCCGGGTCGGCGATGGGTGGCGCGGGGGTGATCGTCATCGACGGCTTCGCGTTCACGACGTGGTGGACGGAGGCGGTGCCGGTCGCCGCGATGGTGGTGACACTCGTCGCGCTGCGTGTGCTCGGTGACGCGCTGCGTGACGTGCTCGACCCACGGGAGGTGACGGGATGAGCGACGACAGCCTGCTGTCGGTGCGTGATCTCCACACCCAGTTCCGGACGGCGACCGGAACAGTGAGAGCGGTCGACGGCGTGAGCTTCGACGTGGCTCCCGGCGAGACCGTCTGTCTCGTCGGCGAGTCCGGGTCGGGGAAGACGGTCACCTGCGAGAGCGTGGGACGACTCGTCGACGCGCCGGGTGAGATCGTCGGCGGCAGCGTCACGTTCGACGGCCGCGACCTGACGGAGGCCAGTCAGTCAGCCGTGAGACGACTCCGCGGCGACCGGATCGCGTACGTGTTCCAGAACCCCGGCAACGTGCTCGATCCGGTGTACACGGTCGGCCAACAGCTCCGAGAGGTGTTGAACTACCACCGCGACCTCTCCGCAGAGGCGTCGCGTGCGCGAGCGGTCACGCTGCTCGACGACGTCGGCATTCCGAACGCCCCGGCCAGAGCGGACGACTACCCACACGAGTTCTCCGGCGGGATGAAACAGCGCGTCGTGGTGGCGATGGCGCTGGCGAACGACCCGGATCTCCTGATCGCAGACGAGCCGACGACGGCACTCGACGTGACGATTCAGGCACAGCTGCTGGAGACCATCGGCGACCTCCAGTCGGACCGCGAGATGGCCGTGTTGTTCGTCACCCACGATCTGGGGGTGGTCGCCGGCATCGCCGACCGCGTGGTGGTGATGTACGGCGGGAAGGTGATGGAGCGGGGCACGGTGACCGACGTGTTCGACAACCCTGCACACCCGTACACTCGCGCACTGCTGGCGTGTCTCCCGGGTCGGGGGGTGGAGCCGGAACCCATCGGCGGCGAGCCACCGGACCCGGCCGACCCGCCGGACGGCTGTCGGTTCCACCCACGGTGTCCAGATGCGGTGGCCGCCTGCGAGACCGGCACACAGCCCCCTCTCCACGACGTGACTGTCGGCGGGGAGGCCGCCTGCGTGTTCTACGACGGTGACCGGGACGCGTCGCTGCTGTCCGATCCGACGCGGGGAAGCGACGAGCGCGCAGTCGAGCGAGCAGACGGTCGAACGGTGGGTGAGGGAGGTGACGACGCGTGAGCGACCAGACGACTGACAGGCGAGAGCGGTCGCAGTCGGTCGCGGAGTCGGAGCCGTTGCTCAGCGTTCGGGGGCTGGAGCGCCACTACCCGGTGACGGCGGGGTGGCTCCGCCGCGAGCAGGGAGCGATCAGAGCCGTCGACGGCATCGACCTCGACGTGTACGCTGGCGAGGCGGTCGGACTGATCGGCGAGTCGGGCTGTGGCAAGTCGACGGCGGCCGCGTGTCTGCTCGCCTTGGAAGAGCCGACGGCCGGAGAGGTGACGTTCGACGGCCAGCGTGTGACGGGGCGTGAGGACCTGACGGCGTTCCGACGGCGGACGGCGATGGTGTTTCAGGACCCGACAGAGAGCCTCGATCCGCGGATGACTGTCGGGGAGTCGGCCGCAGAGCCGCTGGACGTCGCGGGTGTGCCGCCGGAGCCGCGACGAGAGCGCGTCGCCGAGCTGTTCGAACGTGTCGGACTGTCGCCAGAGAGCACAGAGCGGTACCCACACGAGCTGTCGGGCGGGCAGAAACAGCGCGTCGGGCTCGCACGAGCGCTGGCTCTCGATCCCGAGTTCGTGGTGTTAGACGAACCCGTCTCGGCGCTGGACGCCTCCGTGCAGGCGGAGATTCTGGCGTTGTTGGACGACCTACAGTCTGCGCTCGACCTGTCGGTGGTTCTGATCTCACACGACGTGAGCGTGGTCCGGAGCGTCTGCGACCGCGTGGCGGTGATGTACGCGGGCGAGATCGTCGAGCGGGGGCCGACCACTGCCGTGTTGGACGATCCACAGCACCCGTACACGGACGCGCTGGCCGGCGCGGTGCCGACCCCGGACCCGCGTGCCGGTCCACCGACCGCGACGCTGTCGGGTGACGTACCCGACCCCGCAGACCCGCCAGCGGGGTGTCGCTTCCACCCGCGCTGTCCGGAGGTGATCCCACCCGAGGACACTACGGTGTCGAGTGACACGTACGCGGCGCTGCTCGCGTTCCGCACCGCGCTGGAGAACGACGCTGTCGACCCTGCTGGACTGCGTGATCTGGCTGCCGCTCGTGTGACCGCAGGCTCGGCCGGAGGGCCGACAGACTCGACTGGGGGCGGTGACGCAGAGACGGCCGGATCGAGCGTCGACACGGAGGCAGACGGCGGTAGCGTCTCGGAGTCGGTGTTACGTGAGACACTGCGAGCGGAGTACGACCTGCCCGAACGGGGTGCAGTCACGGACGAGAGCGTGGCCGAGGCGCTACAGTCGGCTGTGGAACTCGCGCTCGAGGGTGCCAGTGACGAGGCTCACGACCGACTGGACGCGTTCACGTCCGTCTGTGAGCGCGAGTCACCGACAGCACACGAGGTCGGCGACGAACGGACGGCAGCGTGTCACCTCCACCAGCAATAATATGGCTGAGGCAATAGACGAACCAAATATAGAATTTAATATAAAATTATAAGAAATATAAGCACACAAAAATATATCGAGGTATCTCTGATTTAAAACAATTATGTTGTATTAGACAGCATCTAAGGGTGTAGCCCATGATAGACA
>CAKZQY010000283.1 GCA_937142015.1 uncultured Halobacteria archaeon
TCTCGTGAGCGCGTCGTCTGCCTCGTCCATCGCTGCGGCGACTCGCGGGTCCTCGCTCGTGTCGCTCGGGGCGGCCGTGTCGACTGCGTCGCTGTCTGACTGCTGTGCGCCTGCCTGTCCGTCACGCTCTTGTGACGGTGTGTCTGAGTCGGTCATGGGTAGTCGTCCTCTTGCGACGCCCGGGTGAAGGTGTCACCATCACCTTCGCCACTTCTCGCTGTTCTGCCGAAGCAGCGAGCCCGGCACGTCGCAGTTATCAGTTGCGCTAGATCTGACTTAACTGTTTTGATAGCGTTCGCAGTGGCGATACGAAGGTTTTTGAGTGATGGCGAGCGGGGTGGTGTGCTGGTTGTTGCGAGGGGATACCGTCCGGTGGTAGCTGCCGAACGAACTGCCGTAGAAACAGGTGTGGCGCTATTCTTCGGCGGCGAGTCCGAAGTACTCACGCAGGTCGCCACCACCGACCCCGGTCGGGTCTTCCCATCCGACGAGGAGAATCGACCCGTCGTCGAGCTCTTCGACGTGCCACGTGGGTGCCGACAGAAGCCTCTCACGACCGTACGTGTCGACTAGCGATGGCGGAAAGATCGACAGCCACGAGACGAACTGTATTTCGCTCACGTCTTCTCCTGCCTGAGATGCGGGGATTGGATAACTGCCGAGTTCTTTCACGACGCGCGGCATGTTCTATTACTTCTGATGTCGCTGAAGAGTATGGACACCGTCCAACGCTGTTCTGACAGCTCCGTTCATTCTATAATTTCCACCACATAACGTTTAGATAGAGCGAATTTACAGAGGAGTACTGGTCCGTTGTGGACGCTCTCCAGTGGGTCCTCGAAGAACTCCTCGTCGGCGAGGCGTGCGGTCCGACCACCGTACTCCACGATATTCGAAAGCTCCTGTGTCACCGTATAGCTGCGTATCTGGTAGTCGTCAGTGACGTACTCGTTGTCTGTGTCGATCAGTTCGTAGAACCGAGAGACGTTCATATACTTGACCGCACCGCGCGGGACCTGTTCGAGAACGATCAGTGACCGTGAATCGCTCCCTAGTTTTTCATGCATGTACTGATTAAAACTCTCGGAATCGTACCACGGAACATGCCGTCGCTTGTAACTGTAGTATCGGTAGACATCTTCGGGCTCAAGTCCACCATCTGCCCGTGTGAGTGCAAATTCCATCTCTCGAATGGACGTTACTCGACAATCTGAATACCGTATCCCTTCGAGAGTGCGAACTCACAGACGAGTTGTGCTCCTCTTTCGACCCAGCTCAGGGGGTCGACAGCTATCTCTTCGTCGGAAATCATTGCATTATATGCTCCATAATAAATGATCTGTCTAATCTCATGGATTATACACCACTCGAACACCCGGTCCCTCTCGTCAATGTGGTCGTTTCGACGATCGGTCAACTCGTAGAACCGTGAGGTATCCATATATTTGACTGCCTTCCGAGGGACGCGTTCAATGACTACGGGTGGGCGGGAGCGTCCCACAGTTGCGTCGTTCATCACCTGTTCGAGTTCCTCACTCGTCCACTCACCCGTCACTCGGTTCCTGTAGTAGTAGTACCTGACCACGTCTTCTCTCGTGAGGCTCCCCTCACGCCGAACTAGTTTTATATCCATGTTACCTGATTGTATCGAGTGATCTCCATGCTGCCTGTATTTCTCTCTCACTGAAGGGGAGCTGGAGATCGTATTGCTCACTAGGTCGTATCGGGAGAGGCGTGCACCCGTGCTGCCGAGTCGTGGAACGTCTTCCGGCTGAGTCGATTTGTCTCACTCTTCGGGATCGAATCCGAGATGTTGTTGGACTTCGTTGTCTCTGATCACCGTCGGATCGGCCCACTCGACGAGGAGAATCGACCCGTCGTCGAGTTCTTCGACGTGCCACGCGGGTGCCGACAGGAGTCTCTCACGTCCGTACGTGTCGACCAGCGGCGGCGGGAAGATCGACAGCCACGTCAGGAAGTTGATTTCGGTTACCGCTTGTCCTCTCTGCGATGCGTCGACTGGATAGTCGTCGAGGTCTGATAAGACCCCGGGCATCTTCTTGGCCATGCCGTAAACGAACGCAGGTCGTTCTTCCGTTGCGAGGTAAATCTCGGCCACGAGGTCGATAGTGTCTTTCACCACCGTTGGATCTGCCTCTTGGTCGAGATGAGCGAACCGGCGGTCGCCGACATCCAATCGTAGGTGTGGAAGGTGTGGAGTGCCTATGGACGCGTACTTGTGCGCGTACACGCTCGCTAGTCCGTCTCTCAGAGACACTATCATCGTCGCCATCTCGCCTCTTCTCGACGGTGTGACCTCTACCTCGAGATCGGTGTGAGACTCGGCCTGCTGCAGGTTCTCACATACTCGCACAAGCTCCGCATTCACGTCTGTGTACGTGTACTGGAAGATGACTTCGACCATCTGTTACCTCGGGAACTCCTCCATCGAGACGTTCTCCATCTTCGATACAGTCTCGTTTATTTTTGTCGATTTATTGGTGTCCCCAATAACGAAGATCACTCCCTCACCACTCGCGTTTCTGCTGGCCGCTGTGTACGCCCTGAACAACGTGACCTTCCGTACGACATCATCTGGACTCGTTTCGCCTGATTTTGCTTCCAAGTAAATCTCGCCCCTGTCGCTAATTTTGAATCCGTCTAGTTCTGGGCCCTTGTTCTTCGTTCGAACCGTCTTCCTTACGAATGTCCCGAAACGGATGTCCGGTAGCTCCCCGCCAATTTCTCGATCTTCAGACCCTGATGGAAACCGATAACCCGCCTCATCTTCAATCAGGAACTCGAAGTCGGAAGCCAGCTCTTCGATCCACGTCTCGTCTGCTGCCACAGCTTGCAGATCTTCGTCAGAGAGGTCCTCGTCAGCGGAGGGGCCCTCCTCTGCTTGGTACGGCTTGTACCCGATGTAGTACTCTCCCTCGTCGTCTGCGCGTTCGGCTGCAACACTGATCTCGTGGAGTGCCCCTCTGATGTTCGACCACGATCCGATCCGTCGACGATAGTTCGACGCAGTAAGTGCTTCGGCACTCTGGGCGACGGTCTCGATCTGCTGTTCGAGTCCGTAGACACTGTCGTGGTCACGAACGGTCTGGATCGCAGTGACCACATCAGCCAGCCCGAGTCCGAGTTCAGGTTCTGACTCCTCGCCGTACGTCTCGACGGGGAACTCGAAGTCGGCTCCGACCACGGCAGTA
>CAKZQY010000284.1 GCA_937142015.1 uncultured Halobacteria archaeon
CGACGAAGCGGATATCAAGATCCCGTACCCACAGCGGGAACTGCTCGGCCGCGAAGAGTCGGACGGATTCCAAGTCGGCCGGACAGAGACCGGATCGGTCCAACCCACCGCGAGCCACACCGACCAGTCGAACGGCCAGTGATGGCTGTTGCTCCGGTGGCGGTACCAAACTGACACTGTTGGCTGTACGTACGTGGAGATAATCGCCCACCCCGCGCTGGGCGATTTCTTCCGTGATGGTACAGCCGCCCGTATGAACCGAGTTACACACTGTCCCCAGAAACTGCCGGTTTCTGCTGCACTGCACGAGTCCGTCGCGCTCGTGCGGTCGGGTGTGCAGAGATTAGTAGATAAGCGCCGCGTCGTTCTCGGCCATGTATAGCGTGCGGGCGGCGATGTTGACGGCGTGGTCGCCCACGCGTTCGATATCTCGAATCGTCAGGAGAAGCCGCGAGACATCGGCCATTAGCTGTTCGATCTCGGCGTCGCTGGAGTCGGTTTCCATCTCGCGTTCGATGAGGTCGCGAACCACTGCTTCGGATGCGGCCTCACAGCGCTCGTCGACGGCATCGTCGGTCTCGCCGATGGTGTAGCAGAGGTCGTCGTCCTCGCGGTCGTACGCGTCCATGGCGTCCTCTACCATCTCGATGGTCACGCCCGCGATATCCTGAATATCGACCTCCGGGAAGACATCGCGTTCGGCCTCCAGCGAGTACTCGCCGAGATTCGTCGCTAGGTCACCGATGCGTTCGAGATCGGTGATGATCTTGAACGACGAGGCGATGAGCCGGAGGTCACCCGCGACCGGCTGTTGGAGCGCGAACAGGTCGACACAGTCGCTCTCTAGCTCTAGGTACATGTCGTTGACTTCTTCGTCGTCCTCGATGACTCGCTGTGCCAGCGCCTCGTCGTTCCGCGCGAGCGCGTCCAACGCGTCGCGCACTCGCCCGGCCACCAACTCGCTCATGTAGAGCACGTCGTCTCGGAGGGTGTCTAACCGCTCCGTGTAACTCTCTCTCGCCACGTTGCCACCTTCTCTGCTCGGATGGAAATGTCTTCGCACCGAGTCGAGACTGAACAGGTGAGAATCGACGCGGAGCGAGCGTCGCTGCGGGTGCGGTCGTGACACCGACACCGCACGCAGGCACTGTCGGACTCCCGACGGGCCACCCAGCGTCTGCGGGCGCGCCGACAGTCCACAGCCGCACCGCTCCCTCACCGGACTGTGGGGAGTGTGGCGGCCGGTTCACCATTGAAGCGGCACTAGCTCGACGCCACCCGTCCCGCGACAGGTTTTCGCCCACAGAACCCCCAGTCGGGTCCGTGAACGTACGCAGCATCGACCACGTCAATCTCCGCATTCCGGAGGACGGTGTCGAAGACGGAATCGCGTTCTACCGCGACGGACTGGGGCTGGCAATCGAGGGCCGCGACAGGTACGAGCGCGGGGAGAAGCCGTTCTTCGACGTGCGACTCGCGCCGACACACGTGATCCACCTCTGGCCGACGCCGGAGTTCGACCCGCCGGAAGCGACGAACTACGACCACGTCGCGCTGATCGTCGAGGAGCCGATCGAGGCGATTCTCGATACGCTCGACACGGCCGACATCGACGTGGAACACCACCTCGACGCGCCGCTGGGCGCGACTGGCGAGGCTCCCGCGGTGTACGTCCGTGATCCGTTCGGCTACCGGGTGGAACTGAAGGCTGCCGCAGAAGGCGCAGACAGCTGACAGTCGCCGGCCGTGGAGTCGGACAGCAACCCCCGTGTCCGCCGACATCCTCCGTCGATAGGTACTCGCATCTCCGTTCAGATTTTTGCGACGAATAGCGAACACTCAAGAGTAGCGCAGCGGAACGTTCGGGCATGATACCACCAGTCGCCAGAGACTTCGTGGCGGGCGAGGAGCCGGCGACAGCGTTCGAGCACACCCGGCAGACGAACGAGGCGGGTGTGGGAGTTATCCTCAACAAGCTGGGCGAGCACTACCACGAGCGTGGGCCGGCGGAGGAGGACACGGCAGCCTACGAGCAGTTGATCGCGGAGTTGGGGGAGACGGACCTCGACAGCTGTGTCTCGGTGAAGCCCTCACAGCTGGGGATCGACGTGAGTCCGGCAGTGTTCGAGGAGAACTACCGGCGGGTGGTCGAGGCGGGCAGCGAGCACGGCGTGTTCGTCTGGTGTGACATGGAGGACGCGACGACGACAGACACCACACTCGACGCGTTCGAGTCGGTCGCCACGGAGTTCGGCGGCGGTGTCGGGCTCTGTGTGCAGGCGAACCTGCGGCGGACGCGCGCGGACCTCGAACGGCTCGTCGACCTGCCGGGGAAGATCAGACTCGTGAAGGGGGCCTACGACGAGGACGAGGAGATCGCGTACACGGACCAGTCCGCCGTCGACGAGGCGTTCCGCGAGGACCTGACGTACCTGTTCAAGAACCGCGACAGCGGGGTCGCGGTCGGGAGCCACGACCCGGAGATGATCGCGTACGCACGCGAGCTCCACGAGCGGCACGGCAGCGACTACGAGATCCAGATGCTGATGGGCGTCCGCGAGGAGGCACAGCGTCGACTGGCGCGTGAAGGCCGCGAGGTGTACCAGTACGCGCCGTACGGGAGCGAGTGGGCCTCCTACTTCTACCGACGCGTTCGGGAGCGGAAGGAGAACCTGCTGTTCGCGGCGCGTGCGGTGCTCGGTGTCTGATACGGTCGTGCGTAGATCGTTCCCACCGACGACTGATAGGGTCGTGCGTAGATCGTTTCCACCGACGACTGATAGGGTCGTGCGTAGATCGTTCCCACCGACTCGACTCACAGGCGTAGTAACAGCGTGGTACCGTTCAGTACTCGGCACCCACTCGAAAATCTCTACGCACGACCCTATGACAGAGAGCACTGCAGCGACGTGATACCGAGCGATCCCACGAGTCGTGTGCGGAGAGAGACCGGAGTGAAAGGTCGTGTGCGGGGAGAGACCGGAGTGAAAGGTCTGAATACCCTCGGCACACAAGCCGTTCACACGACCTTCGATGACAAGTTGGAAGCGCGACTTTGCGAGTGGGCTGGTCGTCATCGCTCCGTTGTTGGTGATCGTGTTCGTCATCGGGTGGGTGTACAGGCGGCTGAGCCAGCTCGGTGTGCCACGGATCAGAGAGGCTCGAGAGTGGCTGCCGGCGTGGTTCCCGCCGGAGCTGTTGCAAGTCGCGCTGGCGCTGGTCGTGTTCGTGTTGTTGGTGTTCTCTGCGGGCTACCTGATGCGGACGACAGCCGGTCGCGTCTTAGAGGGAATTCTCGACAGTGCGATCAACCACGTGCCCGGACTCCGAGTGTTGTACAACGCCTCGAAGCTCGCGGTCGAGACGGCGCTCACCGGGACCGAAGAGCTCCAGACACCGGTGAAGATCGAGCCGTGGCCCGGGATGCGGATGACGGCGTTCAAAACCGGGAAGACGGCCCCAGACGGCCGCGAAACTGTGTTTCTGCCGACCGCGCCCAACATCACTACCGGCTTCGTGATCGAGGTCGACCCCGACGACATCACGGAGACGAACGAGCGAGTCGAGGAGGCGCTCACGCGGATTCTCTCGGCGGGGTTCGGTGATCAGGACACCGGCGTTCCTATCGACGTGGAGGACGCCGTCGACGCGGCCGATGAGTCCCGGCCGACGTCGGTCGACGTGGAGGTGGGCGACCGTCCGAGCGAGAGAGGAGAGTCAGAAGACCCGGTGGAGGCTCCAGACGGCGGCAGCGCGGCGGGTGCGCGCAGTAGTGACAACACCGCAGGGACACCGAACGGTGACGGCTCTCGGCAGTAGCGGGAGGAGACACGACGGCAGGTGACGGTCCCATCGGTCACGGGCAGTCGAACGGGTCAAGTCCGCTGCGCGAGACTGCTCCGACATGCACGGAGATCACGGCAACGACGAGTCGGCGTCACTCGACAGGGAACACACGGAACTGCTCTCGGCGTTCATCGACGCACACGGCTTCCTCTCGTGGCTGAACCTGCAAGTCGAGGAGTTAGAGCGCGGTCGGATCGTCATGTCCGTTCCGTACGACGAGAAACTGCTCAATCCCGGGTCGGAGGTCGGATCGATCCACGGCGGTATCGCGGCCTCACTGATCGACACGGCGTCTGGCTTCGCCCTGCGGTCGACGTTCGACGACCCGACGACCGGGTCGCTGGCGACGACGGACCTGAACGTCACGTACCTCCGCCCGGCGACGAACGACCTCCGCGTGGAGGCCGAAGTGCTGCGTGCCGGCGGGTCGATGGGGTTCACCGACACGCTGGTCACGAGTGTCGGCCCGACCGGCGAGGAGAAGGACGTCGCCGTCGGTCGCACCTCCTACCGGCTGTTCCGCGAGTAGGACGCACGCTGGCAGCGGCACTCGGAGAGACCTCGGCGGCGTGTACGAGCGCGCGCTCTACTCCTCCTCGTCGTCGACGGCGACAGTTCTGCCGACGAGACGCTCGGCGACGGCACTCGGAATGTCACCGGGCGTCGTCAGCTTCTGCGGGAGGACGACCATCAGCGTCGCCAGCAGGAGGAACCCGCTGCCGACGACGAGATCACCCGACAGCGCGCGCTCGATCCCGTAGCCCGCGACCGGGAGCGCGAAGATCACTGTCCCGACTGTCGTCAGTAGATCGAGGATACCGAAGCTCACACGTACCGCTTGTCGCCCCTGAACAAAAACGTCTCTCCACGCTGTGGCGACTCGACCGCACGCGGATCGAGTTCGAACGCACGGGTCGGCTTCGAACACGCAGGTCGGCTTTGAATACGCGGGTCGGCTTCGAATACGCAGGTCGGCTCCGGCTCTCACGACACACGACTCTACGAGAGGTCGTCAGCGATCGAGCGAAGCTCACTCTTGGTGGGCCGTGATCCGATCTCGACAGTGTGATCCCCGCCCCAGAACCGAAACTGCTGGTGATCGACATCGAAGTGGAGTCCACAGGAAACGTCGGGATCTGCTTGCTCGTACGTGGACTTGCTCACGTTCTCGCCGTCTCGGAGCGTTTCGAGAAGGAACTCGGCGACGTGCGGACGTTGTTTCATCGCGAGGATCTGATCGGCCGCTACGTGTTTCAGAACCGCCTCTGCCGTTCCGTATCCCTCTCCGAGAAAGTAGAACTCGCCACCGAATTCGTACGAATCGATCCGAACGCTGAGAGCATACGTGTCGACCATACGCCGCTGTTGTCGCCCACCAACACAAATATTACGTACTCGGCTGCCGTTGGACGGACGCTCGTACGGCTGCCCCAGTGACGGCGTCCTGTTCTGTTCGAGCACGCGACGCGAGTAGTCGTCACCGACTTTCTGCAGGATGCACCGTCGAAATCTAGAGGGGAGATACAGGGGGAAGTCTTCGAACGGGTCGTGTTCGTCGCAGTCGTTCCACGCCTGATAGGGGGAGTCAGCAATCCCGTCGAGATAGGCTGGCGTCCAATGGGCTTCGAGGACGTGATTGGCGACACGTCGTGTGAGTGTTGCGAGTCGGTCGAATCGGTCGTGATCTTGGTCTGGCAGGCGCATCGGGAGCGAGAGGTGGTCACTCGTCTGGAGTCACCTCGAATTCGATGGTGTCGACGGTCTGTCGTGTTTTGCTGGAGCACATTCTTTGAAGAGGCTGTTGACGAGTGTAACGACGTCGTCAGTGAGCTCTGCCTGTGTTGATTTATTGGTGGCTCTTGCCGAACTGAGTCAGTTCGGGAAGAGCCGAGCCATGCTCGTACGGGTCGTCTCCTCTGCGCGAACTCCCATCCCCGACACCTCGGTCCGGTGCGATTCGACACCTCGACGAGCCACCGGAGAGTCGCGTTCCTCCATCTCCCAAGGTACTTTGTAACGAGAGGCACACGCGTCACTCACAGTGCCGGATGTCGAGGACCCAGCGGCAGTCGCAGACCTGATCGGCGACGACTGCACGCGGACGATTCTCGTCGAGACGAAGCGGGGAGCACGGTCGGCGGCGGAGCTCAGCGAGCAGACCGGCGTCTCGGAGCCGACGATCTACCGGCGACTGGACCGACTCCGCGAGTACGACCTCGTAACCGAGGAGATCGAACCCGTCCCCGACGGGAAGAACTACAAGGTGTACCGGACGACGGTGGACGGAATCGAACTCGACCTCACTGAGGACGGGTTCGAGGTGAGCGTCTCGCGCCGGGGACGGATGGCCGACCGGTTCACGCGGTTCGTGGAGGGTGCCTGATGTTCGACTCGATCTTCGAGTTGTCGACAGTCGACGTACTTCTCCAGTCGTCGGCGCTCGAGACACTCCAGACAGTTCGTCTGGCGAGTGAAGCCGTCACTCTCGCCCTCGGACTGGCGATCAGCTACGTCGCGTACCGCGGCTACAGGCGCAACCAGAGTCGGCCGATGTTGTTCGTCGCCGCGGGGTTCGCCCTGATCGTTCTCGTGCCGGCGCTCGTCGTCGGCGTCCTGTTCGTCGGGGCAGACGTGCCGTTGCCGGTCGTCAACAGCATCGCGCAGGCCAGCGAACTGCTGGGAATGGGATCGATCCTGTACGGACTGTGGACGCCGCGACAGTAGTCAGCCGTCGACAGCGTGAGACCGGCCCTGATCGACCGCGGTACTGTTGTCGGCAGTCTCGTCACGACCAGTCCACGTCGGTCGGACGCGGTCGCCGGCAGCGAGTGTGTCTGGTCCGTGGCGGACGAGCAGCAG
>CAKZQY010000285.1 GCA_937142015.1 uncultured Halobacteria archaeon
TCAGTGACCCCGCCCGTCCGACGGTCAGTGGCTTCGATAGTCCGACGATCAGTGATCCCGCCCGTCCAACGAGAGGTGATTTCGTGAGTTTACTGACAGTCGAGGAGCTCACGCGGTCGTTCGGGAACCTCGTCGCAGTCGACGGGGCGAGCTTCGACGTGGAACAGGGTGAACTCGTCGGGATGATCGGTCCCAACGGGGCAGGGAAGACGACGACGTTCAACTGCGTGTCTGGCGTGCTCTCCCCGGACGGTGGGAGCATCCGTTTCGACGGTGAGGACGTGACCGGCACGCAGCCGCACCAACTCGCTCGTCGGGGTCTCGTGCGGACCTTCCAACAGACGCGAGAGCTGACGACGATGACCGTCGAGGAGAACATGCTGTTACCAGTGTCGGACCACCCCGGCGAGCGCGTCCACCACGCCGTGCTCCGGTCCGACGCGAGCCGCGAGCGAGAGGCCGAGGCACGGGAGCGAGCCGCGGAGCTGCTCGACCTCTTCGAGCTGGACTCGATGGTCGACGAGTACGCCGGCGCACTCTCGGGCGGCCAGCGCAAACTGCTCGAGTTGGCGAGGGCGCTCATGCTCGACCCGGAGATGCTCCTGCTCGACGAGCCGTTCGCGGGTGTCAACCCCTCGCTCACCCGAGAGATCGCAGCCCACATCGAGTCACTGAACGAGGACGGACTGACGCTGCTCGTCATCGAGCACGAACTCGAGACCCTGACCGACCTCGTCGACCGACTGATCGTCCTGACCGACGGCTCGGTCCTCGCAACAGACACACCCGCGGCCATTATGAACGACCAGCGAGTAATCGACGCGTACCTCGGGAGCTGAGACGATGTCAACGAGAGACTCAGACGGAGCTGAGACGATGTCGACGAGAGACTCAGACGGAGGCGATCCGGCGTGACACTGCTCGAAGTTGCCGGTCTCGACGCCGGCTACGGCGACCTCCAGGTCCTGAACGGTGTCGACCTGACGGTCGCAGACGGCGAGTACGTCGCCATCGTGGGACCCAACGGTGCCGGCAAGTCGACGGCAGTGAAGACGATCGTCGGTCTCGCCACACACATGGGCGGCGAGATCACGTTCGACGGGGCCGCGACAGTCGAGCGCGAGCCACAGGAGATCGTCGAACTCGGCGTGAGCTACGTGCCGCAGGACGGGAACGTGTTCTCGTCGCTGACGGTCGAAGAGAACCTCCGTCTCGGCGGGTACCTGCAAGGCGGTGCCTCCGACGAGCAGCTACAGGCGGTCTACGAGCAGTTCCCGGCACTGGAGGACCGCCCCGAGCAGCGGGCGGGTAACCTCAGCGGCGGCCAACAGCAGATGCTCGCAATGGGTCGGGCGCTCGTCCCGGAGCCGGAGCTCCTGTTGTTGGACGAGCCGTCTGCAGGACTCGCTCCCGACCTCGTCGACAGCATGTTCGACCACATCGGCCAGATCAACGAACAGGGGACAGCCGTACTGATCGTCGAACAGAACGCCAAGACGGCCCTCCGGCGCTGTGACCGTGGGTACGTCCTCGCACAGGGCGAGAACCGACACGAGGGAGCCGGGTCGGATCTGCTCGAAGACGAGCAGGTTCGCCGGGACTTCCTCGGGGGGTGACCAGTTTGCACGACAGTCCACCGACACGAACTGACGGTTCGGGAACGAGCGCAGAACTGACTGTCGCGGTCGTCGGCGGCGGGATCGTCGGCCTCGCCAGCGCCTACTACCTCGCCGAGCGCGGCGCTCGCGTCGTCGTCTGCGAGAAGGGGACGCTGGGCGGGGGCAGCACCGAGCGCTCGGCGGGCGGTATCCGTACCCAGTTCTCGACTCCGGTCAACGTCGACCTCTCGTTGGCCTCCCTCGACGTGTGGAACGACTTCGAGGAGCGCTTCGGAGTCGACATCGCCCACCGGCACAACGGCTACCTGTTTCTCGCCCGCGAGACGGAGACCGCCGACCGGTTCGAGACGGACGTCGCCATGCAGAACGAACGGGGCGGTGACAGTCGTCTCCTCGACCCCGAGGCGGCGACGACCTACTGTCCCGGCTTACGGACGGATCAGTTCGTCGCCGCCACCTACTCGCCGCTGGACGGGTTCGCCGACCCGTATCTTGCGCTCCAGGGCTTCGCCGACGGCGCTCGCGAGTCGGGTGTCGACATCCGAACGAAGACGCCCGTGACGGACATCCGGATCGAGGACGGGAGCGTCACCGGCGTCGAGACTCCGAGCGGGGCAGTCGAGGCCGACTACGTCGTCAACGCCGCAGGACCGTGGGCGAGGCAGGTCGCCGAGATGGCCGGCCTCGACGTGCCGGTCGCGCCACGACGGCGTCAGGTTGCAGTCGTCGACCCGGAGACGCCGGTCGAACCCGACGTGCCACTCACCATCGATCTCGACACGGGACTGTACTTCAGACCCGAACGGGAGGGCACAGCCATCGCCGGCGGACAGTTCTCCGACGAGGACCCGGACCGAGACCCAGACGCCTACAGCGAGACGACGGATCTAGACTGGGTGGCCGAGACGATGAACCGAGCAGCCGACGCCGCGACCTACTTCGGCCCCGACACCCGGGTTCGGCGCGGCTGGGCTGGTCTCTACGCCGTGACTCCCGACCACCACCCGATCATCGAGGAGTCGCTCCCCGGGTTCGTTCAGGCGATCGGCTTTTCCGGCCACGGGTTCCAGCACGCGCCGGCGACCGGACAGATCGTCGCCGAACTAGTGCTCGACGGAACTGCCTCGCTCGTCGACGTCGACCGGCTCGGCCGCGAACGGTTCGAGACTGGCGACAGTATCGACGAGCGTAACGTCGCCTGAGCGCCAGTCTCACTCGTCAGTCCGTGAGTGCCAGTCTCGCTCGCCAATCCGTGAGTGCCAGTCTCGCTCGTCAGTCTCAGTCGTCTTGCGCGTCGACAACGGCGACACCAGCTAAGTTCACGATGTCTTTCACTTCGTCACCGCGCTGGAGCACGTGGACCGGTTCGTCCATCCCGACCAGCATCGGGCCGATGGCGTCCGCGCCGCCGAGTCGTTGGAGGAGCTTGTAGCCGATGTTGCCGGACTCCAGATTCGGGAAGATCAGCACGTTCGCGGGGGCGTCCAGCTCCGCGAACTCGTAGGTGTCTTCCAGAATCTCCTCGACGAGCGCAGTGTCGGCCTGCATCTCTCCGTCGACAGGGAACGACACCGCCGGGTCGTCGTGGAGCAGTTCGACCGCGCGCCGGGACTCCTCCGTCGCAGGGTCGTCGACGGAGCCGAAGTTGGAGTACGACAGCATCGCGGCCCGCGGCTCCACGTTGAACCGACGGGCGAGATCGGCGGTGTGTTTCGCCACCTCGGCGAGCACTTCGGCGTCTGGCTCCTGGTTCACCGTCGTGTCCGCACAGAAGACGACGCGGTTCTTGAACGTGAGCAGGTAGACACCCGCGACGTGGTCGGTGTCCTCCGCAGAGCCGATCACCTGCAGCGGTGGCCGCAGCGCCGACGGGTAGTGGTGTGTGAGCCCCGTGAGGAACGCGTCGGCGTCACCTTCCGCGAGCATCACACTGCCGAAGTAGTCCGTGTCCGTCCGGATCAGGTCTCCCGCCTCCGTGCGCGTGACGCCGTCGCGCTTCCGCATCTCGTGGAGCCGGTCCGCGTACTCGTCCGTCCGGTCGCTCCTCCACGGGTCGACGACGGTCGGCTCGAAGTCGAGTCCGAGTCGCTCCGTCTCCGCTGCGATCGTGTCCGACTCGCCGAGCAGAATCGGCTCTGCGATCTCCTGTTCTGCGAGCTGGTATGCCGCACGGATCATCTTCTCGTCGGTCCCCTCCGCCAAGGCGACGCGTTTCGGCTCCGACTTGGCCTTGTTGAGCACGACACGCATCATCTCGCGGCTCTTGCCGAGGCGTGCCTCCAGCCGCTCGGCGTACGCCTCCGTGTCCAACTCCCGGCGCGCACAGCCGGTCTCCACTGCCGCCTCCGCGACCGCCGGCGCGACCTCGAACAACACACGCGGGTCCAGCGGCTTCGGGATCACGTACTCCGGTCCGAACTGGAGCGGCTGGTCACCGTACGCCTTCACGACGGCGTCGGGCACGTCCTTGCGAGCGAGTTCGGCCAGCGCCTCCGCCGCCGCACGCTTCATGTTCTCGTCGATGTCCGTCGCACGAACGTCGAGCGCGCCCCGGAAGATGAACGGGAACCCCAACACGTTGTTCACCTGGTTGGGGTAGTCAGAGCGGCCGGTCGCCATCACGACGGTGTCCTCGCGTGCGGCCTTCGCGGACTCGTAGTCGATCTCCGGGTCGGGGTTCGCCATGGCGAAGATGATCGGGTTCGACGCCATCGAGCGCACCATCTCCTGATCGACGATGTCGCCGACGGAGAGACCGACGAACACGTCCGCGCCCTCCATCGCGTCTGCGAGTCCTCCCTCCGGTACGTCGCGGGCGAACTCCCGCTTGTGTTCGTTGACCCCCTCCTCGGCAGCCCGTTGTTCGGTGATGATCCCCGAGGAGTCACACATCGTGATCTGGTCGGGCTCCGCGCCCAGCGAGACGTAGAACCGAGCGGTCGCCAGCGCCGACGCGCCAGCGCCGGAGAAGACGATCTCCAGCTCCGAGATCTCCTTGTCGACGATCTCCGTGGCGTTGAGCAGCGCCGCGCCGGAGATGATCGCCGTCCCGTGTTGGTCGTCGTGGAAGACCGGCACGTCCATCTCCTCGCGGAGCCGGTCTTCGATCTCGAAACACTCCGGTGCCGCGATGTCTTCGAGGTTGATCCCGCCGAACGTCGGCTCCATCGCCGACACCGATCTGACGAACGCGTCCACGTCCGTCTCGTCGAGCTCGACGTCGAACACGTCGATGTCGGCGAAGCGCTTGAACAACACCCCCTTCCCCTCCATCACCGGCTTCGACGCCTGTGCGCCGATGTCTCCGAGTCCCAACACCGCCGAGCCGTTCGACACCACGCCGACGAGGTTCCCCTTCGCCGTGTACTCGTAGGCGCGCTGTGCGTTCGTGTCGATGTCCCGACACGGCGCTGCGACGCCCGGCGAGTACGCCAGCGAGAGGTCTCGCTGGGTGTTCGTCGGCTTCGTGGTCGAGATCTCCACCTTCCCCGGCGGGTCCTCTCGGTGGTACTCCCGCGCGTCGTCGTCCAATCCCATGTCACCCCTCTCCGCCGGCCCGGACAAAAGCCTACGGGAGATGCGAGGGCGACTCTCACAGGAGACAGTCTCTCGGCATCGGACTGTGTGTCACCACCACACACCAGTTCAGCGCGCCAACGCTGGATCGTGCCACTTTCACACACGCTCACCCGTGTCCTGCCACGTTTTATACTCGTCCCGGCCGTACAGGATTCCATGCGACAGCCCCGCGACATCTCCGCCGTCGGAGGCGACGACGTGGTCGTGATCGGGAGCGGCTTCGGCGGTCTCTCCACTGCCTGTTACCTCGCAGACGCCGGCGCAGACGTGACCGTCTTAGAGAAGAACGAGCAGCTAGGAGGGCGTGCGTCGGTGATGGAGGAGGACGGGTTCCGGTTCGACATGGGGCCGTCGTGGTACCTGATGCCGGACGTGTTCGAGACGTTCTTCGGTCACTTCGGTCGGTCGCCGGAGGAGTACTACACGCTGGAGCGACTCGACCCCCACTACCGGATCTTCTTCAAAGACGGGGACCGGGTGGACATGACCCCGGACATCGACGCGAACAAGGCGACGTTCGAGGAGTACGAGCCGGGGGCGAGCGAGGCGTTCGAGGAGTACCTGACCAAGTCGGAGCGCAACTACGAGATCGGGATGGAACACTTCGTGTACGAACACCGGGACAGGCTCCGGGACTTCGTCGACACGGACGTGTTGCGCCACTCGTGGGGGCTCTCGCTGATCGGGTCGATGCAGGATCACGTGGAGGACTACTTCGACCACCCGAAACTCCAGCAGATCATGCAGTACACGCTGGTGTTTCTCGGCGGCTCGCCGACGAACACGCCCGCGCTGTACAACCTGATGAGTCACGTCGACTTCAACCTCGGCGTCTACTACCCCGACGGCGGGATGGGTGCCGTGGTGGACGGGATCGTGGAGTTGGGCTCCGAGCTCGGTGTAGAGTACGAGACCGACGCGTCAGTCACCGAGATTGCCGGTCGACGCGGCGGGTTCGCAGTCCGCACGGAGGCGGGCGCGGAGTACCTCACCGACCGCGTGGTGTCGAACGCCGACATGGCACACACGGAACAGGAGCTGTTGCCCCCCGAGAAGCGGCAGTACGACGACGACTACTGGGAGTCGCGGACGTACGCGCCGTCCGCGTTCCTGCTGTACCTCGGCGTAGAGGGCGAGGTGGAGGAACTCGCCCACCACACACTCGTGCTCCCGACGGACTGGAACGAACACTTCGAGCAGATCTTCGACGATCCGGCGTGGCCCGAAGACCCGGCGTACTACCTCTGTGTGCCCTCGGAGACGGACGACACGGTCGCCCCCGAGGGACACTCCAACCTGTTCGCGCTGGTGCCGATCGCCGCCGGACTGGAAGACACACCGGAACTGCGGTCACAGTACCGCGATCTGGTGATCGACGACATCGCCGAGAACACGGACACGGACCTCCACGACCGGATCGTGTTCGAAGAGACGTTCTCCGTCGACGACTTCGCCTCGCGGTACAACTCCTTCCAAGGGACTGCGCTGGGGATGGCTCACACGCTGCGTCAGACGGCCCCGTTCCGTCCGGGTCACACCTCCTCTGAGGTGCCGGGACTGTACTACACCGGGTCGTTCACCACACCCGGAATCGGTGTGCCGATGTGTCTGATCAGCGGCCTGCTGACCGCCGAAGTGATGGGCCGCGAGTGACGACGAGGTGAGTACGGCGTGCAACGACACCACTCGACACGACAGCGCTCCACCACACGACGACACTACTCGACACGACAGCGCTCCACCACACGACGATCACATCCAGCACGGCAGTCACACTCGATCAGACGACGCCACTCGGCTGGAGAGTACTGCGCTGTGCAGAGGCGCGGTCGATTCAGTACGCTCCAGCGAGAACGGGCCCTCGGAGGTGACCAGTCGTGAGCGCAGCCACCGCCACAGAGGGGCCAGCGTTGCCGCGGACGCGGTACCTGCTGAAGCTGTCTCGGCCGCGCTTCTGGCCGTACCTCGCCGGGCCGGTCGTCGTCGGCGTCGCGGGCGCGGCGACGAGCGTGCCGGAGCTGTTCGCGCCGCTGAACGTCCTGTTGTTCGCGTACTTCCTGCTCCCGGCGAACGTCCAGCTGTACGGCGTCAACGACGTGTTCGACCGGGACATCGACGAGTCGAATCCGAAGAAAGACGACAAAGAGGTGCGGTACGGCGGTGACAGACTCGTTCCCGCGGCAGTAATCTCGACCTCACTCGGCGGGCTGGCGCTGTTCCCGCTGCTCCCGCGTGTCGCGTGGCCGTACCTCGTCGGCTACTTCCTGTTGGCGGTCGAGTACAGTGCGCCGCCGTTCCGGTTCAAGACGACACCGTTTCTCGACTCCGTCTCCAACGGGCTGTACATCCTCCCGGGTGCCGTGGCGTACGCCGCCGTCGCCGGCACACACCCGCCGCTGTCGGCGGTCGTCGGGGGCTGGCTCTGGTCGATGGGGATGCACACGTTCTCGGCGATTCCGGACATCGAGCCGGACCGCGAGGCGGGCATCGAGACGACGGCGACCGTGCTGGGTGAGGCGTACACGTACGCCTACTGTGGCGCGGCGTGGCTGCTCGCGGCAATCGCGTTCGCGTTCCTCGACACGCGAATCGCGCTCCCGCTGTTGGCGTACCCCGTCGTCGTCTTCGGGATCTACTGGTCCGACGTGCCGGTCGACCGAGCCTACTGGTGGTACCCGGCACTGAACACGCTGGTCGGCGCGCTGCTGACGATGGGACTGTTGACACGGATCGTGCCACCCTCGGCGGTGGTGCCGTGAGCGTCGACGCCGCCGCTCTCCGAGAGCGCCTGCCGGCGAGCCGCAGCGAGTTCGAGCGTCGCCTCGACCGACTGATCGTGGAGAACCGGTTCACCATCTCGGTGTTCTTCCCGCTCAACGGGATCGTGTTGCTGGTTGCGAGCGCGGAGGGGTGGCTCCCAGCGCCGCTGGCGTTCAACGGGATGTTGATTCTCCTAGGCACGTTCGTGATGCGCTCGCCGCTGATCGCCGGCGTGGTGCCGGTTGCCGACCGAAAGACGGTGGCCGCTGTCGGACTGCTCACGCTGTACGCCTACGGGATCGAGTACGTCGGCATCCACACTGGACAGCCGTACGGCCCCTTCGAGTACGTCGTCGACTTGGGACCGACAATCGCAGGTGTGCCGGTCGGCCTTCCGGTGTTCTTCATCCCGCTGGTGGTCAACGCGTACCTGTTGGTGCTGCTCCTAGTGAGGGGACTGGCCGACAACACGCCGATCAGACTGCTCTCCGTGATCGCACTCGTGCTCACGATGGACGTGGTGTTAGACCCCGGCGCGGTGGCGCTCGGGTTCTGGCGGTACTTCGAACCCGGACCGCCGGTGTTGGGTGGGCTCCTGTCGACTGCGGGCGGGTTCTACGGCGTCCCGCTGTCGAACTACGCCGGGTGGGTCCTGTCGGCGACCGTCGCCGTGGTCACACTCGACTGGGGGTTCGACCACGAGGCGCTCCTGTCGCGGCTCGGCCGCTGTGCGTTCGTGCTCGACGACATGGTGAGCTTCGTGATCTTGTGGGGCGGGATCAACGTCTGGTTCGGCAACTACCTCCCCGCGGCTGTCGCGGCGGTGATCGGCGCTGGGCTCTGGTACACTGACCAGTTCGACGCGAATCTGATCCGGTCGCAGTTCGGATCGGCGGAGTGATCCCCGACTCTCGCTGTCGAGACGTTCGACGTATCGCAGACTGTGTGTGAACTACAGTGTGTCTGGCCGACAGAATCCATTTGCAGAAGTAAAACAATTAGACTACAAGGATAACAAAAGACTTTTATTTACTTCTTGTTTCGGAATGAGCGTGAACAGTCCGATCGACATCAATCGGTACGTGGATCAGACACGGCCGTGGGAGGTGACAGTCGAACCGGGTGGAAATCGAGCGGTGCTCCGAGCAGCCGAGTTCGATAGACACGAGCCTGACCGGCTTCGGGATCTCTTTATTCACAGTCTCGATCCCGATGAACAACTTCACAGACTCACTCGAGTTTCGAGTGGATCACTACCACGGTGGAATCCAGACGGGTCGATGCTCGGATTCGTCAGTAACCGTGACTCTGACAGAGAGCGACAGTCAGTCGCCGGACACGACAGAGTTCAAGCCGGGAGTCACACGAGTGCAGGTGGGGAGGGTGCTGGGAGACAGGTGTACGCGTTCGACTTCGAGCGCGGCGGCTACGCAGTCCAGCTGACAGACCTTCCTCACGCAGTGCTCGACTTCGACTGGAGTCCTGACGGGCGACGAATTGTCGCGTCAGTTGCCGACAGGGGAGAGGCCGACGGGCAAACTATCGATGAGCCAGAGGATGGTGGCGTCGATCTCCGTGACGAGTATGTGCCCACCGTCACTGACGGGAGTGCGGTGTCTAACACACGTCGTCGCCGCCTATACGTCATCCACTTGGCAGAGAACAGGCGAGTTCGGTTGACGGAAGCGACTGACAGTTCTACACACTATCGATTCTGGTACAGACGGATGCATCCGCAGTGGGGCACGGGAGGACGGATTACCTTCGCTGCTGCCCAGACTGACGACGATGGTCAGCGAGACGTGTTCACAATTCAGCCCGACGGCTCAGACTGTCGACGACACACAAACGGCGGCGGAACGTTTGTCTACCCAGAGTGGGACCCGTCGGGAAGAAAACTGGTCTGCACCAGATTCGAGGGTGAGAACAGAGCAGTACCCGCAGCCCTACACGTTGCGGATCTTGACGCCGATGGACGGATGCAGCCGGTTGCCTCGTCATTCGACCGGACGACTCATTACGCTGCGTGGTACGATTCACACCGGCTTCTCGGACTCGTCGGGAATCAAGGACAGTGGTCATTGTACGAGTTCCGGACGGATGAACGTGAGCCGACACAGGTGTACGCTCCGTCGATCACCCATGGGTCCGTCAACTACTCTGGTATCGAGCGACCGTTCGGGTTCGACCCACGTAGCGGGACAGTTGCGACAATCGTGACTGCACCGACACACGTCGGCCTCCATACAGTGACGCTCACAGACGAGGACGACCGATTACAAGTTCGGGATAAGACCTGTGTTGAAGCATTCAACAATAAAATAGTTCATGAGGCGCCCACGGCGACAGAGAGGATACAATTCGAAAGCTCAGACGGTCAATCAGTCGAAGCGACAGTGTATCTTCCGCGCGACTACGACCCCGCCAGTGATCCTCCGCTCCCAACAGTCGTCGACAGCTACCGCGGCCTCTATGGTGTTGAGATTCCGCGGTTTCGATTCCGACACCAGTACCGGACGAGTCGTGGGTTCGCGGTGCTCCGTGTTCACTATCGCGGGAGTAATACGTACGGCGAATCCTTCGCAGCTGAAGCACAGAAGTGTCCAGTCGTCCGCGAGACGGAGGATCTTCAGGCCGCGATAGCACACGTCGTAGAACAGAGATACACCGATCCCGACGCAGTGTACGCAGTCGGGTTCGGTCACGGCGCAACTGTCGTCGTCAACCTCATGTGTGTGAGTGATCGCGTCCGAGCTGGTGCCGCTCTGCACGGTGTTTACGACTTTGCTGCAGCTTACGGCACTGACGAACGACTACCGTGGTGGAACCACGTGTTCGGTCGCCCGGACCAAGCACCCGAGACCTACGAACGGTCTTCACCCGTCCAACGCATCGACGGACTCGACGATCCACTCCTACTTGTCACCGCTGAGGACGATAGCCGCGTTCCTCCAGAACAGACTCGTCGGCTTCACACGGAACTTGCTGCTCGGGACACCACGGTCCGAACAGTGAGGTACAGTGGATTCGGCTACGATGCGTTCGGTCCACCGGATGTTGCAATGCACCGGCTCCAGACGATTCAGAGGTGGTTCCGTGAGCACTGACCGTCTACTCGATCCCGTTCAGGCTGCAACGCTCAAGTACACGCTGTACCGTGTGCTCAAGACGAGCGGATTTGCGACGCCGTTCGTCGTCGTGTTCATGGTCGGAAACGGAGTCACCTACACCGACATCGGGATCGGGACGACAGTGATGGCTGTCGTCGTCGTCGGAGCAGAGGTTCCTTCGGGGTACATCGCGGACCGGTTCGGTCGGCGAGCGACGGTGTTCGCGGGACAGTTGTTCGGCGCACTCGGCGCTACTGGGTACCTCGTCGCCCGTTCGACGGCGACAGTCGTGTTGTTGTACGTCGCGTTCGGGCTGGCCGTCGCCGTCCAGTCGGGGAGCGAACTAGCGTGGTTCTACGACACGCTCGAACGGCACGACGCCGCGGACCGCTACGAGGAGATCGAGAGCAGGTTCGGATCGATTGTCAACTACCTGAAAGCGACGACGATGCTCGTCGGTGCGGGGCTGTTCGTCGTAGAGCCGGCGGCCGCCGTGGTTGCGGGAGCAGTCGCTAACTGGGCGGGGACACTCGTCGTGGTGAGTTTCCCGAAGGAGGGTGAGTACGGAGACGCGGACCGTGTCGGCGTTCGGGAGTCGGTCGGGATCGTCCGACGGTTCCTCACAAGTGATGCAGTCCGAACTGTCGTGGCGGTTGGAGCACTGTACGCGGGCGGAACGTACGCAGCGAGCAAGTTCGTCCAGCCGACGACACTGTCTATCCTTCCCGACGACGGGGTGACCCTCGGACCAATCGGCGTGCCTGCACCGGTGTTCCTCGGTGTCTTGTACGCCGTGTACGCTCTCGTCTCTGGTGTCGCGGTGAGCTACGGAGCGACAGCTAGAGATCGATTCGGTGTCGGAGGAACCGTCCTCCTCGCGTACGGTAGTGGCGCGCTTTGTATGGTGCTTCCGCTGGCCTTCACGCCACTCGCACTCCCGGCAATGGTGCTGTTCATGACAGTGCCGAGTCTTGCAGGGCCGGCAGTCGGTGGTTACCTCAACAGACACACGGAGTCAATGGCACGCGCGACCGTGATGAGCGGCGTCTCGTTCGTTCAGGCGGTCGTCCGAATGCCGATTCTCCTCGTGAGTGGGTACGTAGCCGACCTCCAGTCGCCCACGGTCGCTATGGCCGGGATCGGTCTCGGCGTGCTTGGATTGGGGGCTGGCGCTATTCTGTTGGATTACCCCGTGACAATTGCACAGGAATCCTCTGCCGAGACAGCTGACTGAAATCAGCAGCATATCAACCGAGCCAAGTAGAAAGGACTAATCGAAAAGTATAAGTTGAATGCAGTAAGTACTGAGTATTGCATGTCTGTAGCAGATTCGAGCGCGCAGACGCGTACGGCAGTCGAAGCACAGTTCGAGAACGGATACCTTGACAGAGACGACGTGATGACGCTCGGATCAGACAACTCGGGATCAACCTGCAACTGCATGGTGCGGTCGTAGATCCGGCGATCCAGCTCAATTTCTATGCTCACTCAGCCAGAGAAGCGTCGTGTAGCTGCGCTCGCAGAACCACTCGGTTGCCGGATTCGAGCTGGTCACAGGGCTAGTAATCCGGCGACTGCGGATTCGAACCTCCGTGGAGAAGATCTCGACTCACAATGGGAAGAGGTATTCGTTAACGCGGACTGTGAGTTTGCGACACGGCTGTCTCAACTCGGCATCGATAGATACAATACAGAGAGCTACCTCGCCTTCAATCAGTGGCCAGCGGCAGAGCCGTTTCCAGACTGGGTAGCATGGTTAGACCGTCTCCTCGGAGCGGTCCCTGAGCAACCAGCCGGAGATCACCCGACAGTTCCGTTTGCTGATGTCCTTCACTCGGTCAGCGAAGCTGCGTTCAGTGAGCTCGACACAAGCCGCCGTACCAGCTTTGACGAACAAGTAGTCTCTTCAAAGTTCACATCGTGGCTTACCGAGCGGCTGGCTGGTGTGTGTTCACAGGCACTGTACGTTGAGTTTGACTTGTTCCGGCGGGCAGAAGAAACACCGAATCCGACATCAGGTGGGACAGCGTGTTACGAGGCGTTCATCGAGAATTTAATGCCAAACGGTATAGTAGAATTTATAAAAACATACCCGGTTGCAGGACGGTTGATGAGTGTCCTCACACATGAGGCAGTCGAGTTCGCAACGGAGCTTCTCACGCGGCTAGAGAGAGACTGGGATACAGTTGTCGACCGATTAGTCGACGAGTGCGGCCCAGCAGTCACGGGATTACGCCTCGGCCTAGGGGACTCTCACGCCGGTGGACGGACGGTGGCCGCCATTGAGATAGGCCCTGAGACAATTTATTATAAGCCTCGTGACGTGCGACCAGAGAGGCTCTACCGGGAGGTGTCGAGGCTTCTGTTCGGACCGGAAGACGCCGCTCCACGGACTATCGTCAAGGACGGCTACGGGTGGGTCGAAGGGATATCTCAGAAGACTCTCGACCGGGGAGCGGTAACTGAGTACTACCGGCGTGTCGGATCGCTGCTGGCCACATTGTACGTGCTGAACGGCTCAGATATTCACTACGAGAATCTCGTCGCCGCTGGTGCGGTTCCAGTAGTCGTCGACGCCGAAACAATCGTCACACAGACACTCGTGGACGGCTGGTTCAAGCCCGAACAGTTCCACACGAGTGTGCTCCGTCGTGAGGTCTCCGACTCCGTGCTCGGAACACTCCTGTTGCCGTACAGGGCGGAGTCGGAGCACGGACAGTCGACAGAATCGATGTCAGTGTCTGGCGTTGCACGGATCGAGAACGTCGAAGCGACAGACGAGACTGTCGTATGGGAGTCGGTGAACACCGACGAGATGACGTTTGAGATCGACAATGGTGAGATCACACCGTCGCAGAACTACCCCATTGTAGACGGTGAACCGGTGTTGCCAGAGTCACACGCTAGTAGCGTTGTCAAGGGATTCACTCAGACGTACGATGCATTTCGTGGCCGCCTCGGTGAGCGTCTCAACTCCCTCGTTAACGGGACAGACGTAGAGACACGGTACCTGTTTCGTCCAACGAGCGTCTATCAAGCGGCACTGAATACGCTGGTGACCCCTCGGTGTCTGCGGAACGCGGCCGCAGGATCAGTCGCGCTCGACAAACTCGTTGCTCCAATCCAGTCGTTCACCGCGGAGGCACAAGAGTCACTGTGGCCACTAGTTCGCGCCGAGCGCACTGCGTTGTTCCAGTACGATGTCCCTCGGTTTGGGATTGATGGGCGTGACGTGACGTTCCGCGGAGAAACGTTAGTGAAGGATTTTTTCGATCAGCACAACAGCGCTGTTGTCTCAGAGAATCTTGACGAGCTCTCTGATTCAGACAGAGCCAGACAGCGTTCCTACATTTGGACAGCGCTTCGGACTGACAATCCACAGCGAAGACTCCACGAACACGATTCACAAACGCGACAGGGAGACGAACAATGAGAGAGACACACCGACAGGAGTTCCGAGAGTTCTGTGACTCTGTCACACAAGAATTAGTGTCTGCCTCGATTCAGCGAGAGAACCGAGTCGGGTGGGTATCGCTCAAACCAACCGACGGCGTCGGTTTCGAACTCCACAGCGGATACAGTCTGTACGAAGGGTCCCTCGGCATTGCAGTATACCTCGCAGCGTACGCCGACGTGACGGGCGATGAGCGTGCTGAGACAGCTGCGCGACAAGCGGTCGCTCCGTGGATGGAGGCTTCGCCGCCGCTCGCGTCGTTCAGTAACGTCGGTGTAATGGTTGGTGTAGGGGCTGTCTGCTACGCTCTTGTCCGTGTCGGAGTACACCTTTCTGATCCTTCGTACGTAGACAAGGCAATTGAGGTGGTGCGAGCGGTCAACCACTCTAGAGTCCGAGACGGCCGGACAGACGTGAATTTCGGGACTGCGGGACTGCTACTCGCCATCACTGGACTTCTCCAGCAACGACCGAAGGCACCGGTACGATCCGTGGGACGCAGTGCGGTTGAATCCCTGCTGACATCGGGTGTCAAGCCGTCTCCCGACCAGCTCGCGTGGACAACGGTGCGGGACGATCCGACAGCGGGATTCGCCCACGGTGTCGATGGAATCGCATACGCTCTTGGGCGATGGGCTGCAGTCACGAGTGACGACCGTGCTCGGGACGCAGCACTTGCCGGGTGTCGGTTTTCTGACAGCTGGCTGGCTAAAAGCGTTGATCCAACTGGTCAGCAAGAGGTAGTATCGTGGGAGGCGTGGTGTTGGGGTCGTCCCGGTGTCGCACTTGCCCGTGCAGGCCTTAATGATGTACTGGGGGACAGTCACCCGTGGTTGGCAAACCAGGCAAAAATATACGCGTCGCAGATGGGCGATACGCCGAAGCCGGAAGACTGCCTTTGTCACGGAACATTTGGAGACATTGCGCTTCAGTGTGAGTTTGGAGCGACGATCGCGGAAACATATCGAGAGTCGGCAAGGGAGTTGGCGATTAATGCTGTCAAGCGAGCGACAACAGCTGGTCAACTCAGACTGCCAAACGAACGTGTAGAGAGTGTTGCTCGCCCGTCGCTCCTGTTGGGGATTGCAGGCGCAGGATACGCGACGCTCCGTTTGCTCGCCCCCGAGCGTGTCCCCAGCGTCCTGAACTTGTCTGTCTGATGCCGTCAGTCACAGACAATCTACTGCAATCTATTTATATAAGTTAAATATATTTAAATAATAATCAGATAATATAGAGCGCCGTTAATCCGGGTTGCAACGGGTCTCGCGTTGTCGATTCCGAACTTGGTGAGCCGTGATCGACAGTACCAAAGCTTTCCGACGGACAGGACACACGACACTGCGGCTGTACCACCACAGAGTCAAGCGAACACAGGGAGTGGTTTTTGTTCTTTGCCGTGAGAGTGTGCAGCAGAACGTGATCTACGGAGAGTGTGGGAGCAGTCGGGGGGAGGACGTGTGAGCGAGTACGCCGTCGTCGTCGTCGAGCCGGAGACCCCGGGCAACGTCGGCACCATCGCCCGGGCGATGAAGAACTTCGGGCTGTCCGATCTCAAGCTCGTCGACCCGCCGGAGATCGGCGAGGGATCGGAGGCGTACGGCTTCGCCGGCCACGCCCGCGAGGACGTGCTCCCGCAGGCCGAGACGGTGACGCTCGACGAGGTGGTCGAGTCGTACCACACGGTCGGATTCACTGGCATCACGGCAGAGGACGCGACCAGTCACACGCGGTTTCCCTACACCACGCCGGCAGAGCTGCGGGACTCGCTCGCAACCGTAGAGGCGGACACGGCGCTCGTGTTCGGTCGGGAGTCACGCGGGCTGAACAACGAGGAACTGGCACGGCTGGATCAGGTCGGGTCGATCCCGGCGAACCCGGAGTACCCGGTGTTGAACCTCGGACAGGCGGCGACCGTAGTGTTGTACGAGCTCCGCGAGCTGTTCCTCTCGGAGACGCACCTCCCAGACCGCGAGCGAGAGCGCGCAGACGAGGCGTCTATCGAACGGCTGTACGGACAGTTCGAGCGGTACCTCGACGCGGTGGAACACCGCGAGCACGTCCGGGGCCGTGCGAGTCGACTCCTCCGCCGGCTGGTCGGACGCGCACACCCGACCGACCGCGAGGTGACGACGCTGACTGGTCTGTTCCGGAAGACTGCCGACCGGTGGGACGTGGTGGAAGACGGGGCCAACACAGCACAGCGTGGGGACACGGCGGACGACGAAACGAGTCGGAGTGGCGGAAGAAGTACGAACGACGATTCAGGCCCGGGCGACGGAAGAAGTACGAACGACTCGGCGGAACGCTGATCGAAGCAACGATTTCTCCGGTCAGTACGTCCACTGGCCGGACGGATCGACAGACAGTGACAACTCGTACTGCCCATGGTTCTGGAGGGTTCGACGGCGGATGGCCAAGTGAGAGAGCCAGATTAGCGAGATCAGCAGAGCGAACGACGTGAGAATCTTCGCCGGTCTGATAGTGATTACTGCGAGTCTTTACCGCCGGGGCGACTCGTGTCGGTTACCAGAGCGTCTGAGCCGTCGGGTTTCGCCGCCGTCCATGGAACCATTCGCAGTAATCACTACGAGGATATCAACCCGGCCGATCCGGTCCGACTCGTCCGGTACCGTCGGTCGTGTCGTCTCACCGGTCGCGTTCGTCTGCGAACCGGATTCGTCGTCTGACGAGCAACCCGACGCCGGCGACTGCACCGACTGCAGCCACCAGCAGGAGTGGAGCGACTGGTGGGCCCGACTCACCGCGACCACCACTCCCGGGTCCGCCGTGACCCTCACTCGAACCGCCGTCACCGCCGAGTACGCCGTCGAACAGCCCACCCAGCGGGTCGTTCGCGCCCGGACCGCTCCAGTCGGCGTCGAAGACGGCGAGGTAGTAGTCGGCGAGTGGGCCGCTCCGGACTGCGACGGCGACCTCGCGGTTCTCGCCGACGCTCGTCGGGTTCCAGTTCAGCGAGCCGACGATCACGGTATCGTCTGCGACGACGCCTTTCGCGTGGATCTTCCCGAACGCGTTTCCGGGGTCGACGAGACGCACCGACAGCGAGGCTCCGACTCTGTCGGCCCACGCGGTGAGACGCGAGGCGAGCGCTCGGTTCTCCTCGCGGACGTACCACGCACTCGACAACAGGAGTCTGACACGGACCCCGCGTCTCGCGGCGCGTTTCGTCGCGTCGAGCAGTCGCCCCCGCTCGACGGCTGGCTGGATCACCGCCAGTCGGCGGTCGGCGGCGTCCACGACGGAGACGACGCCGTTCCCGGCGTTGCCGGGCGCGGTGAGGAGAAACACCGCCGAAGCGCGAACCGTCCGAGGCTGAAACCGGGTCGGGAACGGCTCCCGTGCGGGCTGGCTGGACTCGAACACCTGTCCGCGCCTGACACGCTCCCACCGGCGGGCGTCGCGCCCGCGCCAGTCGTGGCGGAACACCGCGGCCAGCTCGGCTGCGGCGTCTCGGCTGGCGACGCGAACGCCCCAGCCGCGGCTGCCGTTACCACCGGTTCCGGCGGGTTTCCAGTTCTCGGTCGTCACGAGCGCGGTCTGGTCGACGACCGCGTACTTCGGGTGGTGAAACCGGTAGCGCGGCGCATCGCCGCCGATCAGTCGGACGGGAACCCCAGCATCGCGGAGTCTCGACAGGAGTCGTGCCTGTCGACGACCGATCCCGCCGACTGGGTCGGCGTCGAGTAGCACCTCGACCGTGACTCCGCGCTCGGCGGCCGCTTCGAGTGCCGCGACGACGCGCCGGGAGGCGAGCGTGTACCCGCCCAACAGGATGCGATCCGTCGCCGTTCGCAGTGTTGCCACTGGGACCCGGGGGTTGTCTGGGAGCACGAACCCCGTCACGTTCGCCGGACCGACACCGACCACTGCACGGGGTTGGTACCCGACCGGTCGCCACGTCCGAACGCCCGGCAGCCAACGGCTCCCCGACGGTGCCTCGCGGTACCGCACGGTGTCGACGACGGTTCGGTTGCCAGTCTCCGTGTGGTGCCAGAGACGGAGACGTTCCCCGCCGTTCGACAGCTCGATGTCGGCCCGGACGACACGAGCGGCCGTGTCGGTCGTCCAGTCTGGCTCTCCTTCGTCGGTGGTCTGGCCTGTCCCTCCCTCGTCGGTGAGTGTCGGTGGTTGTCGGGTCCCATTCGGGAGCGCGGTCGGGTCGTCCGTCACGACGACGTACCCCGAGCCACGCAGCGTGACTGTGGTCTCACCGTCGTCGAGTGTCCACCTGCCGGAGGTCAGCCAAACCGCGACGTACTCTCCCGCGTCTCCCTCCGCCGTCGGGTCCGGGAGAACTGCGACGATACGGCTCTCGTTCGGCGGCGACGCTGTGGAGTCGACTAGTGATCGCTCGACGCTGTCCGGCCCTCTCCTCTCACTGTCGAGTCGGCCGTGTAACTCTGGGGACGCGGCATCGGCTGCGGCGATGCCAGTTCCCGCACCAGCCGCGAGACCGAGGAGGAGACCCGCGACCCAGACAGCAACGACCGTGTCGGCGAGAGTCGTCTCCCGGCAGACGCTCGGTGACCACCGTCGCAGTGCGAGTGAGTACCTTGGCGACCACCGTCGTAGTGCGAGCGAGTACCAGTGTGAGCACGACGAGTCCGACACGTGGGGGTTGGTCCCTCTCTCACTCAAGAAGGTTCGGTGGGCTTTTGTACAGACTCCTGTAGGTCGGGATATGGTCACGATTGGGGAGACGCTACGGCTGGTCGGGGCAGCACTCGGCGCGGTCGGCGGCACACTCGTGTTCGTGGAGTTCTTCCAGCAGCCGTCGTACGTCGACTACGACGCCGACCTCGACAGCTACAGTGTCGACATCGCACCCGCGCGGGTGACAGAACACACGTGGCTCGGCCGCGTCGGCGGACTCCTGATCGCGGCAGGGTTCGCTCTGTTGTTCGTCGGTGAACTGCTGTGATAGTGATTACTGCGAATAGTTCCACGGAGGGCGTCGAAAACCGACGGTTCAGACGCCCTTCTCGCCGATACGAGTCGCCACGACGGTAAAGACTCGCAGTAATCACTATGAGACGACCAGCTGTCTGTGGCGTCGTCCCTGCGAGTGTCACGTCGGTGGCGGTGTGACCGACAGCGTACGTCCGAACATTGATACCCGACGACCGACTCTCTTTACCCGATGAGCAGTTTCTCTCCCGTCGACACAGAGCAGCGCTCTCCGGGGGTGGACACGTGAGTGACGAAGACGGCGACGAGGACTGGTTCGAGAGAGCGCTGCGTAGTTCCGACGAGGGGGAGACGACGGTCGGCGGCTCCGACCGCGTCGGTGAGGAGACGGACGACGACTGGTTCGAGGACCCTCCCGACGACGTCGACGCAGACGACGACTGGTTCGAAGACGAAGAGAGCGACCTCGACGCGGCAGAGTCCGTAGTCGGCGACCGGTCCGAGCGAGAGGAGGGCGACGCCGCCGAAACGACAGACAGCGACCCGTTCGGTGGAACGCAAGAAGATTCAGAGTCGAACGATCCGTTCGGCGGAGCGCAAGAAGATTCGGGGTCGGACGATCCGTTCGGTGGAACGCAAGGTGACTCGGGGTCCGAGGACCCGTTCGGCGGAGCACAAGAAGATTCGGGATCGGACGATCCGTTCGGTGGAACGCAAGAAGAGTCGGGATCGGACGATCCGTTCGGTGGAACGCAAGAAGAGTCGGGATCGGACGATC
>CAKZQY010000286.1 GCA_937142015.1 uncultured Halobacteria archaeon
CCCGAATCCCGATATTATCCGTTTACTCGGGCGGCGAAACCCGCCTCGGTGTGGTAGTACATGTGTCTCGATTACATATAAATCTCCCGGCGAGCACAGTCCTGTGGTTTGGTCCATCGTTGTCGGCTTCATCCGCACCCCTGAAGGGGGTGGGCTTTCGCCTCGTTACCACTGTAAGTGACGCTGACTCCGTAACGCTCGGACAGTTCGGAGACACGGTCAGGGTCGGGCGTTTCGGGGTGGCCTGTCAAGTACTCACGCTTGAACTCCACATGGATCAGGCCGAAGTCAGTGACGTATCGCACGAAGTCTTCGTCGGTCACGCCGAAGCGGATGTCCATCACTGCACCGACGGCAGGAGTCATCCGTCCCTCCGTTCGGCACGGTAGACCGGTTGGCCGGCGACGAGTGCGCGGGCGACCGTCGGAGTCGGATCACGGTCGACGACCAGCAGGTCGGCCCGTGCGCCGGGTTCGATGCGTCCTCTGTCGCCGAGTCTGACAGCGTCGGCGGGAGCAGCGGTGACTCGTCTGACCCGCTCTGCTAGGGGTTCGCCGGTGTCGACGAACGCTGCCGCGAGCAGTGACGGTGGGTGGTAGTCGGCTACGAGAACGTCGACCACGCCAGCGTCGATAGCGTCGGCTGTCGAGAGATTGCCCCACTGGCTCTCTCCACGGACGAGATTGGGTGCGCCCATCGCGGTGGTCATGTCGATGTCGGCAGCGCGCTCGGCCGTCTCCAGAGTGACGGGGTACTCCGTGATGTCGACTCCCGCGTCGGCGAGCCGTTCGACCTCCGCAGGGTCTTCGTCGTCGTGAGAAGCCGTCACCGCGTCGGCGTCGTGGGCGGCCTCAACGACACGGTCGACGCGCTCACGCAGTGTCGCCATCGAGAGATCGGTACGCCGCTCGATCATCTCCTCTGCCTCCGCTGCCGTACGGTCGTTGGCGTTCTCGTAGTACTGTCTGAAAGCCTCGATGTCCCGAAACTGGCCTTTGCCAGGGACGTGGCTCATCACCGAGATCATGTCGGCGTCGCCGCTCTCGACGACTTCCAGCACCGCATCGACACACTGTCTCTGGGTTACTTCACAGCGGGCGTGCAGGCGGTGATCCGCGAGCAGGCCACTCGCGGCAGTGACCGCGTCGGTCAGCGTCGTTGCGAGTTCGGGTGAGCGGTCCGCCTCCTCGTCGAGCTCGAAGGAGATGGCGTGGAACTTCGTGGTGATACCCGCCGAGACGTTCGCCCGATCGGCCGAAGCGAGCGCCATCGGCAGTGTCACCCGTACTCCCGAGCGTGGGTGGAGGTGGCCTTCGATGTCGTCGCCGTGGAGGTCGACTAGGCCGGGCACGACGAAGCGATCGTCGGCCTCGATCACCGTGTCGGCGTCGGCGTCGACGGTCCCGACGTCGACGATGCGGTCGCCCTTGATGGAGACGCCGCCGTCGATCACCCGGTCGGGCGTGACGACGCGCCCGCCGACGACGGCGACCCTCTCTTCGGACGTCTGTGTGGTCGAACTCATTCGATCACCACCTCTCCGTCGTACGCTTCGACGGGGACGACCCGCTGGAGGCGGCCGTCTTCGAGCACGAGCACACGGTCGGCGACGGCCTCGACCACGTCCGTGTCGTGAAAGACGCCGACGACCGTCGTCTCCGATCCGGGGTACGACGAGAGCAGGTCGACGGCGGCTCGACGGGTCTCGGGGTCGAGCGCGCTGGTCGGTTCGTCCAGCAGGAGCAAGTCTGGCTTCGGTGCGAGCGCCTGTGCGAGATTCACCCGCTGGCGCTCCCCACCGGAAAAAGTCGCCGGGTACGCCTGCCAGAGCTCTTCTGGCACCGCGAGCGCCGACAGCAGCCGACGGGCTGTCGCACGAGCGTCTGTGCGGTCGACATCTCGTTCCACCAACGGTCGAGCAACCACGTCCACCGCGGGAACCCGTGGAATCTCGTCGAGGAACTGTGAGGCGTAGCCGATAGTGTCTCCGCGGAGGGCGATGATCGTCCGGTCGGGACAGGTGGCCAGATCCACGTCGCCGTCGGGACCGCGGTAGACGACCTCACCAGAACTCGGATCGTACGTACGGTAGAGACAGTTCAGCAGCGAGGACTTGCCGCTCCCGGATGCTCCGACGACTGCGAGGAACTCACCTTCGCGGACGTCGAACGATACGTCGTCGAGGCCGACGACTCGTGTGTCGTCGAGCACGTACACGTCGAAGGTCTTGGAGAGACCGTCGACGGACAGGACTGTCATATGACTGAATTGATCAGGGTCTGCGTGTACTCGTGGTGCGGGTCTTCCATGATGCGGTCGGTGAGTCCGGACTCGACGATGCGCCCGTGACGCATCACCAGCGTCCGGTCGGCGAGGAGGCGGACGACACTCAGGTCGTGGGAGACGACGATGGCAGCGACGCCCTCTTCGCGCTGGACGCGCCGGAACGTGTCCAGTACGCGGGCTTGAACGCTCACGTCCAGCCCGGTTGTCGGCTCGTCGAGAACGATCAGGTTGGGATCGGTCGCAAGCGCACGAGCGATCTGGACCCGACGCTGCATCCCGCCGGAGTAGGTGTGGGTGAGGTCGTCGATCCGTGCGACCGGAACTTCTGTCTCCTCGAAGAGCTCGCGGACGCGCTCGCGGACCTCCTCGTAGGACCGGTGGCCGGCCGACAGCAGCTTTTCGGCGACGTTGCCACCGCCGGTGAACGCCACGTTCAGACCGTCGCGGATGTGTTGGTGGACGAGTGCAATCTCCCTCGTTCGGAGGTCGTGACGCGTCTCGTAGTCCACCTCCAGCAGGTTGCCGTCGTGGCCGTCGTACCGGATATCGCCGGCGGTCGTAGCGTCGTCGTCGCGTTCGAGCGCGAGCAGTTCCGCGAGACTGGACTTGCCGGAGCCAGACTCACCGACGATGCCCAGCACTTCCGCGGCCTCGACGCCGAGGTCGGCCTCGGCGCAGGCGACGACACTGCCACAGTGTGAACACTGGTTCGTCCCGGCACGGTCGCCGGTCGACTCGATGCAGCGTGAACACCCGGGTCCGTACACGGTCTGCAGATTCTCGGCTTCCAAGAGTGTCACTCGTCGTTCCCTCCTCGTTCGGTCGCGTTTTCAGCGTCGTCTGTGGCCACGTCGGAGAGTTCCGGTCCCCAGTCGACTCCCTCGCGGTCGAGGTGGTGATCCTTGGGGATGCCGGGGTTCGTCCGGCGCTTCTCACAGAAGCTCGAATCGTTGCAGGTGTAGCGCGTCTCGAACGTGTCGGTCTCGGATTCGGTGGCCCCCTCTGAGACCTCGACGAGGTAGGTGTCAGTCGACTCGCAGGCGTGACAGGCTCGTCCGGGGAACCGCTCGACAGTGAACGATCGGTCTTCGAACGCCAGCGGTTCGACTTCGGTGTGTGGCGGAACAGCGTAGATCCGCGCTTCTCGACCCGCAGCCAGGACAGTGAGGTGGTCGGCGTCGTCGAGTTTCGGGACGTCCCACCGCGGGATCGGCGACGGGTCCATCAGGTACCGGTCGGCGACCATCGTCGGATAGCGGGAAGCGATCTGGATCTCGCCGTACTCGACGACGTTCTCGTAGAGGTGGACCCACATCTTCCCGTAGTTCTTGTGGGCGTGTCGCCGCCGGTTGGCGGCATCAGAGGAGTCGACCATCCGCAGCGCGTCGGTGATCGGCACCTGCAACACGAGACGCTGCTCGTCAGTCAACACCTCCTCGGGGATACGGTGGCGACTCTGGATCAGGTCAGCCTCGGTGGTGTCGGTGGTCGTCGACACGTCGGCGGTGTTCTCCGCCAGACGCCGGATGTTGGCGGCGTTGACGCTCTCGTCTGCTCCCTGATCGATCACTTTGAAAATGTCGTCGGGGCCGAGGATCGACAGCGAGGCTTGGATACCGCCGGTTCCCCACCCACGGGCCAACGGCATCGGCCGCGAGGCGTAAGGGACCTGATGACCGGGGATGGCGACGGCCTTCAGCATCGACCGCCGGAGTTCGCGTTTGGTGTGTTCGTCGAGATAGGCGTAGTTGTACCCCGCGACCCCGTCGCTATCCAACGACGCCAGAGCAGCGTCGACAGAATCGGTTGGGACGGGTGCCCCTCCGTCGGGTGGTTCGTCGTCTGGTGTCTCTCCGTCGGGTGGTGTGGCGTGATCAGTCATCGTCACTCGTTCCTGAGACCGGCGTCTCGGCAGACTGGTCGTCGGGACCGACGCGTCTGTCCTCGCTCAGCCCTCTGCGCTCTCTGATCGCACGAATTCGGTCCAGAATCGACTGGAACGTGACGTAGTGGGGCAGCTTGAGATGCTCGATGAAGCCGAACGAGTCCATCCCGTCAATCGTGTCGAGGACGAACTCGGCGTTCTCGGCCGGTGCCTCCTCGCTCTCCAGTTGGATGGAGGCGTCGAGGACGGTCATTCCGATGGCTTTGCGTTCGTTGCGGCCGAAGGTCAGCCCGTAGCCGAAGGCGAACTGTGGGTCGTCGCGCTTCTCGTAGACAGGTACGACGGCCTCAGACTCGGTGACGTTCGTGTGCGTGACGGTGACGTCGTCGCCGGTGTAGGGGTGTTCGACGCGGACCGGCAGCTCACCGACGCGAACCTCCGCGAGTGTCGGGTGGACTCGACCGTACCCCCGCAGCGTGGAGTACCCCAGTGCCGTAACCGCGCCAGTTTCGCCACGAGCGAGTTCCTGTAGCACCTCGTCGCGCTCGGCCGGGTGTGTGACGGACTCCCGGGTAGTGTCGGCAGGGTCGTCCACATCCGGTTCGTCGGGGTCGTGGAGCAGTCCCTCCTCTCGGAGTAGTTCTGTGACGTTGGTCAAGCGGTCGGGATCACCCTCGTCTGTGAGATCCCACTCGGCCGTCGGGTCCTCGGGAGAACCGCCGACGAGGTCGAAGTCGAGCAGGCGCTGCGTGTAGTCTCTGGTCGCGCCGAGAATTTGACCGCCGGGAACGTCTTTGAACGCCGGCGAGACACGCCGGGAAGCGATCATCGCGCTCGGATCGACGGTGACGCTCTCGTCGAACCGCTCTAGCGTCGAACGGTACGCCCGCAACAGGAACGCGGCCTCGACGGTGTCGCCTTGAGCCTGTTTGACCGCGAGTGCGGCCAGCCGTGGGGCGTAGAGCCCACCCTCGCCCATCGCTCGGGCGGTGAGCCGACTCAACTGTTCGTCAATCTGGTCAACACTCACGTCTTCGGTGTCACCGACGCGCTGGCTCTCGAACAGCTGTTCGGCGCGCTCGACGAGCTCCTCGCCGGCAGTGACGGCGACGTACCCCACTCAAGCCACCTCCACGCTGACTGAACGGGGGAGGGCTGCGACACACCCGTCGCCGGCGAAGACGGCATCGACGCCGCGTGGATAGCTGGACTGGGCCTCGGCGAGCGCCGACAGTTCCGCGGCCGGCAGCGACACCGATAGCGTCGCTACCCCGTCGACACCCGGCCCGGTGAGCGTTGCTGTCACGCAGTCCTCGCGTGTGCTGCCGGTGACAGTGTCGACGCGGTAGACGATTGTCGCCCCGCCGCTCGGCTCGACGAGGGACCCGCGGTCACACTCTCGTACGTCCCAGCTAGTGCAGCCGCGCGCGTGAACGATGTCGGCCGTCTCTGGCGGCTCCGCGTCGATTCTCCCGTGGCCAGAGAGCGCCTCCTCCAGCGTGTCGTCCTCGGTGGCGAGCGTGACCTCGTGATCGACGAGCGTCGAGACGACAGCGTGGTCTGCCGGCGACGGGGCTGACTGGACCGTTCCTGGTCGGCTCACGGCCGCGAGCAAGCTATCGAAGGTTCGCCTGGTGTCGTCCACTGGGTCGAGGCCGAGTGCTCTCACTGCTCGCCCTCCACGGTCTGGAAGTCGACGGTCGTGTGCTTGCTCTCGGCCCACGCGCGTCGACGTTGCTCGCGCCGGCTTGCGTCTATGTCCTCAAGCGCTTCGACGATGTCGGCGGTCGTCTCGTGACCCCCGGCCACGGCGGCGTCGACGATCGCCCCCGAGAGTGCGGCGCGTTCGTTCTTGCCGGGAACGATTGCGAATCCGCGTGCGCCATCGAGTGTGACCTCGGCGGGCGTCACGAGAACCTCGCCGAGGTTGAACGACCGGCGCTCGACTGGCTCGCGTACCTGCTGCATCACCAGTTGCGGGCGTGGCTCCTGACGGACGGACAGCGGCGGGTCGTCTGCGAGTACGTCGTTTGCGAATCGTCCGAGTGTCTCGGCCTCACAGGCGGCGATCAGCTCGAAGCGGTCTGCTCTGTCGTGTGGATCTGCCATGCGGTCGGCTACACGGTGCCACAACTGCTGTATAAGAGTTCACCCGGTACTCTCTGTGTCCCCTCCAGTGTCGGTGCTCTGTCCCCGCCTCGTATCCACAGGTACAGACGCATCAGTACTGTGTGCTCCGGTGCCGGTCAGAGCCGTCGACTGGTTGGAACTGTACAGACGGTACCGACTTCACACGGTCGATTCCGCCTCGGACTCCAGTCTCTGTTCGGTAGAACGCTTGATAGTGATTACTGCGAGTCTTTACCGCCGGGACGACTCGTGTCGGTTACCAGAGCGTCTGAGCCGTCGGGTTTCGCCGCCGTCCATGGAACCATTCGCAGTAATCACTATGAGTCTGTACCTGTGTCGACTGGTGACGGCTGGACCCCGGATTCGCGCAGACCAGTTTGAACCATCCGGACTCTATGCGGACAACGGTTATTAGAACCACCTTGCCACCGCCGAGTGATGTCAGACCCAAGCCGAGGCGACTCCGCGGACCCACAGGACTCGACACGGACGACTACAACGAGGATGAATCGGCGGAAACTGCTCGCCGTCGGCGGCGCAACTGCTCTCGCTGGGCTCGCCGGCTGCGCCGGATCACAAGCCGGTGGGTCGGGAGGCGAAGGCACCGATACGCCGACACAGACGCCGAGTGATACGCCGACAGAGACGTCAGGTGAGGTGGTCGGAACGCCCGGTCCGAACGCCGAGGATGTCACGATGGTGTTGACGCCCGGCACCCCCAGTGACGCCAAACGGCGCTACATGCCGATGAAGAACCTCATCGAAGGAGAGGTTGACGGCGTCGACATCACGATGCGTGTCCCGCTGAACTACTCGGCGATCCGTCCCGCGCTGCAGTCCGAACAGGCCGAAATCGGCATGGACGACGTGACGCTGATCTCCAACCCCGACATCATGGACGTCTACGGGACGACCGTCACGGGCGGGTCGGCGTTCTACTTCTCGGTGATGCTCACGCAGCCGGACTCCAGCGTCGAAGAGCCTGCGGATGTCGAGGGCAAGACGTGGGCGTTCGCCGACCGCCTGTCGACGAGTGGCTCCATCTTCGCCCTCTACACGCTCCAACAAGCCGGTCTGGACATCGGCGACGCCCCGACTGGTGAGCCCGTCGACTTCGAAGGGAGCTGGACCGACCACGACCAGGCGATCCGGCGCGTCGCCAACGACAAGGCAATCGGCGCGACGACGTGGGGCGGCAACGGCATCCCACACATCCCGGAGAAACACGAATCGGACTTCCCGGAGCGCGTCGAGGAGAAGAGTTCCTTCCTCGACACCATCGACACGGAGGAACCGAAGCTCCGTCCCGTGTGGTGGTCGTTCCCGATTCCGAAACAGCCGGTGTACGCCCGCAAAACCTGGGACTCCCCGAAGAAGGAGGAGATCGGGGAAGTGCTGGTGAACTCGACCGAAGAGAAAATCAAGGAGTACTATCCCTCTGATTACAACGAAGAGGAGCTCCCGTTCACGACGTTGCAGGAGACCTCGATGGAGACCTACCAGCCAGTCATCGAGCGAATGAACGCCGTCGGCATCGACCCCGCGGCCTGAGGACCGCGGCAACCACACCGGGTTATCAACTGATCCACTACAGTAATGAGTACACTGAAAGTCGAGAAGCTGACGAAAGAGTACGGCGACGTTGTCGCGCTCGAGAACGTCTCCTTCGAGGTCGAGGACGAGTTCGCGGTCCTCCTCGGGGAGTCCGGGGCCGGTAAGTCCACCATGCTGCGGTGTGTGAACGGGCTGACCGAGCCGACGTCTGGCGGAATCTACCTCGACGGCGAGCCGATCTCGGGCTCGCGGTCGGACGTGGGTATGATCTTCCAGCAACACAACCTGGTCGAGGGCGTCTCGGCCTACCTGAACGCACTGACGGGGTCGCTCGACCGCGTCTCAGTTCTGACGAGCCTGTTGCAGTGGCAGTCCCGCGAGGACAAACTCCGCGCACTCGACGCGTTGGAGACTGTGGGCCTGCTCGACGAGGCTGGCCAGCGAGTCTCACAGATGAGTGGCGGCCAGCAACAGCGCGTCGGCATCGCTCGGGGGCTGGTACAAGACCCCCGACTGTTGCTGGCCGACGAGCCGGTTGCCAGTCTCGACCCCGCCAGCGCCGAGACAGTCATGGGCTATCTGAAGAAAGCAGCGACCGAACACGACGTGACGGCGCTCGTCAGCCTCCACCAGGTCAACATTGCCGCCTACTTCGGCGAGCGGTTCATCGGCCTCCGGGACGGCGAGAAGCTGTTCGACGTGGGCCGCGACGAGCTCACACCCGACCTGATCGACGAACTGTACGGCGACGTCGAGACAGTCGGTCTCGCCGACGGCCACGGCGACGACCCCGCGAGCTTCGACGGTGAGCGAGACACCGAACAGGTGATCTCACAATGAGCGGGCGCACGCCGGGCGACTGGTCTCTGACGGAGTACGTCGGGCTCGAAGAGATCGGAGACTCACCGGTCGAGCAGAAGCTGACAGAACTGAAGTGGCAGTCGACAAAGCGACGACTCTACACGCTGCTCGGACTCGTCGGCGTCGGTGTCGTGTTCGGGGCGAGCTTGGATCTCATCAACTTCTCGATCGCCGAGTTGATCACACAGTGGCCGCAGTTCCTCGAAGCACTCACGATAGGAGAGTCACCGTACTTCCCGCCCGGAGAGCTCGTGATCCCGTTCGTTGGACTCTCGGTCCCGTTCGTCGATTTCGGCGCGTACTGGGAGTTCATGATGGAGGAGAACCTAATCCTCCAGATCGAGTCTGGCGGGAGCCTCTTGGGACTGGGTCTCTTGCCGCCGTTGTTCTACGACGGGATTACGATCGTCCCTGGGGCGATGTTCGCTACCCTCGCGGTTGCCGTCGCCGGGTCAGTCCTCGGCATGCCGCTCGCACTCTTCTTCGGCGTCATGTCGAGTGAGCGCGTCGTTCCCTACCCGTTCAACTTCGTGTTTCGGGCCACGATGAGCCTCATCCGTGCGATTCCCGGACTAGTCTGGTTCCTGATCCTGATCCCGCTCGCTGGCGTGACGACGTTCACTGCTGCACTTGCGATCATGGTCGACACGACCGGGTACCTCGGGAGACTGTTCACGGACGAACTGGAGGAGATATCCGACGGGCCGATCGAGGGAATCCGGTCGACTGGGGCGAGTAAGGCCCAGATCGTCCCGTTCGGCATGCTCAGTCAGGTGTTCCGCCAGTTCATCGCGTGGATCGCGTTCGACCTCGAACACAACGTCCGGGCCGCAATCGGGCTCGGCCTCATCGGCGGCGGCGGCCTCGGCCTCGAACTCTACACCCAGCGCCAGCTGTTCAGGTACACCGACATGATGGCCTGTATCATCCTCATTTTCCTGCTGGCGGGCTCTGTCGAACTCGCGAGCCAGCGCGTTCGCTCGTATCTCAGGGAGGAAGAGACCGAGTCGGAGACGGGTGTGCTAGAGGCGTTCGTGACTGTTCCACAGAAGATCGTCTCCTCGACGCTCGGTCGACGTGAACGGCCCTGACCCCCACCCACGAGACCACTCCCAGAGATACGTGACGTACTTCGAATCCTACGGTCCCGACCGCTCGACCGACCTCGGCCCGGACCCGACGCTGCACGATCCCGTTTCGATTACCGACAGCGAACTCGGGGCGTGGACCGAAGTCCGCCGTGACTCTCGTCTCACTCACTCGGCTATCGACGATTTCACGTACCTCATGGAGCGGGTGCAGTTGGACTACACGACCGTCGGGAAGTTCGGGAGCGTCGCCAGCGACGCTCGCCTCGGGCCGCCAAACCACCCTATCGAGCGTCCGACAGCACACCACATCACGTACCGCGCCGACGTGTACGACCTCGGTGAGGCCGACGACTCGGTTTTCGAGTGGCGAGCCGATCAGCCCATCGAAGTCGGTCACGACGTGTGGATCGGTCACGGTGCCACCGTGCTCCCCGGTGTCACGATCAGTAACGGCGCAGTCGTCGGCGCTGGAGCGGTCGTCGCCGACGATGTCGATCCCTACACCGTCGTCGTGGGAGTTCCAGCAGCGCCAATCCGCCGTCGGTTCTCGGCCGAAACCGCGGCACGGATCGAGGCCACGGAGTGGTGGGACTGGGACCGCGAGACGCTCGCAGAGCGACTGACGGCGTTCAGAGACCTCGAGACGTTTCTGGATCGGTACTCGCCGGACGCACCCGAGCAGTCCCGAGACGAGTGAGGCTCCGTCTCAGATCGTCGTGTGGTCGGGCCGGACGCCGGCGTGCAACTGGACAGCCAACTCGGCGGCGTCGACCCAGTAGTAGATAGAGCGTTCGACTGCGCGCGTGATTGTCACCAGATACCCGTACATGCCCGGATCGTAGGCAGTCACCAGTTCGAACAGCTCGTTCAGGTCTCGGTGTACCACCTCCTCTTCTTCGCGGAGTTGTTCGTGAACCTCGAGTTCACAGTCGAACAGTATCGAGGTGAAGTAGTCGTTGATACGTGCGCCCGACTCGAAGATATCGGTCATACGCTCACCGACGACACCGCTGGCCGCCGTGTCCTCCCGGTCGACGACATCGGCGATGAAACAGGCGCGGTCGCCGACAATCTCGAGATTGGTCGCAATAGTCGACAGATCCGCTGCAACGCGGTTGCCCGGCCAGTCTGTCGTCAGCGTGTAGGACTTCAGCTCCGTGAGAACTGCCGAGTAACGCTCGTTGGTGAGAGACTCGAGAGTCTCGGCCGAGTTCTCGACGTCGTCGCCGAGAAACGCCGCGCGGGCTGCGTCGTACTGACGCGTGGTCACGGACTCCAGTCGGTCGAGCAGTTTCAGTACCTCGGTCCCACGGCCGTCGGCTCCGCCGTTCGGTGTCGTCTCTCCGGAGTCGGGTGCGTCGCCGGACAGTTCCGAGATGTCTCGTGAACTGTCGTACAGCGCTGCGTTGTCGACGACGTACCCTTTTTTCACTACTCCCTCGCTCTTCAGATCCTGTAACAGCTCCGAGAGATACTGACTGGAGATACCGACCGCACGCGCCAACTCCTCTTTCGTCTCTGGTGTCGTCCTGTCGATGGCTTCGACGACCTGAGCGCGTGTCGCGTCGCGGCCACCTGTCCCCAGCGGTCGTTGCCAATTTCGATGGAACATATCTGTCGATTTCGGCTACCCGTATTAGGACTGGTCCACAGACTGTACAGGCGAGTACGTAGTCTGTGTCCTGACGTGTGTCACACACGGAGCGAGCGGTCTTCGGCCACAGACATACCAATATATAATCCAATCGATCAGTATCAAACAGTAATACCAAGCCTCAGGTTGTACCGGTTCGTAGAAGCTGATACATGGAGACGCGCAAAGTACAGCTCTCTGGGGGGACGACGTACATGATTTCGCTCCCGAAGTCGTGGGCACAGGAACACGGCATCGACGCCGGATCGGTGCTCTCGTTGTTTCCCAACGGAGACGGGTCGCTGTTGATCGACGCGGAGGTCGGTCGTTCCTCCGAGGAGCGATCGACAACCGTCGACGTTTCGACGGACTCGGAGAGTAGCATCAGACAGTGGATCTACGCCGTTCACGCCGTCGGGTTCGATACTGTCACACTCGTCGATCGCGCGGGTCACTCCCCCGAGCAGCGCGCCGTTGTCGAGGACACGGTCACGAACCTCTCGGGGTTCGAACTGTTGGAGGCTACCGACACGAGAATCCAGCTGACGAACCTCATCGACGCCGAGAACGTCGACGTTCGTAAGTCGGCCCTGCGGCTCCGCCTCGTGATACTGGGGATGCACCGCGATGCGGTGAGTGCCGTCTTAGACGACGACGACGCACTCGCCCAGCGGGTCATCGGCCGGGACGACGAGGCCGACAAGCTGTTCGCAATGGTGATGCGTCACTTCCGGCGAGCACTGACGAACCTCCAAGAGGTCGAGAAGCTCGCGTACAACCGTGACGAACTGTTCGAGTACTACTACCTCAGTCGTCAGTTCGAGCGCATTGCCGACCACGCCGAGAAGATGGCTCGTTTCACCTTCGACCCCGACGCCACGGTTCCGGGAGAGTTCACAGAGAGAATCGAGGAGTTGGCAGAGCGTTCACGACGGGTGGTTAACGCTGCCGCAGACGCGATTCTCGCCGACGCCGGAATCGACGGAGCGACCACGGCGTTCACCGACCGAGACGCACTGATGACGGATATACGATCACTCGATCGAGAACTCTACGCCCACGACGACACCGCCGAGGCTCACGTCGTCGGCCTCCTGCTCGATAGTATCTGCCGGACAGCCGAGTACGGCACCAACGTCGCCGGGTTCGCCATTCAGCGAGTCGCTCGCCAAAGCGGGAGCCCGATCGAGTAGCTGTGTACCCAGTCGGTAACTCACAGAGTCTGAACTCGTCAGGTTCGCTCGGAGTCGCCTGCAGCAGGGAGCCAGACCGTCACGACTGTGCCGGTCGGCTCCCGGTGGGTGAACGTCAACGCTCCGTCCAGAGTGTCGACGATCCAGTTGGTGACCCACAGACCGAGCCCACTGCCGTGGTCTGTCGGTGTCTCGTGACCGCGCCGCAGTGCGTCGACCTCGCTCTGGGGAATACTGGGTCCGTCGTCGGCGACACGAACTGCGATCCAGCCACCCTCGTTTGCCGGACTACTCTCGTTCCCCCGACCACCCTCGTCTCCTCGACCACTCCTGTCTCCCTGTGGCGACTCCTCAGTGGTCGGTACGGGTTGTGAGCCGGCGGAACCGAGGTGGGAGCCGGACGGGTGATCTGTCTGTGTCGTCTGTCGTTCGTTCGCAGAGAGAGCGGTGCTATCGAGTGAGAAGTTGTCGCCAGCCGTCGTACGGCTGCTACAGTGCTCCGACCCACTGTGCCACCGATCACGGCGATTCCGATCACCGCGATGCCGAGCAGAACGAGCAGGCTCTGTGTCACCTCGCGCTCCAACGCGTACGCCTGCCCGACCGGCACGTGGGTGATCACGATCCAGTCCGTCTCGGCGACTGGCGCGTACGCCTGCACGTACCGAACACCGCTCTCGCGCGACTTGTACCCGCCTCGGTAGACACCAGACTGTCCGTTGCGACCACGGTCGACCGCACGCGCCGTCACGTCGTCGCGCTGCAGGTACGGCTCCAGCGTCGCGTCGGGATCGTCTGCAAAGAGGACCTGCCCCCCAGAGTCGACCACCTGCGTGAACCCGCCCGTGGTCGTGTCCGCGAAGTTGTCGAGTTCGGAGACGCGAACCGTGTATCCCGACGGGGACAGTCGAGAGGCCGGTCGGGTCGTTCCACCGCAGCAGTCACAGAACCAACTGCTCGCGGTCGAGGCGAGTCACGGCGAGAGACGCGGCACAGACAAGCGAGGCGAGCGCCAGCGAGACGACAGCAGCGACGGCCGGGGCAGAGCGGCCGGTTCCGACACCGACACGACGGGGAATCGAGACGACGGCGACCAAGGCCGCGAACAGCATCGCAGAGCCGACACGGGGACGCCGGACCCGGAGGTACAGCAGCGTCACCAGTACTGCCAGCGGGAGCGTCGCGGCCGCGACGACGGCGACGGGAACCACCGCCTGCCAGACGGCCAACCCGGGAGTGGCGAGCCACAGTCCAGTCGCAACGGTGGCTGCGGCGACAGTCGCCCACAGCGCTACCGGTGCCGTCCGGACGAGGAGCGCGGTCTGCAACGAGATTGGGTAGACGAGCAGTCGGTGGTAGACGGCGGCGTAGGCGTCTTCGATGGCAGTGTACGCGCCCAAGAGGAAGACGACAGTCGTCGCAGCGAAGGTGGCGGTGACACCGACGTACGCCGCCACGGCCCACGGGCCACCGAGTGCCGGCCGCAGCGACGTTACCGGATTCTGGAGCGACAGCGACACGCCGAGCAGGAGCGAGACTCCAGCGCCCGCCTGCCACAGTCCACGGAACTCGCTCAGAACCTGTGAGAGGACTCGCATCGGTGTCTCACCTCACGACGATCCGCTCTGGATCGAACTGACGGAGTGCGACGGCTGTGAGCGCGTACAGTACGACGATGCCGCCGACGCTGGCGACACCGAGTGTCTCCGCGACGCCACCGAGTGTCTCCGCGACGCCACCGAGTGTCTCCGCGACGCCGCCGAGTGTCTCCGCGACGCCACCATCGAGTGTCCCCACCGTCGGAAGCGACAGGTCAGAGAGAGCGTACCGAGGGAGAGAGACGACGGCGAGGATCACGCCGAAGACGCCGACGGTGCCGACGCGGGGGTCGTCGACCCGGAGGTACAGCAGCGTCACCAGTACTGCAAGCGGGAGCGTCGCGGCCGCGACGACTGTGACGGCCGCCAGCGTCGTCGTGAGTCCCAGCGCCGGCAGGGTGGACGCGGCGACGAGGCCGAGGACCAGTGCCGCGCCGGTGCCACAGACCGCGACGGGGAGCGCTCTCACGACGAGGAGCTTCGGAAACGACGCCGGGTAGACGAGCAGCCGGTCGTGGACGTTCTCTGCGGTGTCTTCGACCGTCGCGTACGCTGCCAGCGTGAACACGACGAACGCCGCCGCGAACGTCGGCACGGCGACGCCGTAGGCGGGGACGATCCACTCTGGACCGCCGGCCGCCGCGAGTCGTTCGACCGTCCGGTCTGGCCGCTGTAGCAGGAAGAACCCGACGAGGACGCCGACGAGTCCGACCGCCACACGCCACGTGTTTCGGAGTTCGACGAGGAACTGACGGGTGTGGTTCACGACGCCCCCTCCGCTGTCAACGCGAAGTACAGCTCTTCGACGTCGATCTGTTCGGCGTCGAGGTCGTGATCGAGAATCGTCTCCCGATCCGGGAGGTAGAGGTCGGCGTCCGGCGTCAGTCGGTCGGCCGCCAACTCCGGGTGTGACCCGCGAACGACCTGCAACGACGCACCGAGTGCCGTCTCGACGACTGTTCGCCCGTCTCGAACGATCCCGACACGATCACAGACCCGTCGTACGTCAGACAGCGCGTGAGAGCTGAGCAGAATCGTCCGGTCCGACGACTCGACGAGCTGGAGCACCGCCTCGCGCGACTCCGGGTCTAACCCCGAGACTGGCTCGTCCAAGACGAGCACGTCCGGATCGGGTAACAACGCGTCCGCGAGCGACGCTTTCCGTTGCATCCCCTTCGAGAGTGTGTCGAACGGCTCGTCTGCGACTGCTGGATCGAGACGCACCCGTTCGAGACACGACTCGATCCGAGCGAGCGACAACTCGTGGACGTGACACGTCATCGACAGATTGTCTCGCACAGTCCACGACGGCTTGAGCGTCTCGTACTCGAAGACGACACCCACGTCGGTCAGGCTGCTGTCTCGTGGCGGCGCACCGAACACCCGGACGCGTCCGTCGTCTGGTTCGAGTAGCCCGAGAATCGTCCGGAGAGTCGTCGTCTTCCCGGCACCGTTCGGACCGAGCAGGCCGTACACCTCACCCTCTCGGAGCGTCAGCGAGACGTCCTGCAACACGTCGCGGCCGCCGATGGCCTTCGAGACGTTCTCCACCACGACGACTGGGTCCGCCGCCGTCTGTCGCTCGTCTGCGTCTGTGTTCACTCTCTGTCACCTCCCAGTGTGTTCGTTCGTGGCTCCGATTGTGTGTCAGACTTCGGATCGTCTGCCAGACCTCTGATCGTCTGTCGAGTCCCTGCTCGTCGTCGGTGTCTGACTCGGGCGTGATTACTCGATCCTCACGGCTGTGGTTTGCGTTCTTTGTCACGAATTTGGAACACTGCACCCACTCCGTTGTCACGGCTCCAGAACACTGCACCCACTCCGTTGTCACGGCCCGAGAACTCTGCATACACACATACTCAATTACCGCAGATCTATTCGAGACGGCGACAGTGACGGTCGGCGGATCGTGTCCGCGGAGCCGATACGGTCGCCAGAAAGGCTTTGTGTGTGGTGTGCCAGCCGTCGAGCGTGCGCTACGAGGGTGTCGTGTTCGACCTCGACGGAACGGTGTGTGTCTCGCGGCTGTCCGACGCCGAGATACAGCGTCGAGTTGCCGACCGCGTCGGCGTCGAGCTTCCGTGGACCGTCACAGACCTCCGCGCGACGCCGCCAGACGAGATCGAGACACCCGCCACCCGTGCGGAGTTCTTTCAGAACCTCTACCGCGCGGTGGTCGAACGGATCGACTGCCGACTCGACCCGGACGACGCCGATCTCCTCGCCGAACTCGGTCGAGTGACGGCCGCAGTGAACGAGCCCGGCGACGTGGTGTTCCGGGACGGAGCCGAGTCGCTGCTGGCGGCCGCACGCGAACGGTGTGCGGTGGGACTCGTCACGAACGGCCCGGAGTCGACACAGCGCCAGAAGCTCACGACGCTCGGAATCGAAGACACGTTCGACGCGACTGTCTTCTGTACGCCGTCGGGCGACACACCCGCGAAGCCGGACCCAGCGCCGGTCCAGCGGGCGCTGTCGTCGCTCGATGTCGACCCGTCCCGAGCGGTGTTCGTCGGCAACGACCACGGCACCGACGTGGTTGCCGGTCACCACGCCGGCGTCGACACCGTCTGGGTGCCGACCAACCGCCCACACGAGCGGCCACCGACCGATCCAGAGCCGACGCCGACTCACCGGTTCGACGATGTCGGAGCTGCCACGTCGCTGTTGTGAATCTCCTCGGGAGAACTCGTGTGTCGTCGGGGCTGGAGCCGCCGGCGCGAGAGCCGCAATCGAACTCGCAGAGCGTGGCGTCGAGGACGTGCTCGGGGAGCGAGGCCACGGGGATGCACACACACAACGTGGGCACGTGGCGGCATCAACGGCGCGCTCGAGCGCACGGAGTCGCGGGGTGCCCACTACCGGGCCGACTTCCTCGACCACCTACCGGGGTCGTCGACCACCTACTGGAGTGACTCGGACGGTCACACCTCTCACCCGTCGTCTGTGGCGTACGGTTCGTCAGTCGTCACGTCGAGAAACACGTCTTCGAGGCTGCTCTCCGTCTCACCCTCGACGCGGGATCTGAGTTCGGCCGGTGACCCACGGGCGACGACTGCGCCCTCGTAGAGGATCCCAACCTCGCCAGCGAGATCCTCCACGACTGGCAGCAGGTGCGTCGAGAGAAAGACCGTCGTTCCGTCGTCGGCGAGACTGTCGATGGTCTCTCGCACAGTTCGGGCAGCCCGTGGGTCCAGACCAGACGTCGGTTCGTCGAGAAAGACGACATCTGGGCGGTGCATGATCGCTTGGACGAAGCCAGTTTTCTGTCGCATCCCCTTCGAGTAGGTGACGATGCGACTGTCGGCGTCTGGTGTCAGGTCGAATCGGTCGAGTAGTTTCTCGATCCGGGTTTCGGCAACCGTCGAGTCCATCCCTCGCAGTCCGGCGTGATACTCGAGCTGCTCACGACCGGTGAACTCCTCGTGGATCGGGGGAGACTCCGGGAGATACCCGATGTGCTCGACGAGTGCCTCTCTGTTCTCGATGGACACACCACCGACGTGGCCAGAGCCGCTGGTCGGGGGCAACAGCCCCGTCAACATGCGAATTGTCGTCGTCTTTCCAGCCCCGTTCGGACCGAGGAACCCGTAGACGGTGCCACGGTCGACACTGAGACTGACTCCGTCGATTGCCGTCTCTCCGCCGTACTCTCTCCGTAACTCGTCTGTGACGATAGCTGGCTGGGCGGGTGTGCTCGTTGACTCTGCGTCCGTGTCTGATGTCTGGATTCTCTCTCTCACGCTGATCACTCGCTGTGGGGAGTGCTGATTTCTCGTTCGGTTACCCGATGTGGTACGTTTCGAAGCGTCGAATCGCAGTCGTCGTCGCGGTTCGGGTGAGGAAGCCGACAGCCAGCAGGGCGACAAACAGTGACACGAGCTGAACGAGTACAACAGAGACTCCGGCGGCGGCGACGAGACTGTACACGGGCGGTGCCGTTCCGACGAGTGCCGGCGTACTCGCGGCCAACACGGTGAGGACAACCCGACCGTACCGTACGGCCGCGCTCAGCCCCTGCTCGGTGTACACTGGAATGTCGGTGAAAAAGAACGGGACCGGGACGTACTCGGTACGCTCGGCACTCAAGCCGACATCGAGTGCGACGGCAGCCGTACACACACAGACGGCACAGCCGAGCAGCGCCGTCAGGAGCGTTCGAAACAGTCCGACAGGACTGAGGATGCCAGCAGGAACGACGGCGACACCCACGAGCGGAACACCGACAGTGGCCGCAGCGAGGAGCTCCCCGGCGACGAACTGGCGACCGGTGACCGACGTGAGGAGTGTTGGAAACACACGGTACTCCCTCCCAATCGGGTCCGAGCCGAAAGCGAGCCCCACGAGGAGACCACCTGTGACTCCGAAGACCACGAGCAGTGTGACCGCCCCGCCGAAGGCGAGCACGGCTGGCGACCCGAACACACCGATCACGAGAAGAGCGTAGCCGGTCGAGAGGACGCCTCGTGGAACGCGTCGTTCGACGAGCCACCGCTCGCGGGCGACAGTGAAGACGGGACGTGGCAGACGGGTGCTGATAATCCGTTCCAACGACCCTGTCTCGAGGAACGAGTACGAATCACTGTCTCGAGTGGCGTTGGCTGGAGTGTGTTCCCAGAGACGGCGTGTGAGACTCGTCACCGCGACGGTCGATAGTGCCACTGTGGCGACGAGCACTCCCACGATGCCGAGCAGACTGAGCGCCACGGACAGTCCAGTGATCTCGGCGAGTGGTTCGTCGGCAACCCATCCAGTCAGTAGCGTCGACAGGCGTGTGACCCACGCACCGAGCGGCACCGAGAACTCCCGCACAACGGCCACACCGACGAGCAAGGGAATCCACCCGGCGACGACGAACAGGTCTCGGTAGAAGCGTCCGCGTGCGACCCGTACGGCGACGAGTCTGACGGCGAGACGTGCGGTCGTCCCGAGTGCGGCAGCGACGACGGCGACACCTGCGACGGCGAGAGGGACTGTCGCCACGACTGTGGCAGATCCGATGCCGGCGGCTGTTCCGACTGCGACTCCGAGTGTCGGGGCTGCGAGTGTCGCTGTGAGTCGAGCGGACACGAAACAGAAGAGACCCACCGCCGCAGTCCGTGCTGGGACAGTGGTCAACAACAGGTCGGGGTCGAATCGTTCGAACCGAGCATGTGTGTACTGTCCACTCTGCCACACCATCCAGCCGAACGCGCCACTCACCACGAGACCCATTCTGCTGTACGGCACCGATCCACCGGGTCCGAGGCTCCCGCCAACCGAGTACGCCATCCAACCGAGACCGGCAGTGGCCACCACGAGGATGGCACACAGCAGCGGGTGATCCGTCAGCGGTCCCTGCTCACGGCGGTGACGCGTCCACTCGGCGCGGGCGACGACTGCGGCCCCCCGAACGGTCTCTCGGTAGCTCACGTGTGGCTCAGGTCGGTGGCACCGCCTGCAGCGACCACCACCGGGAGGGTGCATTTGTGTCCCCGTTCACCGTGAACGTCGTCTCCGCTGTTCCGGTGTGCAGCGTGTTCGGCCACACGTCACTGACGCTCGGTCGACGAGAAAAAATCACACTCGTCGTTTCTGACCGTGTAACACGACACGCCGCTCAGAGGATGGACGCCCCCTCGTCGGTTGCGGACCTCGTCGAGTGGTTGGTGCCGATTTCTGAATACGCCCACGGGAACGGCAGTTCGAACCGAGGCGAGTATCTGTCGCTGACGACCCGGACAGCAATGAACTGCTTGCTCTCCTCAACGACAGCTCCGCTCGGGAGATTCTCCGTCAGACCAGAGACACTGCGTTGTCTGCGAAGGAACTCAGCGAGACCACCGACACCCTCAACTGCCTCGGTCACCACATCCGCCAGTCGTCCGCGGGTACGCTCTCGTGACAGCGGTGGATCGACGCCCGAGCACTGGCCTGTACGTGGCGTTCGGCGTCTGGAACTGGTCCGCTGTCTCGGACACCGTCGACGCTGTCCGCGTTCGAGACTCGTCGCCGTGTCGTCTGAACGAGCAGTCCACACGCCGAAACGAACAAGTATCTGAGTCACAATCGTCAACACGCACAGCACTCGGCCCG
>CAKZQY010000287.1 GCA_937142015.1 uncultured Halobacteria archaeon
TGATAGATTGTTGCGCTTCACTCTGGGTTCCAACCTGTCTTGTTCCGGTTCTGTCGACCCCGGGTTCGGTGGCTTGTGACCGACAGTATATCTCAAAACGGCGTGTCCGCGGCCACAGACAGCTGTCGCGCGCCGCTGGCCAGCAGGTACAGCACGGAGCCACCCACCGTAGCGACGGCGACCGCCCACGCGAGTGTCCGTCCGTGGCCGACTGACTGTTCGACTCGGAGGAGTAACAGTCCGAGCAGTGCGCACACTGTCGCCGTGCCACGACGGACCGTCCGTCTCGTCGTCGGACTCGACATACGTGGCGTCGCCGGGCGAGCGTGTGAATAGCTTGTGGAACGCCACGGGCTGACTCGAGACGCGTGTCCAGATCGTATCGGGGAAAATCAGGTACATTTATTATGTCTGAGTAGCCCATTTCCGAAACGGAAATCAGAACCAGCCGTCAACGTGTAGCAGCCTGAGAGACACAGTACGAACCCTGCAGTATCCGACTTCGAAGACAAGAGCAAGCGGGAAATACTCCGAGAATTCGTCGAGTACGTCGTCAAGAGCGGCGACGAGATGGGCGAGAAGGAAACTCGGAGTGGAGAACAGACAGATCTGAACGTCTATCTCTGTGACAGCCACGGGTTCGAAGCCGGACAACTCGATCAGTGGGTCGCGCGGCTGGTGGAAGACGACCACGTCACCGGACACGCAGAGAGTTACGTGAGTGACCACACGTTCTCCGAAACTGTCGGTGACGACGATATCTGCCTCTCTCGTTACAATCACAACACCAGCGCGCAACAGGGAAGACGAGTTCCTCTTGGTGACGACGGACGGCTCTCTGTGGGTGTTCACGACGGTTCGGCGCGAGTGGCGGCAGAAGACAATCGAGAATCTGCTCGACTACCTGCCGTGTGTCGAGCGGCTCTACCTCACTGCCGACGACCTCGAAACACTGACCAGAGAGGTTCGAGACTCGCGTATCTCGGGGTTCACCGCAAAGTACCACGCACCGAACCGAGAGCGTGACGCGGCACTCATCTTCTCTGGCGCGGAGGAGGGAGACCTCGAAACTGCCGAGGAAGCGTTCGACGCCAAGCCGACACGAATCGAGTTCGATCAGACGAACTCGCCGGACACGGTGATTCATAGGGTCGTGCGTAGATAGTTACCACCGACTCGACTCACAGGCGTAGTAACAGCGCGGTACCGTCCGGTA
>CAKZQY010000288.1 GCA_937142015.1 uncultured Halobacteria archaeon
GGCGATGCCGGCGTTGTTGACGAGCACGTCGATCCCACCGAACCGCTCTGCGGTCGCCTCCATCAGCGCCTCGACCTCGCTCTCGCTCGTGACGTCCGTCTCGACGTACGCCGCGTCCCGACCCATCTCGCGGACGAGTTCGACGGTCGTTCCCTCCTCCCGCTCCTCCTCCATGTTCGGCTCCTCGTCGACATCTGCGACGACGATGTCTGCTCCCTCTCTGGCGAGTTCGACTGCGATGCCGCGACCGATCCCGCTCGCCCCGCCAGTGACGACTGCGACTCTGCCGGTGAGGTCGATTCCCATAGCAGCCGAGTGTGCGGGTTCGAGCAATAAATGTTGGCTTCGGTCGATTGCTCCCCTGTGGTGAGGCCGCCCGTCCCGTGGTCGGTCGGCAGTCACTCGAACCGAAGGTTACCGCCGTCGGCGTGTCCGTCGAGGATTCGGCCGACCGGCCCGGGATCGATCCGGAGATCGAACTCGAAGCCGACGGCGTCTGCGATCTCCCCCACAGTTCGCTCACCGTCGACGAAGTTCCACGCCTCGTCGGAGACGACACGCAGCGACCGCCACCCGGCGTCCGCGTCGGCGTCGTTGAGTTCGTCGGCAATTTCGAGGAGGTCGGCGTACTCCAGTCCGGTCCACCGCTCGACGAGCGCGTCACCGTCGTCGACGGTTCGCACCGGAACCCGCTCGGCGTCACGACCTCGGTCCGGCTCCGTTCCGTCGAGTTCCAGCGCCTCGATCTCCTGAGTCGCAGTCTGTCTCACGCTGTCTGCCAGCTGGTCGAGTCGGTCACTCACGTCGCCGTCGGCGAGTTCAGCCGTCGACCGGAGCGCAGCAGTGTCGCGCTCGGCGACGTACTCGACGTGTCGGCGCGCACGGTCGTCGACCGCCTCGCCCGCGTACTGGGAGCCGAGCCGACGCAGTCGGTCGGTCGCCCGGCCAGCGACGATCCGTGCGACGGACTCGGCCGTCTGGTCACCCGCCGCGGCGAGTTCGAGACCGGCGACGCCGGAGATCAGCGCCGAGCGTCTGAGCACACGACTGTCGATCACGTCCGGCGTCAGGAGTTGGCTGTGGAAACACCTGTCCGGCCACGACATGAACAGCGGCGCGGGAATGCCGGCTGCCGCGAACCGGGTGTTGTCGCTCCACGGCGTGTAGTAGTGCTGTGTGAGACTCACCAACGGGAGCTCCTGCCCGCCCTCCTTGCCGATCCAGTCTGCCTCCTTCGGACAGGTTGCTGCTAGCTCGGCGAGGTAGTCGTTCGTGTAGTGCGGGACGGAGTCCGGCGACGAGGAGAGCAGTAGCGTCGACTCCGTCTCCGCCTGTGCGTGCCCCGTCGAGCAGTACGTGAGCGTCGTCACGACGTTCTCCGCTGCCTCGGGGTGTGTGTCGAGGTACTGTTCGGACACTGGCCCCTCTCCGCCCACGACGAAGGTGAGCGACCGCTTCGGCTCGACGAGACCCCGGTCGACAATCGACTGGAGCGTGCGGGCGAGTTCGACGACCAGCCCAGTTCCCTCGGCACAGTTCGCGCCGGGCTCGATGCCGGAAGCGTGACCACAGAACAGAATCGTCTCCTCCGGCGTCTCCGTCCCGGGAATTGTCGCCTCCACGTACGGGAGATCGCTGTCGAACACGTCCACGTCGACGGTCGCCGCTACCGTCACCGGGCCGTCGTCGAGGTACGAACGCAGCTGTTGGGAGGCCTCGTGTGGAATCGAGAACGCCCAGATGTCTTCCTCGACGAACGCCTCCGACGGACGGAGGCGGAGGAGTTGGGCGGCCTCCGGAACCAACTCCGGCTCTCGAACGTCCGGCGTCTGGTACAGCATGTAGTCCGTGATGATCCCACGAGCACCCGCGTCGAGCGCGTTCCGTGCCGCCTCCCACCACGCCGGCCGCCGCTCCGTCCCGTGAACGAAGACGACGTTCCCCTCGACGTCCTCGGGGAAGTCCGCTGGGTGCTCTCCAGTCCCCACGTCGATCACGTCGAACTCCTCGGTTCCGTCCGTCCCGGAGGATGCCCACGCGAGACACGCCGGCGCGGTCTCGTAGTCGATCAGTGTCGTCTCCGCTGGCTCGACGACAGCCAGACTCGCGTCGTTCGGCTCCCACGCGTTCTCGATTGGCGGTCGGTCGACCGAGACGTCGAGTCCCGCGTCTGTGAGTTCCGCCGTGACCGTCTCCATCACCGCGTGGAATCCGCTGGTCCCCGGCGCTCTGTACTGCTGTGTCGTCTCGACGGCCGTCTCTCGAGCCCGCTCTGGATCGAACTCCCAGTCGACGGTCTCGAACAACGCGTCTCGGTTCATGTAACTACCACTCCGAGCGACATCACTCGGCGGTTCTCACACCTCCACAATGAAGATTCCGCCAGCCGGCGCAGTCACGACGACGCGTGTTGAAGATTCCGCCAGCCGGTGCAGTCACGACGACACGTGCTACACTCCGTCCGTGTGGCGACGGGTTTTGTACCGGCGACGGGTTCTGTACTGGCTGCGGGTTTTGTACCGGCGACGGGTTCTGTACCGGCGACGGGTTCTGTACCGGCGACGGGTTTTATACAGGCGGCGGTCAGTACCGAGGGTATGGCGACAGACAACAACTCCGGGGAGACGACTCCGGAGGCAGCCTACGAGACAGTCTTGGAGAAGAGCCAGCGCATTCTCGACTTAGAGAAGACAGACTTCCTGTTGCGGTGGGACTCAGACGTGATGATGCCGTCGGGGGGCGCACCGGCACGGGCGAGCCAGCGGTCGTCGATTGCGGCCGCACAGCACCGCTACCGCACGGACGAGGAGCTCGGGGAGGCACTCGACGTGTTGGCAGACGCCGATCTGGACCGGGATCGGGCGGCAATCGTCCGTGAACTGCGTCGGGAGTACGAGGTTGAGACGAGCGTGCCGCGCGAGCTCACAGACCGTCTCGCGTCGGTCACCTCCGGCGCACACGAGGACTGGAAGCAGGCGAAGGAGGCGGCAGACTGGTCGGCGTTCGCGCCGACGATGGAGCGAGTCGTCGACACGTGGATGGACTGGGCAGACAGCGTCGATCCGGACGGTGACCCGTTCGAGACGCTGTGGAGCGAGCGGTCGGGCTACCACGCACAGCGGTACATCGACTTGGAGACAGTCGAGACGGTGTTCGACGACCTCCGAGCGGCGCTGATTCCGCTGATCGAGGATATTCGGGAGAGTGAGACGGATCTGGCGACGGACGCGTTCACCGCTCACGGCCCGTACGATACCGACACACAGCGAGCACTCTGTCGGGAGACACTCTCCCTTCTCGGTCTCGACTGGGACCGTGCGCGGCTGGACCTCGCTCCCCACCCGTTCTCGTACGGCACCCAACACGACGTGCGGATCACCACACGGTTCAGCGAGGAGACTCCGATGGACGGACTGCAGGGTGTCCTCCACGAGTTCGGTCACACGGCCTACACCCACGGCCTCCCACAGGAGCACTACGGCGATCCGATTGGCGAACCCCGCGGGCTCGGCGTTCACGAGTCACAGTCACGGTTCTTCGAGAACCACGTCGGCCGGACGGAGGCGTTCTGGGAGTACTTCCTCCCGACAGTGCAGGACCACTTCCCACAGCTGGAGGCGATCACCCCGCGTGAGGCCTACGAGTGTGTCAATCAGGTGTACGAGGACAACCTGATCCGCGTCTCGGCTGACGAACTCACCTACCACATGCACATCATCCTCCGAACCGAGATCGAGCAGGCGCTCGTCGCCGGCGAGATCGACGTCGCGGACGTGCCGACCGTCTGGAACGACAAGATGGAGGCGTACCTCGGCATCCGCCCGGAGTCCGACGCAGAGGGACCGCTGCAGGACCCACACTGGGCCGGGCAGATTCCCGCGTTCATCACCTACACCGTCGGCAGCGTCCTCGCGGCACAGCTAGACGCCGCGATGCGTGCGGACCTCGACGTGGACGCGCTCGTCCGTGAGGGGAACTTCGACCCGATTCACGAGTGGCTCACCGAGCGGATTCACCGCCACGGCCAACGGTACGAGACTGACGAACTGATCGAACGCGCCACTGGAGAACCGCTCACCGCCGACTACTTCGTCGAGTACGCCCGCGAGAAGTACGGCGAACTGTACGATCTGTGACAACGGACACTCCGACTGACGGTCTGTGACAACGGGCGCTCCGACTGACGGTCTGTGGCAACGGGCGCTCCGACTGACGGTCTGTGGTGACGAAGCCCTCGGTCGACGACGACCGTCTCACGATTTCCCCGCGGAGCGACGACGACCGTCTCACGATTTCTCCGCGGGGAGCCGACGAGCGGCAGTATCAGTAGGGAGCAGGTGCAGCCTCGTCGAGTCGGTCGAACTCGGTGTCGGTGAGCGTCAGTTCCGCAGCGGCGAGATTCTCTTCGAGTTGTGCCACCGTGCGCGGCCCGATCACCGGCGCAGTCACCGCCGGGTGGGCCGACAGCCACGCCAGCGAGACACAGACCGGCGAGGTGTCACGCTCGGTGGCAATCGTCTCGACAGTGTCGAGCACGTCGAAGTTCTCCGCCGTCAGGTACGTCTCGCGGAACCGTTCCTCGCGGTCGCCGCGTGACCCCGCCGGCGGGGTCTCGCCACGACCGTACTTTCCGGTGAGGAACCCCCCAGCGAGCGGCGAGAACGGCATCAGGCCCAGTCCGTACTCCTCGACCATCGGGAGGTACTCCGGCTCCACCTGTCGGTCGACGAGGTTGAACACGATCTGAGACTGTGTGAACGGCTCGTACCCCTCACGACGGGCGATCTCGTTCGCCATCGCCACCTGCCACGCGTTGGGAGCCCGGTTCGACGCGCCGAGGTAGTGGACACGACCGTCGGAGACGAACTCGTCGAGCGTCCGCAGAAACTCTCTCGCCGGTGTCGCGTCGTCCCACCGGTGGATGTACAACAAGTCGAGATAGTCGGTTCCCAGTCGGTCGAGGATGCGTGTGAGCTGTCGACGGAGGTGTTTGCGGTTGAGACCGTCGCCGTTCGGGTCGGCTTCCCGTGTCGGCCAGTAGATCTTCGACGCGATCACGAACGACTCGCGGTCGCGGTCGTCGAGCCAGTCGCCGACGTACCGCTCTGCGTCGCCCCCGCCGTACACGTCCGCGAGGTCGAGGAAGTTGCCACCGGCGGCCGCGTAGCGGTCGAGGATGTCGTGGGCCGTCTCGCGGTCGATCTCTACGTCCCCGTCGTCCCCCCGCTCGCTGCCGAACCGTGCGGTCCCCAAGGCGAGTTCACTCACACGCAGTCCTGTCGACCCCATGCTGACAGTGTCGAGCTCCATGTCCGCCCTCTCTCGGGGAGCGACAAAAAACCGTACAGTTGCTGTCGGACGACACACTCGTACGACAGACCGACGCGACAGAGTCGCGCGACAGGCCGATGGGACGGAGTCGCGCGACAGACCGACGGGACGGAGTCGCGCGACAGACCGACGGGACGGAGTCGCACGACAGACCGCTACAGATTAGCGCTCCCAGATCCGCCGTCGATCACGATCGCCTGTCCGTTGATGTTGCCCGCGCGGGGGGAACAGAGGTACGCGACAGTGTCGCCGAGTTCCATCGGATCGCCGATACGGCCGATCGGGACGCTCTCGCCGCGGGCTTCCATCCCCTCCTCGTAGGAGTCGAACTCGCCGCGCTCGACGGCAGCCTCGACGAGGTTCTCGATCCGGCTGGTCTCGTGTGAGCCGGGGAGCACGGCGTTGACTCGTACCTCGGGAGCCAACTCCGTCGAGAGGGTCTTCTCTAACCCGATTACACTCATGCGAACGGCGTTCGAGAGCACCAGCGAGTCGATGGCCTCCTTGACACTCCGCGAAGTGATGTTGACGATGGTGCCGCCGTCCGTCGTCAGGTGCGGCTCGGCCTCGCGGACCAGTCGGACGACACTCATCACGAGCAGGTCGAACGCCTCGTACCAGTCCTCGTCGGTCGTTTCGAGGAACGCCCCGCTCGGCGGCCCGCCGGCCGAGGTGACGAGGTGGTCTAACCCGCCGAACTCCTCGACAGGTCGCTGGACCATCGCTTCGATGTCCGACTTCTCCGTGAGGTCTCCCTGCTGTGTGACGACCTCACCCGCCGCAACCGACTCGATCTCGGCTCTCGCCTCGGCCAGTCGCTCCTCGTCGCGGCCGTTGATCACTACGTCTGCACCCTCCCGCGCCAGCGCCGTCGCGGACGCCTTGCCGAGTCCACTGCTCGATGCCGTGACTAAGGCTGTGTCACCCTCGATTTCGAGGTCCATGCTCTGTCAATCTGGTGCGGGCTACAAGTGCGTTTTCATACCGTCAGTCCCGCGTCTCTCTCGTCGACTCCGCTCTCCCGATCCAACGTCTCTCTCGTCGACTCCGCTCTCCCGGTCCCACGTCTCTCTCGTCGACTCCGCTCTCTCGGTCCCACGTCTCTCTCGCACACTCGCTTCGCCGCGCGGTCACCGACGGTGTGTCACCGCTCTGCCAGTACAGTCGTAGCTTTCGACACGCTCTGCCAGTACAGTTATCGGTTCGCGCGGCATCGACACTCGCATGCCAGACGGGAGCCCGACAGACGAGAGCGTGACAGACAGGAGCGCGACAGACGGGAGCGTGACGGCCACCAGCGCGACAGACGGGAGCGTGACAGACGGGAGCGCGACAGACACGGGGGTGGCAGACACAGGCAGCGTCGTCACCGTCGAGGGTCCAGTCGCGCCGGAGACACTCGGCGTGACACTCCCTCACGAACACGTGTTCTCCTCGTGGTCCGCAGGGAAGTTTCGGGAGCCAGACAGCGCCTACGAGCGGCATCTCGCTCGCCAGCCGATCAGCCTCGACACGCTCTGGTACGTCCGTCGGAACCCGACCCGCCACCGGGGGAACCTCCGGATGGAGTCGTTCGAGGACGCAGTGACCGAACTCGGATACTACTACCGCGCCGGCGGTGACACACTCGTCGACGTGACGCCGAAGGGGACCGCCGGCGACCCGTCGCGTGTCCGCGGCGTGGCCCGAGAGACCGGGGTGACTGTCGTCCACGGGACGGCATTCTACACACGCGATACACATCCAGACCGCATCGAGAACGCGACCGTCGCGGAGTTGGCCGACGAGTTCGTCGGTGACGTACGCGAGGGAATCGGCGACACGGACGTTCGGGCGGGGATACTCGGCGAGATCGGCACGAGCGGAGCGATCCACGACCGCGAGGAGGTGGTGTTGCGCGCCGCGGCGCGGGCCTCACTCCGCACCGGCGCGCCAGTCAGCGTTCACCCGCCGTCGGACCGCGACCCGGAGTGGCCGCCGTCGCGGCGCGCGCTCCAGATTCTCGACGTTCTCGAAGCCGAAGGGCTCCCGCTCGACCGCGTCGTCGTCTGTCACATGGACCAGTCGAAGTGGCTCGGCGGGTCGATGAGGTACCAGCGCGAGATTCTCGACCGTGGCGCGTACGTCGAGTTCGACCTGTTCGGACACGAACTGTACTTCGCCGACGCGGCGGACGCACAACCCTCCGACGTCGACCGTGCCGGCTACGTCGCCGACCTCGTCGAGGACGGCTACGCGGAGCAACTCCTGCTCTCACAGGACATCTTCCTCAAACACCTCCTCCGGACGTACGGCGGACACGGCTACGCTCACATCCTGACGAACGTGCTCCCGATGTTCGACGGTGCTGGTGTCCCCGACGACGTGGTGAACCGACTCCTCACCGACAATCCGCAGCGGATGCTCACCTTCGCAGAACCACAGTGAACGCGCCACGCTCGCGGTCGGTGTGACTGACACGACCGACACGGTCGATACGGTCGATACCTTCGACACAATCGATCGGGACTGTCTCACTCGACTCGTCACTCGTCGGCTGTCTCACCCGATTCGTCGGCAGTCTCACTCGATTCGTCACTCGATTCGTCGGTCGTCTGTTCGTACACCTCGTGCAGCAGCGATTCGACTTCCGCACACAGGTAGTCGAATATCTGTTCGCCCTTCTCGGCGCTGGCGAACTGTGGATCACCGACAGCGCCGTTTTCGGAGTACTCCTCTTCGAGTCGGTGGACAGACAGCGGTCCGGAGACGAACATGTCGTCGTAGGCGTGGGTGTACGGTTCGTCGAGGTGCGTCCCTTCGATCAGGTCCTCGCGGACGAGATCGGGACGCAGGTGGAGCATGAGTGACGTTTCCAACTCGCCGGCGTGGTTCATGCCGCCCGGATCGGAGTCGCGCAGTTCCGCGACGATCTCCGCCGCGAGCCCGAAGTAGGTCGTCGCCAGCACCTCCACGTCGGGATGGTCGAGTCCGATGGACTTGCTCGCCCCGCCGATGGCGTTGTGGTTGCCGCCGTGTCCGTTGAGCAACAACAGCGCGTCGAAGCCAGTCTCCAACGCCGAGGCGGCGACCTCCTCGTACAGTTCCACCAGCGTGGTGAACGTCACGTCGATCCGCCCCGGGAAGGAGACGTGGTACGGCGAGTTCCCCGCCCACAGTGCCGGCGCGACGATCACTGGCAGTTCGTCGACGACTGTCGCAGCGCCCTCGTGTGCCAGCGCGTCCGCACAGATCGTGTCCGTCGACACCGGCAGGTGTGGACCGTGCTGCTCGACGCTCCCGACCGGCTGGATCAGGATCGACCCGTCGCGCTCTGCGATTGCCTCGATCTCGCTGTACGTCTTCCCCGCCCACGCTGCCGGCTGACTGCCGAAACACTCGTACATGCGCTCCCGAACGACCGACTGTGGGTTAACTGTTCGTGCGCCACGAGCGACCGAGGTGGGTCACCAATCGTGGAACACTGACGAGACGAGACGAGAGAACACGAGACGAGACGAGACGAGAGAACACGAGACGAGGTCGGACACTGACCACAGCGGAGACGTGCCGTGCCGGTAACTTATGCTGTCGGCGGTCGAGACCGACGTATGGGAGCCGACACACACCAGTTCTCGGCAGTGGCAGTCGCCGAGCGCGTCCGCGAGGGAGACCTCTCGCCAGTCGCGGTCGTCGAAGCGCACCTCGACAGGATCGAGCGGCGGGACGACGATCTCGGGGCGTACATCACCCTCACACCAGAGCGCGCCCGCGAGGCGGCGAGGGAGGTCGCCGCCGCGGTCGAGCGAGACGACGACCCCGGCCCGCTCGCAGGTGTCCCAGTCGGAATCAAGGACATCGTCGACGTGGCCGGTGTCCCGACGAGTCACGGCACGTCACTCCTCGCCGAGAACGTCGCCAGCGACGACGATCCGGCGGTTGCCAGACTCTGTGACGCCGGCGCGGTCGTCCTCGGGAAGACGAACACACCGGCCTTCGCACGCAGTGCCGTCACGGAGAGTGACCTCGCGGGGCCCGCCGAGACGCCGTTCGCGTCGGGCTACAACGCCGGCGGCTCGTCTGGCGGCTCGGCGGCGGCCGTCGCCGCAGGACTAGCGACCGTCGGGTACGGCACCGACGGCGGCGGGTCGATTCGCATCCCCGCGTCACTGTGCGGCGTCGTCGGACACAAGCCGACGTTCGGCCGTATCCCGTGGGTGAACCGCCCGGACGGGTTCGCACACGCCCGCGGGAACCACGCTGGCCCACTCACGCGGTCGGTCCGTGACGCTGCACTCGCGCTGGACGTTCTCGCTGGCCCGCACCACGCCGACCCGTTCAGCCTCCCCGAGCCGACACACGGACGCCAGAACGGCTCTCTCACCACCGGAGAGGGCACTGCCGCGGGAGACAGCACCGCCGTGGGAGACGACACCGCCGCGGGAGACAGCACTGCCGCGGGAGACAGCACTGCCGCGGGAGACAGCACCGCCGCGGGAGACAGCTACCTCGCTGCGACGGCGACGGACCCACAGGGGCTCTCGATTGCCTACAGCCCGGACCTCGGCGTGTTCCCCGTCGCCCCGGCCGTCGAACGGATCGTCGCAGACGCCGCTAGCGACCTCGCGGACGCGACCGCAGCGACACTCGACCGCGTCGAGATCGACCTCGGAGCGACGCTGTCGGAGTTGGTCGACCCGAAGTACCACCGCTGGGGTCCTGTCCACACCGCCGTGCTCGCGGAACACGTCGAGCGCGAACACGGCGTCGATCTGACAGCCCACCCGGACGTGCTCGGCACGGCGTTCGTCGAGTCGATTGCGACCGGCCGCGAGATGGACGCCGTCTCGTACAAGCTCGTGAACGTTCCACACACGCGCATCTACGACGCTGTCCGGTCCGTGTTCGAGGAGTACGACCTCCTCGTCACCCCGACACTCTCCGTCGCCGGCGTGGAGAACGGGACCGACGGACCGGCGGTGATCGACGGCGACTCTGTCGACCCGTCGACCGACTGGTTCCTCACGTTCCCGTTCAACTTCGGCGGCCCCCCGGCGCTCTCCGTGCCTGCCGGGACGACCGAGGAGGGCTACCCCAGCGGGACGACCGAGCGTGGCCTCCCCGTCGGGCTCCAGATCGTCGGCCCGCGCTTCGCCGACGACACTGTCCTCGCCGCCGGCGCTGCACTGGAGCGTGCGCGACCGTGGTCACAGCTGTACGCCGATCTGTGACCGACAGTAGAGTTCGGGTCGTGTCGGGAGCGGCACTCGCTCCGTCGGACGTACGGCCCTTGGTCGTCATCGGCTCGCGAGCCACCCGCCGTCGACCGGGATCGCGGCTCCGGTGACGTAGCGCGCAGCGTCGGAGGCGAGAAACCGCGCAAGCTGTCCCACGTCAGACGGCTCCCCGAAGTACGGCAGGAGGACGTGTTCCTCGTACACGCGCCGTCGCTCCGGGTCGTCGAACGTGCCCTGTGACATACTCGTGTAGATCGGACCCGGACACAGTGCGTTGACCGTGACACCGTCGGGGCCGTAGTCGACCGCGAGCTGTCGGGTGAGGTTGACGACACCGGCTTTCGTCGCACAGTAGCCCGCCGCCGCGGGGCCACCCTCGAAGGCAGCCGTCGAAGCGACGTTGAGGATGCGTCCGGCGTCGCTCTCCCGGAGGTGTGAGACGGCGTGTTTCGTCGTCAGGTAGACGCCGGTGAGGTTCACGTCGAGACTCGCCTCCCACTCCTCGGTGTCGAGTTCGTGAACCGACCCGCTCACCGAGATCCCCGCGTTGTTGACGAGCACGTCCAGACCGCCGAACCGCTCGACCGTCGCTGCCACGGTCGCCTCGACCGCCGCCTCGTCTGCCACGTCACACTCGACGAACGCCGCCTCCGCCCCCGCCTCCGACAGCACCTCGACGGTCGTCCCGCGGCCACGCTCCTCCGTCAGCTTCGGCTCCTCCCGAACGTCCGCGACGACGACGTTCGCGCCGCCACGGGCGAGTTCGATGGCGATACCACGACCGATTCCGGCGGCACCCCCCGTCACGAGGGCAGTCTTCTCTGTGAGGTCCACGGTCGCACCTCGCCAGCGACTGTGGAATAGTTTGTGGTGACGACGGTCGCCTGCAGCCCGATCGAGTCACTCGGGCGCAGGTGGGTGTCTTCGAGGGAGACTTCCGAAGATGGGTGTCTTCGAGGGAGACTTCCGAAGGTTGATTACGGAGACTGTCGAGACCGGACGTATGGAGCCTGTCAACTTCGACGAGGCAGAGACGTACGAGCCGGAAGACGGCTGGCGGCGCGTGTCGATGGCCGGCAGCGACGAGTTCAGCTTCGAGTGGTTCGAGAAGCCGCCGGGCCACTCCTCGCCGATGCACGACCACGAGAACGAGCAGGTGTGTCTCTGTCTCCGCGGGGAACTCACACTCTACACCGACGACGATCAGGTGACGCTACAACAGTACGACTCCGTGTGGCTCGACTCCTGGGAGTCACACCGCGTCGCAAACGAGGGTGACGTGCTCGCCGTCGGGATCGACGTGTTCGCACCCGGCCGGAGCTTCGACTTCTGGACGGACCGTACTGACGACGACGAAGCGGAGTAGACCGCACTGACGACGCCGAGCAGAGGCTGCACTGACGACGCCGAAGCGGAGTAGACCGCACTGACGACGCCGAAGCGGAGGCTGCACTGACGACGCCGAAGCGGAGGCTGCACGACGAGGGGGCGAGGAGTAGCTTTATGACCACCCGCTCGCAGAGTCGGCGTATGGCGAGTGAGTCGACAGAGAAGGCGTACCAGACGGTACTGGAGCACTCTCAGCGTGTCCTCGACTTGGAGAAGACCAACCAGCTGTTACGCTGGGACTCGGACGTGATGATGCCGCCGGGGGGCGCACCGGCGCGGGCGAGCCAGCGGACGACGCTGTCGACGGCACGCAACCGGTATCTCACGGCGGACGCTCTCGGCGAGGCGCTCGCGGAACTGGACGAGGCGGCGTTGGACGACGAGCGGGCCGCGGTCGTCCGCGAGGTTCGTCGGGAGCACACCACCGCCGTGAGTGTGCCCGAGGAGCTCACCACTCGGATCAGCGAGATCAACTCCCGCGCACACGAGGCGTGGAAGAGCGCGCGAGAGGCGAACGACTGGTCACAGTTCGGGCCCGTCGTCGCCGAGCACTTCGAGGCGAAGAAGGAGTGGGCACACCACGTCGATCCAGACAGCGATCCGTACGAGGTCGTCTGGAGCCAGCGGACCGGCTACCTCGCACAGCCACACATCCCGTTGGAGACGGTCGACGAGATCTTCGACCAGCTCCGCGAGGAGTTGGTGCCGTTGATCGCGGCGATTCACGACAGCGACGTCGAGTTGGCGACCGACGCACTCCACAGCGACGAGGCCGCATTCGACGTCGAGACGCAACAGCAACTCAACCGGGCTGCGCTCGACACACTCCAGTTGGACTGGGACCGGACGCGGTTCGACGTGGCTCCACACCCGTTCTCGTTCGGCCACCCCTACGACGTGCGAATGACGACGCGGTACGACGAGTCGGATCTCACCGAGGCGCTGACCGGGACGATCCACGAGTTCGGACACACGGCGTACGCACACGGACTCCCGCGAGACGAGTACGGGACGCCGCTGGGTGAGCCACGCGGGATCGGGATTCACGAGTCGCAGTCGCGGTTCTTCGAGAACCACGTCGGACGGACGGAAGCGTTCTGGGAGCTGTTTCTCCCGACGGTGAAAGAACAGTTCCCCAGTCTGCGCGACGTGACACCGCGTGAGGCCTACGAGTGTGTCAATCAGGTGTTCGACGACAACTACATCCGAGTGGACGCGGACGAACTCACCTACCACATGCACATCATTCTCCGGACGGAGATCGAACGCGACCTGTTCCACGACCGGATCGACGCAGACGAGATTCCACAGCTCTGGAACGAGAAGATGGAGAAGTACCTCGGCATCCGGCCGGAGACCGACAACGAAGGCTGTCTCCAAGATCCACACTGGTCACAGAGTCTCCCGGGGTTCGTCGGGTACACTATCGGGAGCGTGCTCGCGGCACAACTCGACGCGACGATGCGCGAGGAGCTGGACGAGAACGTCGACGACCTGATCCGCGAGGGACGGATCGGCCCCATCCGCGAGTGGCTGACGGAGACTGTCCACCGACACGGACAGCGCTACCGAGCAGACGAACTCGTCCGCCGTGCGACTGGCGAAGATCTCACGGCAGACTACTTCCTCGAGTACGCCCGTGAGAAGTACGGCGAACTGTACGACCTGTGAACACGGCCGCGTCGACTGTGAACACAGGCCCTGTCGGCTGTGAACACGGCCGCGTCGGCTGTGAACACAGGCCCTGTCGGCTGTGAACACGGCCGCGTCGACTGTGAACGCGGCCGCGTCGGATTCGTCGTGCCGAGGCGTCTCGGGTCGCGTCTGTCGATTTCGGGTCGCGTCTGTCGATTTCGGGTCGCGTCTGTCGGTCTCTGGTCGCGTTCGCCGACCTCGGCGTATTGGTCTCGTACTCGACAGCGTCAGTCGGCACGACTCGGATCGTCGTCGGGCGCGACATCCACGTCGAGGAGCGTCACGACGACAGCGACAGCAGCGACGAGGACGAGTGTCGTCGCACTCAGGTAGCTCAGGTCGTAGCCGACAGCAGCGCCGAGCGGGAAGGCGACGACGGGGCCGAGCGTCGCCCCGAGATCACCGAAAACGTTGTACACGCCGCCGAGTTTCCCGACCTGATCCTCGGGACTGATGTCGCCGAGGAGCGCGAGCAGCGGCGGGCTCGTTCCGCCGACACCGGCACCGACCATCGCCATCCCGAGGAGCGTGGTGTACAGCGTCGGGAACAGCCCGACGACAGCGAGGCCGACCGCCAGCGAGGCGAGCGCCGGGATCGTCACCAGTCCGCGACGGGAGAGCGTGTCGGAGTACCGGCCGGTGAGCAGCGTCGTCACGCTCATCGCCAGCACGCTGACGGCCATCATCGCGCCACTGACACCGACCGACGAGAACGATCCGATCCGGATGCCGTGTGTGCCCGCGAAGACGACGATGGTCGAGAGGAGCGAGACGTAGACGAACCGGACGACGAAGTTCACCCCGCCGATCGAGAGCACCCGTGGGTCACGGGCGACGACCTGCGGGAGATCTCGCAGACTGGCAGCGGTGTCCACGTCGGCGCTGACGTTCGGGAGCACGGCTGCTGCGACGAGAGCGGCGATCACGCCGAACGTGCCGGCGACGAGGAACGCGGCCGCGTACCCGAACAGGTCGGCGACGAGTCCGCCGAGCACTGTGCCCGTCGGGAACCCGAGCGACTGGCCGCCGCGCATGTAGCCGACCCACTTGCCGCGGTTCTCGCGTGTCGTGACGTGTGTGATCGTCGAGAACGCGCCGACGAAGACGAACGCCGACCCCAGCCCCCACATCGCTCTGGCGAGCAGGAACACACCAGCACTGTCGATCAACGGGAGTTTGTCGGCGTGCAAGGCGAGCGCGTAGCCGAACGGAGCCACACCCTGGACGGTGAAGCCGACGATCATCGGCCGACGCGACCCCATCGTGTCGATGATCTGCCCCGCGGGCGTGTTGGCCACGAGCCGGACGAACCCGTTCGTGGAGAGGATGATCCCGACGAGGAACGGCGAGATCCCCAGAATCGGCCCGAGGTTCGGGAGTGTCGGGTACGCGACGCCGCCCCCGACACCGCCGAAGAACACGCCCGCAACGAGGCTGGCGACGACGTACCGAACGTCGATCTCTGGCTCGTCGCTGCCGTCACCCATCGAACCACCGAACCACTGGCAGGGTGTCGGTCTCCTCCATCGACTCGTCGGTCGTCTGCCGGTCGCTTAGATATATCGATTCGAAACACTGCCAGACTCTCTCACACTCTCTCGGCCTGTCCCAGATTCCCCCGGACTCCCAAACCCTGCCCAAACTCTCCCAGCCTGTCCAGCCCCCGACCGCCAGAGCGCTTTTGTCGGCGTGTGCCCAGCGACACACATGGATCACCTGGTAGTGCTCGGTGGGACGCGATTCATCGGTCGTGCGACAGTCGAGGAGTTCCGGTCGGCCGGGTACCGCGTGACGACGTTCACTCGGGGGAACCGCCCAGATCCGTTCGCCGAGGAGGAGCACGTCTCACACGTCACCGGCGACCGGACGGACGAGGCGGCGGTCGCCGACCTCGCAGAGCGCGCCGATCCGGATGTCGTCGTCGACTGTATCGCCTACCATCCGGAAGAGGTAGCGACGGCGACGCGCGTGTTCGCCGACGTCGACGCGTACGTCTACGTCTCATCGAGTGGCGTCTACCCGGACGACTCCAACCCGAAACGCGAGGACCACACCCGGCTGCGGTCGTGTACTCCGGAGCAGGCGGTCGACGACTCACAGTCGACGTACGCCAACCGGAAGGCCGAGGGAGACCGCGAAGTGTTCCGCGCAGCCGACCGCGGCGTCGCAGCGACGAGTGTCCGACCCTGTCTCGTCTACGGCCCACACGACTACACGGAGCGGCTCGACTACTGGATCGACCGTATCGACCGGTTCGACCGTGTCGTCGTCCCGGGTGACGGACAACACCTGTTCCACCGAGTGTACGTCCGTGACCTCGCTCGGGCGTTCCGACTCGTGGCGGAACGAGGCACCCCGGGGGAGGCGTACAACGCCGCCGACCGTCACCTCGACGATCTCGACACGCTCCTCGACGTGATCGCCGACGAACTCGACCGCGACGTGGAGTTCGTCCACGCGCTCCCCCGTGACCTCGCCGCGGGCGACCTCTCTGTGGACGACTTCGTCTGCTACCGTGACTACACACACGTGCTCTCGACACAGAAGCTCGCCGACCTCGGCTGGGAGTCGACACCGCTCGCGGCGGCCGTCGCCGACACTGTCGACAGCCACTTCGACACTGGTGTCGGCGGCGGGAAACACGAACTCGACCGCTCGCGCGAACGAGCCGTCGTCGACCACGTCGACGCGACGCGTCCGGAGGAGTCGTGAGAACGCCGATACGAATCGAGAGGTGGTGAGACACTTTCTCACGGTTCAGATTCGGTCTCGGACACCGACGACGAGCGTGTCACCGAGTCGGTCACCGAGACGCTGGCGGTCGGCCGACAGCGAGAGGAGCATCAGTCCGACGAAGTAGTACAGCAGTCCGTCGACGACGCGACAGAGATTCCGGATCACAGCCTGCACCGGTCCCACTCGTGACCCGTCGGTACGGACGACGACGATACCGAAGATCGCCTTTCCGATCGTCTGGCCGCGGAGCGACTCGAACAGCGCGGCGTACCCGCCCCAGACCGCCACCGCAGCGAGGAACCACAGCCACGACTGTCCGTGGAGGGTGACCACCGGCGTGAGCCCGAACACGTTGAGAACGAACCAGAACAGGTAGTTGAACACCTGTAACGGCGGGCCGAACCCCCGAGAGAGAACGCCCGCCAGCGCGAGCAACCCGGCGTAGTAGACGACGAACACGACGACCGTGTCGACGACTGTCGCTGCCATCCGCCGACCCAAGACGTCGTCCTCGGACCCGGGCCGGTGTTCTGGGTGGTCCAGCATACGACTGCATCTCACGTGTGGTGGCATAATAGGTCGTTGGGTGCCTCACGATTGCGAACTGTGTTCTCCACGCGGGTCACCACATCCGAGACCCATCTTCACGCGGGTCACCACATCCGAGACGCACATTCACGCGGGTCACCACATCCGAGACCCACATTCACGTGGGTCACCACATCCGAGACCCACATTCACGTGGGTCACCACATCCGAGACACAGCTTCAGGCGGGTCACCACGCCCGAGACACACGTTCAGGTAGGCGTCACTCCGGGAAAATGTCCTCACGGAGGTGGAGCGACACCACGTAGTTCGGCTCGTCGACGATCTCGTTGATCTTCAGGTCTCCGGCGACCGAGCAGAGGATGTAGGCCTTCTCACGGGAGAGGTCGCGTTCCGCGTGGAGGTGGTCGACCATCCCGGACACCGCCCGTTTCGAGGCCGTCATGAGGTCGTCGGCGACACCTGTGGTCGCGTACGTCGGCACCGGACTGGGTCGACCGGGGCCCGCTGGGTAGTCGGGTCGTTCCCCCGAGCGGAACTGCGGTTGGTCGAGAGAGAGGTCACGCCGGCGCTCGAACCGGCAGGTGACGTCTACCGCCGTCTCGATTGCGCCGCCGCACACTTCGCCGTCACCCTGCGCCGCGTGACCGTCACCGACCGCGAACAGTCCGCCGTCGACCTCGACGGGGAGGTACAGCGTCGACCCGGCAGTGAGGTACTTCGTGTCCACGTTCCCGCCGACCGCCCGCGGCGGCGTCGTGCTGTGTGAGCCCGGCTCACCCGGTGTGAGACCGATAGTTCCGGGGAACGGCGCGAGTGGGATCTCGATCCCGTCGACGAACTCCCCGACACCGGCGGAGAGGTCCCACACGTGGAGTCCCCAGTCGGGGAACTCCTCGGGGAGCAGCCCGAACCCGCGCTCACCGGGGTAGAACAGCGTCCACCCCACGTCGCCGTGATCGACGTCGAGAATCTCCACTGCCAGCACGTCTCCCGCCTCGAGACCGTCGATTGCCACCGGCCCGACGAGTGGCATCCCGCTGTCGTGGTCCATCGCCTTCACGTCTGCCAGATCCGTGTCGAGACTGAACTGTCCCTCGCGGGCGTCGGGACACTCGAACCGCACGACTGTGCCCGGCGCGACTGTCGTGATCGGGTCGAGTGCGTTGTTCCACTCGCGCTGGAAGTCGTCGTCGCCCCTCGGGAGTGTCAGGTCCGTGCTCGCTCGTGTCACGTTCCACCTCTCGACAGTCCGCGAGATAAGTTTTCGGACCTCCGTCAGGTGTGACCACGACAGCGTCGAGCGGTCGAGGACAGTGATCTGGCCGCCGAACAACCGGCGGCGACGGTCGTGGAGTCGGGCGAGCGGAGACGGCGGCCGCGGAGTCGAACGAGCGACGACGGCCGCGGAGTCGAACGAGCGACGACGGTCGCGGAGTCGAACGAGCGGAGGCAGTGGTCGCGGAGTCGAACGAGCGGAGGCAGTGGTCGCGGAGTCGAACGAGCGGAGACGGCGGCCGCGGAGTCGAACGAGCGGCGGCGGTGATCGCGGAGTCGAACGAGCGACGACGGTCGCGGAGTCGGGCGAGCGGCGGCGGTGGTCGCCCGTAGATTTATCACCGCTCACTCGACGGGAGACGTATGGGTACGAGCAGTCAGCCGTACGAGACAGTCGTCTCCTACGCCGACCAGATTCACAACCTCGAACAGGCAGACCACCTCCTCCGGTGGGACTCGGACGTGGCGATGCCGCCCGGAGGGACGGCGGCACGCAGCTCACAGCGGTCGACACTGTCGAAGACGATCTACGACCTCCGCTCCAGTGCTGCCCTGGGGCGAGCCCTCGACAGGCTCGACGACGCGGCGCTGGACGACGACCAGCGCGCGGTGGTCCGCGAGGTGCGACGCCAACACGAGGTTGCTGCCGCCGTCCCCCGCGAGCTGAACCGGCGGCTGGCAGACGCCACGGCCGAGGCCCACGAGGCGTGGAAACGGGCGAAACGACAGGACGACTGGTCGACGTTCGCGCCGGCGTTCGAGCGTCACGTCGACCTGCGCAGAGAGTGGGCGGCCGCCGTCGACCCGGACGGTGACCCGTACGAGGTGCTCTGGAAGAACAAGCTCGGCTACGAGTCACAGCCGTTCGTCGATCTCGACACGGTGACGCGCGTGTTCGACCGAGTGCGTGAGACACTGGTCCCGCTGATCGAGTCGATCCGCGCCAGCGACACCGAACTGGCTGCCAACGCGTTCACCGACCGTGGCCCCTACGACACTGACGCGCAACTACGGGCCAACCGACGGCTCCTCGATCTGGTCGGCCTAGACCGCTCGCGCGCTCGGTTCGACGAAGCGCCCCACCCGTTCTCCTACGGCAACCCGTACGACGTGCGCCTGACGACGCGCTTCGACGAGTCGACACCCGTCGACGCCATCACCGCGACGATGCACGAGTTCGGACACACCACGTACCACCACGGACTCCCGCAGGAGGCGTACGGCACGCCGCTGGGACGCGCTCGCGGACTGACGATCCACGGCTCGCAGTCCGGCGTCTGGGAGAACCACGTCGCCAAGTCCCGGGCGTTCTGGGAGTTCCTGCTGCCAGAACTGCGCGAGGTGTTCCCACAACTCGACTCCGTCTCCGTCGCGGACGCCTACGAGGCGGTCAACACTGTCCGCGAGGAGAGTCTGATCCGTACCGCTGCCGACGAGGTGACGTACCACCTCCACGTCGTGATCCGGACCGAGATCGAACGAGCGCTCGTCGCGGGCGACATCGAGGTGAGTGACGTGCCACAAATCTGGGGCGACAAGTACGAGCGCTACCTCGGCGTGCGACCGGAGACGCACCGCGACGGACCGCTCCAAGATCCACACTGGGCTGTCAATCTGCCCGGGTTCATCAACTACACGCTGGGCCACGGCGTGCTCGCCGCACAGGTGTGGGACGCGATGGCAGCCGACGTCGGCGACGTGGACGACCTCCTCCGGCGCGGCGAGTTCGACCCGATCCACGAGTGGATGACCGAGTCGATCCACCGACACGGACAACGGTACCGACCGCAGGAACTCGTGCAACGCGCGACTGGCCGCGAGATCACTGCCGACCCGTTCGTGTCGTACGTGACTGACAAGTTCGAGCGACTGTACGACCTGTGAGCGGCCCGGTATGGTATCGTAAATAAATTCGTGGAAAGTACACCGATCCCGCCCTGTCACTGCCGTGCGAATACATTTCACAGGATTCACACAGTGATTATGAGATAGCTATTTATCCCGGGGCTCGGTGGGAACAGGTGACATGGCGAACAGCCAGCCCGACGACCCAGAGCGCAGAGATTACCTAAAGTACCTCGGCAGCACCGGTCTCGTGGGAGCGGGGTCGATGTTGGCGGGGTGTGCAGGCGGTGGAAGCGGCGGTTCGACAGAGACGACGAGCGGCGGCGGCGGTGACGAGGAGACGCCGACACCGGAGAGCGGCGACGACACCACACCGACGAGCGAGGAGTCGGCCAGTTCCGGCGGCGAGATGATCGTCGGCATGCAGGCGGACCGGACAGACCCGCTGTGGCCCCACTGGTCGTCCGACTCCACCGGTGCGAACATCATGCGGCAGATGATGAACACGCTGACGTACGTCAACGCCGACGGCGAGCTCGTGGGCGACCTCGCGGAGGGGCCGCCGGAGACGTCCGACGCACAGACGTACACGTTCAAGCTGCGCGAGGGCGTGATGTTCCACGAGCCGTACAAGCGGGAGGTGACGGCAGACGACGTGGTCAAGAACTGGTACGCGATCCTCGATCCGTCGATCCTCGCCGAGGAGAGCGAGGGCGACCTCTACGAGGAGTACCCGACGGCCGGTCGGTGGCCGTTCCCCGGACTGCTGTGGGGTGAGAACATCGACTCGAAGAGTCGCGTGAACAAGATCGACAAGTACACCGTCGAGTTCGACTTGGCGAAGCCGAGCGCGGCGTTCCCGGCGCTGGTCAGCATCGGGCAGTGTTCCATCGTTCCGATGGAGGCCTACGAGGAGAACCCGGACAAGATCGGGGCCGTCGACTTCGGGACGTACGGCACGGGCGCGTTCCAGTACGACTCCGGGCAGGCGGGCGACTCCTACACCCTCACGCGGAACCCGGACTACTTCAAGGAGGGAGAGAACGGTCAGCTGCCGTACCTCGACCAGATCACCTACCGGATCATCCCCGAGGCGTCAGTTCGGCTGACGAACCTGAAGACCGGCGACATCCACCTCGCGGAGACGATCCCGGCGAAGGACGTTCAGGATGTCGACAGCACGGACGGCATTCGGGCGATCTCGAAGCCCGGAGCCTCACACGTGGAGCACTACCTGAACATTCGCGGATTCGAGCCGTTCAAGCTGTACGAGGAGGACCCGCAGCCGGACGCGGAGGTGCCGGGCTACGGCACGATCAGCGAAGACGGCAAGAAGATGCGGAAGGCGGTGCGGTACGCGACCGGTCACGAGCAGGTGATCCAGACGAAGTTCGCCGGGAAGGCCTCACCCAAGTGGGCACCCGTCCCGCCGTTCAGTTGGGCCTACCAGGAGGACAAGATCACCAAGTACCCGTACGACCCCGAGCAGGCGAGACAGCTCATGTCGGAGACGGGACGAGACGAGTTCTCCTTCACCGCGTGGGCGACGAACCAGCCGCGGTTCGTCGACACCGCCACCATCGTCCAGCAGACGATGCGACAGGCGAACATGAACATGGAGGTGCTCCCGAAGGAGAAGTCCGCCGTCTGGGGGCCCGTCATCGGCAACTGGGACACGAACGGTGTCAGCCACGAGGAGACCAACTACGAGTCTCACTTCGAGGACATCGGCAGTGGACTCGACCCCGCCGACTACATGAACCAAGTGCTCGGCGGAAACGGGATCAACTACACCCACTTCGGCCACCCCGAGTCCGACGACCTGATCCTCCGTGCGGGTCAGACGACGGACCGGGAGAAGCGCAAACAGCTGTACGGTGACGCGATGGAGATCGTCACCGACCTCGTCCCGCTCAACGGGATCTGCTGGCCGTTCGTCAACCAAGGTGTCAGCGACCAGGTCCAAAACTACCAGGTCAAGCGGAGCTCCTTCCGCTTCAACCTCGCTGACGTCTCCCTCTCTGAGTAGCTCTCCTCTCCTCCCTCTCTGAGTAGTTCTCCTCTCTCTCCCTCTCTGAGTAGCTCTCTTCCCCCTCTTGCGGCCCTCCACCACACTTCGACGGACGCACGGGGGCGTTTTTTTTCGACAGACGCACGATACTGTCACTCGACAGACACACGAGGCTGTTCTTCGACGGACGCACGACGTTGTTCTTCGACAGACACACGAGGCTGTTCTTCGACGGACACACGAGAGGGTTCCTCGGACGGCAGACGCGTCGGAACCACAGCCGCCGGACCCGGGGGGAGAAATCTTTTTGTACCGTGAGAGAATGCACCACAGTATGCCGACACGAGAAGCGGTCGACAGACAGTCCTCCGAACCGAGCGACAGAGACACCACACACGGGTGACGTTCGATGGGGCTGGGTAACTACACGATCAAGCGGCTGCTGCTGTTGGTGCCCGTGTTCATCGGGGTGACAGCGGCGGTGTTCCTCCTGCTGAAGCTCGCGCCGGGGGACGCCGTCTCGGCGCTGTTACCGCCCCGGTCACGGAACCCGGAGACGGTCGCACAGCTCGAGGCACGACTCGGTCTCGACCAGCCGATCTACATTCAGTACCTGAAGTGGTTGGCGAACGCCCTCCAAGGTGACCTCGGACGGTCGTACGCGACCCGACAGCCAGTCACGGGGATGATTCTCTCACGGCTGTGGCCGACGGTCCAGATCTCGATCATCGCCTTCTTCGTGGCGATGTTCATCGCAATCCCGCTGGGCGTCCTGAGTGCCGTGTACAAAGATCAGTGGGTCGACCACCTCAGCCGTGTGATCGCGTTCACCGGCATCTCGATCCCCTCCTTCTGGCTCGGGATCATGGTGATTCTGGTGTTCGCGCTGTTCTGGCAGAACTGGTTCGGATCGAGTCTGATCCCCGCTGGCGGCTACGTCGCCCCCAGTGAGGGACTGTTCGCGTGGCTCAACGCCGCGCTCCCACCCGGCATCACGCTCGGTGTCGGGTTCTCTGCGATTGTAACTCGGTTGACACGCTCGGCGATGGTGGAGGTGCTCAACGAGGACTACATCCGGACCGCTCGCGCGAAGGGTGTGAAAGAGCAGGCGCTGATCCTCGTTCACGCGCTCCGGAACGCGATGATTCCGGTGGTCACCATCGTCGGCCTCCAGGTCGGATTCCTGCTCAACGGCGCGGTCGTCGTCGAGCAGGTGTTCCAGTGGCCCGGCATCGGTCGGCTGCTGTACCAGGCCGTGCAGACGAACGACATTCCGCTGATACAGGGACTCGTGTTGTTCATCGCCGGTGTGTTCGTCCTGATGAACCTGTTCGTCGACCTGACGTACGCGCTGTTGGACCCGCGGATCAAGTACGATTAACGATGGCTACTGAGACACCTACCTTCGAGGAACGGTCAGTGCTCGAACGGCTCCAAGACGTGCTGTCGCGGTCCGTCGAGATCTACGGCCGCCTCGACACGAGTGCGAAAGTATCGTTCTGGATCGTCGCGGCGATCGTCACGCTGGCAGTCGCCGCGCCGCTGGTCGCGCCGTACGGCCCGGCGGAGCCGGACTACGACGCGTCGCTCGCGGGTCCGTCCGTCGATCACCCGCTCGGAACGGATCTGACGGGACGTGACGTGCTGTCGCGGGTCCTGTTCGGGGCCCGGATCTCGATTCTCGTCGGCGTCGTCGCCGTGGCGATGGCGGTCGCAATCGGCGTCCCGATCGGTGCTGTCGGCGGCTACATCGGCGGCTGGGTCGACGAGGGACTGATGCGACTGATGGACATCATGATGTCGTTCCCGTCGCTGGTGCTCGCACTGGCGCTGGTCGGGGCGTTGGGGCCGAATCTGCGGAACGTGATCCTGGTGATCGGGATCGTCTACACCCCACAGTACGCTCGCCTGATACGCGGGAGTGTCCTGTCGGTCAAAGAGGAGGAGTTCGTCGAGGCCGCCGAGAACACCGGCTTGGGCGACACGAAGATCCTGTTCAAACACGTGATCCCCAACGCGTTCACCCCCGTGTTGGTTCAGGGGACGTTCCACGTGGCGACAGCGATCATCTTCGAGGCGTCGCTCTCGTTCCTCGGGCTGGGCGTCCAGCCGCCGACGGCGACGTGGGGTGTGATGATCGCCGACGGCCGGGGGTACCTCCCCGACCAGTGGTGGATCTCCACCTTCCCCGGGATTGCGATCATGATCACGGTCATGTCGTTCAACCTGTTGGGTGACGGACTGCGCGACGAACTCGATCCACGCTCCGAAACCGAGGGAGGGCCGGGCGCATGAGCGACCGCACACCAGCTAACCACTCCAGTGACGCCGACGCACAGACTCGTGGCTCCGGTGCCCGCTCCAGTAGCTCCAGCACTCACACCAGCACCCACACCAGCAGTGCCAGTACAGAGCCGGGAGAACACGGCGTCTACAGCGAGGCGAGCGACGAGCCGGAGTTCGAGACGATCCAGCGGTCTGGTGAGCCGATCCTCTCAGTTCGGGATCTCCACACCCACTTCGACACGGAGGCGGGCGTCGTGCGCGCAGACGACGGCGTCTCCTTCGAGATCGAGGAGGGAGAGATTCTCGGCTTGGTCGGGGAGTCCGGCTGTGGCAAGAGTGTCACGAGCCTCTCGATCATGCGGCTGCTCGCCAGTCCGGGGTACATCGACGACGGGGAGATCCTGTTCAGAGGCGAGGACCTCGCGGAGAAGACGACCGAGGAGATGCGCCAGATCCGCGGCAACGGGATGTCGATGATCTTCCAGGAGCCGATGACGGCGATGAACCCGGTCTTCGACATCGGCTGGCAGGTCGGCGAGCCGCTCCGCATCCACAGGGAGATGAGCCGGTCGGCTTCCCGCACGGAGGCAATCGAGCTGATGCGTCGCGTCGGGATTCCGAGCCCCGAGGACCGCATCGACGACTACCCACACCAGTTCTCGGGCGGGATGCGACAGCGTGCGATGATCGCCATGGCGCTGGCGTGTGAGCCCGACCTCCTCGTGGCAGACGAGCCGACGACGGCACTCGACGTGACGATTCAGGCGCAGATCCTCGATCTGATCCGCGAACTCAACGACCGACTCGGGATGTCGGTGTTGCTGATCACCCACAACTTGGGTGTCGTCGCCGAGACGTGTGACAGGGTGGCTGTGATGTACGCCGGTCGAATCGTCGAGTACGGGACTGTCGAGGAGATCTTCGACGACCCTCGGCACCCGTACACGAAAGGACTGATCAACGCCGTGCCGGACCCGACGCGGGACGAACAGGACCTCGAACCGATCACCGGGAACGTGCCGAATCTCGCCGACACCCCGACCGGGTGTAACTTCGCGCCCCGGTGTCCGTACGCGACTGAACAGTGCGAGACGGACGACCCCCGGCTCCGCGAGGTCGACGACGATCACTACAGCGCCTGTATCTGGGAGGACCCACTGTGAGCACCGACGCGACGACAGACGGGAGTACGACGATGGACGGGAGTACGGCGACAGAGACGACGAGCGAGCGCGAGCCGCTCCTCCGTGTCGAGGGGCTGAAGAAACACTTCTCGGAGGGGGACACGCTGTTGAACCGACTGCGTCCGGACAAGACAGTCAAGACAGTTCGTGCTGTCGACGGGGTCGACCTCCGGCTGTCGCGGGGTGAGATCGTCGGACTGGTCGGCGAGTCCGGCTGTGGGAAGTCGACGTTGGCGCGCACGCTGCTCCACCTGCTCGACCCGACAGACGGCAGCGTCTACTACGACGGAGAGGACATCACGGAGTACTCCTCCTCACAGCTGCGGGCGTTCCGCAGCGAGGCACAGATGATCTACCAGGACCCCTTCGCGTCGCTGAACCCGCGCTACACCGTCCGACGGACGCTGACGGAACCGATGTCCGTCCACGACATCGGCGACTCGAAGGCGGACAGAGTCCGGCGTGCGGTCGAACTGCTCGAACGCGTCGGACTCGGCGAGGAACACCTCGACAGACACCCACACGAGTTCTCCGGGGGCCAGAGACAGCGCGTCGCAATCGCTCGTGCGCTCGCCGTCGAGCCGACGCTGCTGGTCGCCGACGAACCCACGTCTGCGCTGGACGTGTCCGTGCAGGCACAGATTCTCAACCTGTTGTTCGAGCTCCAGCGGGAGATGGAGTTGACCGTGTTGTTCATCACCCACGATCTCTCCGTCGTCCGGCGGATCTGTGATCGCGTCGCGGTGATGTACCTCGGCGAGATCGCCGAGGTGGCACCGACGAGAGCGCTGTTCGGCGCGCCAGAGCACCCGTACACGCAGGCGTTGATGTCGTCGATTCCGGTGCCGAACCCCAACGCCGTCCGCGAGCGCATCCCGTTAGAGGGGGACGTGCCGACGCCAATCGACCCGCCGTCCGGCTGTTCGTTCCACCCACGGTGTCCGAAGGTGATCGCCCCGGAGAACTGGCGGTGGGGCCACGACGCGTGGCGGCGGTTCCTCCGGTTCGAGACGCGGATGGCGAACGGCACCGTCCAGCCGGACGCGATGCGGACGGAACTCGAATCGCTCGAGGAGTCAGTCACGGACGACGACGTGATCGACGCGCTGTACGAGGAACACGTCGGCGGCTGGTCGGCGACGGACGTTACAGTCGCCGCCGACGAGACCGAGACGGAGACGGCCGCGGAGTTGCTCCCGCAGCCGGTCGAGACGCTCGTCCGTGACTCACTCACCACGCTCGTCGACGGCGACAGAGAGGCCGCAGTCCGAGCGCTCGACGACGAGTACACCTCGATCTGTGCGACGGCTGAACCCGAGACGGTACAGACTGCAGCCGAACACCAGACCGTCTGTCACCTCTACGACGACGAGGTTCCCGGCAGCCCGGACGGCGCGAGCGAGCAGGTGCTCGCAGGCGAAACACCCACCCGGGCGGAGGACGACTGATCGGTATGACTGAACACTCGAATGCCGATACGAGGGAAGCGACAGCCGACGGAGACGAGACAGAGACAGAGCGGCCAGTCGACTCCGTGTTACTCAACGCGGTGACGGACGTGATCCTCGGGGAACGGAACGCCCTCGCCGACGACGCGTCGCAGGCGGTCGTCGAGGACGTACTGTCTGCAGCGACGACACCGGACGAGCGCGACCAGTTCCGTACGGCTGTCGAACAGATTCGTCGTGGCACGGACCGCGGTGGACCGGCCAGTGGTGGAGAGGCGGCGGCGAGCAGTTCGTCGGCCGAGACAGCCGCGCAGGTCGCCGACCCACGCGCGGCGGTTGCGACAGTCGTCGACGCGGTTCGAGCGGCGCTGGCAGACAGCGGTGCGCGCGTCACCGTCGACCACGTCGTTTCGATTCCAGTCGTACCGCGGGAGACGGCAGTGTACGACTTCGCGCGGACACGGGAGCCGGCAGCGCTCGACAGGCTCGATCTGTCGGAGACTGTCGCGTCACACGTGACGGACGGCGCACAACTCGTCGCGGCGGGTGAGTTCGCGGCCGCAGCCGACGCGTTCACGCGTGCCGTCGACGAGACAGGCTCGGGTCACACCGCCGTCACGACCCGGACACTGGCCGCGTGGGCACACCACTGGGCAGGTGACGACTACGCGGCCATCGACTTCGTCGAGGAGGCGTTACACCACCACGCCGACGCGTGGCTCCCGACACTCCCCGGGTACAGTGCCGACCCGGACCCGTCGTTCGCACGCCCGGCGCAGTTCCGCGACGGGAAGTACGCCGCGATGGCAGTGCTCCGGTACACGGTCGACTGCCCGGAGGGGACGAGTTTCACGCCGTTCCTCGGCCGTGGCGAGACGCCCAGTGACGTTACCGACTGGACTGAACTCGACGGCACGGACGAGTGTACGCCGATCCACCGCTTCGGAGCGGACCCCGTGCTCCGACTGCGACTCTCCGGCGAGGTGCCGGCGTTCCCGGGACTCCACAGCTACTACGTCGGCTCCGGAATCGTCGACCTGGAGGTGACTGAACTCCGCGAGGTGTACCGACTCCTGCTGGAAGGGCCACTCGGCGAGGAGGCCACCGAGACGATCTCTGTGGAACTTCCCGACTGACCACCACTGTCGCCACCACAACGGGTCGTTGTCGACCGACCACTGTCGCCACCACAACGGGTCGTTGTCGCCCGACCACCATCGTCGCCACAACGGGTCGTTGTCGACCGACCACAACCTCGCTACCGCAACGGACCGTCGCCGCGGCACGACCGTCCTCACAGCGGATCATGTACGGCAGCACGACCCGGCGGGGGTCAATCCGCGCCCATCGGCACGACCCGGCGGGGGTCAATCCGCGCACATCGGCACGCCGCGGCGGGGGTCAATCCGCGCCCATCGGCACGTCGCGGCGGGAGTCAACCCTCGCCCATCGGCACGTCGACTTCGATTTCGATCAAGACGGGAGAGTCACCGAGCGGCCGGGTGCCAACCACCGTCTGACACGGGTACGGTTCCGAGAACGTCTCACTGTAGACGGTCTTGTAGCCGTCCAACGACTCCTGCTCCCCGACGATGTAGACGGTCACCTTCGCTACGTCGTCGAACTCCTTGCCGACTCTCTCCAACAGGATGCCGACGTTCTCGAACACTTTCCGCGTCTGACTCTCCAAGTCGTCGCCGACGATCTCGCCGTCGGCGTCACGAGCAACCTGTCCGGCCACGTGGAAGGTGCCGTTCTCGACGATGGCGTGGCTGTACGACGTGTCCGAGAGCTCTGCTGGACTGTAGGCTTCACGCGCCATGGGTCACACGCACACCCCTCGGACATAAGTGAACCGGCGTCCGGCGACGGTCCTCTCCGGCATCCGGCCCAGTCGTCTCTCACTCGTCGTACGCGTCACAGAACCGTTCGGCGGCGGCGCGACTCTCTCTGAGCAGTTCGGCGACGCGGGCGACTTCGCGTCGCAGCGAGGTTTCCGCGAACAGTCGTGCGCGTCCGGTTCGCTCGTCAGGGTCGCCGACGGCGGCGATACCGGGGAGTCGGCGCTGCTCGACAGCGGGATCGTGTCGGTGGTTCGGGCCGCGCTCGTACAGCGCCGGGACGAGGCGGTTGTTCAGCTCGACGGTGAGATCCTCGGCAGCGCTGGCGACCGCCGGCTCCGCGGCACGCGCGTCGGCGATCCGCGTTGCCTCGGCGACGGTCTCTTCGAGCGCGGTGGCGCGCTCCCGGAGGTCGTCGAGTGCCGGGTGATCGAACCCCAGCGCGTCGACCGCCTCGGCGACCGCCGCAGCAGACGCCGCGTGGTCGACCGGCACCACTGGCGACTCACAGAGACGCGCCAGAAGTGCGACGTACAGCTTCGTCTCCTCGGAGAGCACGTCCGGGTCCACCTTGTCACGGGTGTCTGCCGGCGTGTGCCACCACCACCCGCCCCCGACGGGACCGCCGTCGTCCGTGCCGGGTGTGAGTCGCGCTCCCGACAGCAGTGACACCAACCCTGCCCCCCAGAACGACTGGTCGGAGTTGCGACCCGGCCGCTCGTCTCCGAGAAACGACGACTGCTCGCTCTCGTTCGTGGCTTCCGAGTCCGCCGGACGTTCCAAATCGGGGACCGCCGCGAGCACGTCGCGGTGTTCTTCGGCGACCGCAGCCATGTGCTGGTACCAGAGCGTGTCGGCACCACGCAGTCCGTTCAGGTCCAAGTGGAGGTACGCGATCCCGTTCTCGCGGAGATCGGTGAAGTTGGTGTCGGCGAACCACGTGCTCCCGGCGTACCGGCCGAACGAGTGTGCCGTCCAGAAGCCGAAGACGAGCCCACGACGTGGCTGTGTGTCCCGAGCGCTGAACACCCGGGCGAGTTCGAGGGTGACTGCGACCGCAGTCGCGTTGTCGGTCACGCCCTCGTGCCACGAGTCGACGTGGTTCCCGACCACGACGTAGCGGTCACTCTCCCGTCCCTCGATGCGTCCGACGGGGCAGGGCAGTTCGTACAGGTCTGTCGTCACGCTGGTCTGGACTGTCGCTGCCACTGGACCGCGAGTCAACTGGTCCCGCAGGCGCTCGCCGGCCGACTGCTGGACTTCCACCACCGGGAGGTCGGGGACCCGTGAGGCGTCCTCGACTCCGGGCGTCCCCCAGACCGGCGTGACGATCATCTCGTGGCAGTGTCCCGGCGTCGGGGACTCGAAGACAGCAGCGCTCGCTCCCGCCGCGGCCAACGCCTCGACTGGTTCGGGAGTCGGGAGTCCGCGGGTGAACGCGATGCGCCCGTCGAGATCGAGCGACGCGAGCGTCTCCGGTGTCACCTCCGGCACCGAGACGACCTCCCCGTGGACGCCGACCGGCGGTGTCGCCCCCCCGAACGCGACAGTGATGATCTCCTCGTCCGGCACCGCCCAGTTCGTCGGTCTGGTGACTGTCAGTCCCGCGTCCGTCGGCTCGCTGACGTACCCCTCGTACTCTCCCGCCTCGACATCGACACCGTACGCCCGGAGCTGGTCGACGACGTACTCTGCCGCCTGCCGTTCGTCGTCGGTGCCGGGGTGACGACGGAGGTCTGCGAGCGCGTCGACGTGCCCGACCACGCGGTCGATGTCGACCTGCTCGATCAACGCCGACTCCGCCTCTCTGTCGACAGACTGGATCACGAACTCGACTGCGTGGCGAGTCGCCATAAAGTTCTCTGCTTCTCTCCCTGCTTCCCTCCCTTCCTTCCTTTCTCCCTACTTCCCTCCCTCCCTTCCTTTCTCCCTGTCTCTCTCCCTACTTCCCTCCCTCTCTTCCTTTCTCCCTGTCTCTCTCCCTGTCTGTCGTGATCTCCGGGGGGACAACACCTTTCTCGCCCGGAGCCGAGACGACAGTCGTGACCGGACAGACCGCGGCACTGGTGACCGGCGCGGCGAGTGGTATCGGGAAGTGCGTCGTCGAGCGGTTCGCGGCAGACGACCGACACGACGTGGTCGCCTGCATCGACATCGATCCGGCGGTGACCGAGGTCGCCGACGAGTTGGGAGCCGGGGTGAGGGCCTACGAGTGTTCCGTAACGGACTACGACGCGGTCGGTGCAGTCGTCGAGCAGGTCGAGGCGAACGCCGCGCTCCAGTCTGTCGTGAACAACGCGGGGACGAGTCGCTACGCGTGGATCGGCGACCTCGACCCCGAGGAGTGGCACGAGATTCTCGACGTGAATCTCACCGGCCAGTACAACGTCGCGCACCACGCCACGCCGCCGATGTTCGAACGCGAGGAGGGGTATCTCGTCAACGTCTCCAGCGGCGCGGGACAACACGGCTCTGCCAGCGGCGGTGTCCACTACTCCGCTGCGAAGGCTGGTGTTCTCGGCCTCACGAAGGGACTGGCCAAACAGCTCGCGCCACACGTTCGAGTCAACTGTGTCGTTCCGGGGCTGATCGACACGCCGCTGACGACTGACTCCGGACTGTGGGACGAGGACGCGATTGCGGCGTTCGAAGACGATCTCCCGCTGGGCCGCGTCGGTGATCCCGACGAAGTCGCGCGTGTGATCGAGTTCTGCTGTGGCCCCGGCGCGGCGTACGTGACCGGGAGCGTGCTCAACGTCGACGGCGGCGGCGCACTGTCGTAGCTGGCTGTCCGACGCTCACCGCGTGAGGAACCCGGAGACGACGTCCACCCACTCGTCTCGTCGGTCGGTCATCACGTGGTGGTCGGCGTCGTGCCAGAGGTGGAGCTCTGCCGTCGGCATCGTCTCGAAGAGGTGAACGCCCTGATCGAACCCCTCGTCGCGCCGGTAGTCTGGCCTCGTCTCGCGGTGGACTGTCACGTGTTTCTTCGCCGGGTCGGCCGCAGGCTCGTCAGTGCGCCGCGGCCACCCCTCGTACGGTCGCGTACTCCACGTGATCAGTGTCGGCTGTGAGACCTCCGTCGCCGCCTCGGTGACGTGTCTGCCGTCGTACGACAGCGCCTCGTTGAGCGACGCGGCGTCCGTCTGGAGACGGTCACTGCGGGCGTTCGTCCACTCCCAGTTGCGCTGTTGGATCTCGAACACTCTGTCGACGGCGTCTTCGGGAATGTCACCTCGGAACAGTGGGTGGTTCTCCGGGCGAACGAGGTGGTGGTCGCGGAACCCTTCGAGGAACTCACGAGCGCCCTCCCGCGTCGGCGCGTCCGACTGCAAGCTCCCGGGCACCTCGTTCGACGCGAGTTTCCGCGAGGCAGACCCCGCGTTGACGACGATCAGGTCGTCGACGAGCGTCGGGTGTGCCAACGCGAGATACACCGCCTGGTAGCCCGCCCGACTGTTGCCCGCCACGGCGACCGAGTCGAGACCGACAGCGCGACAGAAGTCGGCGACGAACTCCGCCCGCTCCCGTGGCAGGTGATCGCGGTCGCCACGCGGCGGTGTGAATCCGAACCCCGGCTGGTCGAGCGCGATCACACGACAGTGGTCGCTCAACGGACCGATCACTGCTCCCCAGTTGAGCTCTGCACACGAGGTGAGTCCTCCCCCGTGGAGGAGAACCACTGGCTTCCCCTCGCCCTCGTCGTAGTAGTGCGTGTCGACGCCGTCGACAGTGACTGTCTCACCGCGCTCTACGAGCTCGTGCCACTCGTCGGTCATGTGAACGGTGTGCGCGACGTGAGGTGAATGCGTAAAGCTTCCGCTGGTGACGCGCCCTGTCGAGATCTCGTCGCCGTCACGGCCCGTCCTACCTCGTCGTCCTCACGCTCCGTCCACCTCGTCGTCCTCACGCTCCGCGGAGGCACTGTCACCCTCACACTCCGCGGAGGCACTGTCGTCCACACTCGTCGCAATTTCGCCGAGGAGGTCGGCGAGTTCCTCGACGAGAAACTCGTAGAGAGCCGCGCCTTTCTCGGCGCTCGCCAGCGTGGGGTCGCCAGTCGTGCCGGGGCCGGTCTGTGAGTCGGCAGCTCGGTAGACGGACAGCGGGCCGTGGCTGAAGAAGTCGTGGAACGCGCCGTCGTACCCGCCTTTCGGTTCCTCGCGGTAGTCGACCGCGTACTCCCGTTCGCGGACGAGTTCCGGAGCGAGGTGGAGCATCAGCGACGTCTCGAACTCGCCGGCGTGGCTCATCCCGCCGTAGCGACTGTCGCGGATCTCCTCGGCGACGGGCTCCGCGAGGAAGTAGTACGTCGTCGCAATCACCTCGACGTGTGGGTGCTCCGTCCCGACGGTCTTCGTCGCCGCGGAGACGATCGGCGAGTTCCCCCCGTGTCCGTTCAGGAAGAAGATCGCGTCGAACCCGTTCTGGAGTGCAGACCGCGCGATCTGGGTCAACACAGTGAGCATCGTGGCAACTTCGAGCGTGATCGTCCCACCCCAGTGGAGGTGGTGATCGGACGACCCAGTCCACACCGGCGGTGAGACGAGTACCGGCACGTCGTCCGCGCTCGCGGTCGCTGCCGCCCCGCGAGCCACGGCGTCCGCGAGGACGACGTCCGTCGCCACCGGCATGTGCGGGCCGTGCTGTTCGACACTGCCGACTGGTACCACCAACACGGAGCCGTCCGACTCGCCGACTGCACGGATCTCGGGGTACGTCCGGCCAGCCCACGAGACACTGTCGACGCCGAGTCCGTCGTACTGCATACGACGACCACCGCGTGCCGCCCACTTATAATGATTACTGCGAGTCTTTACCGCCGTGGTGACTCGTGTCGACGATCAGAGCGTCTGAGCCGTCGATTTTCGACACCGTCCGTGGAACCATTCGCAGTAATCACTATCAGAACCGGCGTTCCCCCACGTCTCACGTCGCGTCTGTCGAACCGAAGCCGTGCCTCTCGTGGCGGACATCCGAGAGTGAGCGACACGACGACTGTTTGGAAGGCTCGACGTTCGACGCTACTCGAGCGACGTGTTCGATCCTAGTACTACTAATACTCCTTACATATATGACGGTATTCGGTTCCGAGTCACTGTTCACGGATCGGTTCACAGGACGGGTCTGTCGCCGAGTTCCGAACTACCCGTATCGTGCCGAATCGTTACGCACAAAATGGTAAAAATTCTATTTTATATGGGGATAGTTGTCTTCTCTCACGTGCTGTCCCTCGTGTTCGAAACATCATCGAACCGTTACAGGATGCAAGACAAGTCAAACTGTTTATCTATCGAACTGTCGATGTATTCGTGACTCTCGTCCTTCGATACTCGGAAGCGCTGCTCGAACGCCGGCCGGCGGGTGGGAGGACCTCGAGGTCGCGTGTTCAGGGATCTCCATCGAACGCCTGCCCGACGCTGCGAGTGCGGAGTGATTCGATATAGCAACATGACATTTACAAACGCTAGATCGGCGGTCGAGAGGTCTGTAACCGCCGACATCGAGCAGTACAGCAGAACGGACGACACTGTGTCTTAGTGCAGAAAGACACAGTAGACTTACGAGGGTCGACGCCCTCGGGTCAGCCGACCCGATGGACGACACACAGTCGCCCGGTTCGACCCGGCACACGACCGTCGAGGAGGCAATCGACCGTCGACTCCAGAGTCTCGCCGCCGGCGCGTACCGCTCCAACTCTCGGACGGTGTTGACACAGTTCGCCGCGTTCCTCGCCGAACAGCGGGACGTGACCCGTCTGAGCGAGGTGGCGGTGCTCGACTGCCGGCGGTACGCACAGGAACTGCGGCGACGGGTTCGACAGGACGACCTGTCGGCAGCCTCGGCACAGACGTACTTCGACATCGTCCGGGCGTTCTGGAGTTGGGCCGTCGACGACGAGCGCGTCGAGAGCAACCCGGCTCGGCCGAACCGAGCCAGCGAACCGCTCCCCGCCGATAGAGGGGAGCCCGACCGTCAGTTCTGGGACCGAGCCACTCGTGAACGACTGCTCCGGTTCGTCGACGAGCGTGCCGAGCGGTCACTCGACGGCCGCGGTGACGTGGACGCGCTGGTCGCCTCCCGCGACCGAGCGGCGGTGGTGATGCTCTCACTCACTGGAGTCCGGGCCGCCGAGATCTTCGCCTCCTCCCGAGACGAGCGACGGAACGGCCTGTCGTGGGACGACGTCGATCTGGACCGGGGTGTCGCAACGGTGCTCGGGAAGACGCGAGAGCGACAGCCAGTCCCGCTGCTCGACCGCGTGGTATCCGTGCTGGACCGGCACAGACGCCTCCGAGAGCCACCCAGCGGGGAGTGGCCCGTGTTCCCGACGCGTCACGCCCCCTCGCTCCGTCGGGCTGCCAGCGATCGACTGGCTGAGATCGGTGTCCGAGAACCGACCTCCGAGTCCGCCTAACTAATGCTCACCTACAC
>CAKZQY010000289.1 GCA_937142015.1 uncultured Halobacteria archaeon
ACGCCGGACGGCGAGACGGCGGACGACGAGACGCCGGACGGCGAGACGGCGGACAACGGGACGCCAGACGACGGGAAGCGAGTCGAGACGGACGACAGCGACGCGGTCGGTGGCGTAGAGACGGACGACAGCGACGCGGTCGGTGGCGTAGAGACGGACGACAGCGGCGCAGTCGGTGACGGCGGGGGCAGCGCGACAGCCTCGTCGACCGGCGACGCAGGGCCGTACGACAGAGACCTCCGAATCGGTGTCGAGGCGGCCGACGGTCACCGGAAGTTCGACGTGCGACTCACGCCGTTCACGACCGACGAGGAGCGACGCGCGCTGGTCGTCGCCCGCGACGTGACGGAGACCGCGGCGACACAGGCACAGCTCGAACGAGAGCGAGACGCGCTCCGTTCCGTCCAACACGTCGTCGCCGACCCGGATCTCGGCACGGAGGACCGACTCCGCGAACTGCTCGCCGTCGGCTGTGACGCGCTCGACCTCGACATCGGAATCGTGTCCCGAATCGACGGCACGGAGTACGAAGTCCGTGCGGTGTTCGCTCCCGACGCCGACATCGCCGTCGGTGACACGTTCGAACTCGGAACGACCTACTGTGAGACGGTGTTCACTGACGCGAGGCAGGCTGCTGTGACCACGGACGCGGACGCGACGAGTAGCACGACGCAGAGTGACGACAGCACTGGCGCGACGCGTGATGTCTCGGGAGCCGCCGTCGACGACGAGGGGGTGCAGTCGGCAGCCGACGTGGTGTCGTTCGCAGACGCCGTCGAGTCGGGTCACGACGCCCACCCGGCGTACAGAGAGCAGGGGCTGCGAGCGTACGCCGGAGTGCCGCTGATCGTCGACGGGGAGGCGTACGGGACGGTGAACTTCTCCAGCCCGGAGGTCCGCGACCGGCCGTTCGGCGAGGCGGACCACACGTTCCTCAGACTGCTCTCGGAGCTCGTCGCGACGGAGTTGGCCCGACAGCGCGAACGCGAGGCGTTGGAACGCACCAACCGCCGGCTGGAGTCGCTGATCGACGCGGTCCCGTCGCCGGTGATCGAAGTGGACCTCGACGGCACGGTGCAGCTGTGGAACCGGGCCGCAGAGGAGGTGTTCGGCTGGTCGAGCGAGGAGGTGGTCGGCGGGCCGAACCCGACGCTGCCGACTGCCGAGCGCGGCGGGTTCACCGAGGACTTCCACCGCGTCAGCGACGGGGAACGAATTCGAGCCCGAGAGGTGCGCCGCCGGACGAAGGACGGAGATCTGCTCGACGTGCTCCTCTCGGGAACGCCGATTCTCGGACCGGACGGCGAGGTCCAGAGCGTGCTCGCGGCCTTGGAGAACATCAGCGAACAGAAGCGACTGGAGGGGCGACTCCGCGCACTCCAAGAGACTGCCCGCGAACTCACAGTCGCGGCCTCCGTCGAGGAGGTCGCGTCGATCACGGTCGAGACCGCAGACACCGTACTCGACCGCGAGATGACCGCGCTGTGGCGCTACGACGAACCGACGGAGACGTTGGAGCCGGTGACCGAGACGGAGACCGCACGGGAGGTGATCGGCGAGACGCCGCAGTTCGAGTCCGGTAACAGTCTCGCGTGGGACGCCTTCGAGAACGGCGACGTGCGCGTGTACGACGACCTCTCGGAGGTCCCGGACCTGTACAACCCGGACACCCCCGTTCAGAGTGAACTGCTCGTTCCGTTGGGTGAGGAGGGGCTGCTCGTCGCCGGCTCCACCGAGCGACAGGAGTTCACCGAGACGGATGTGGACCTGTTCCGAGTGCTCGGCGCGACGGTGGAGGCGGCGCTGTCCCGGACACAGCGGGAGGCGGAGCTCCGTCGGAAGAACGAACGGCTCGACGAGTTCGCCAGCGTCGTCGCCCACGACCTCCGGAACCCGCTCGCGGTCGCAGACGCGTTCCTCGAAGTCGCAATCGAGGCGGACCAGACGGAACACCTCCCGAAGGTTGCAGACGCCCACGACCGGATCGAGCGACTGATCGACGACCTGCTCACGCTCGCCCGCGGGGACTCCACTGTCGAGGACGGCGACCGCGTCGAGGTGGCGTCCGTCGCACGCGAGGCGTGGGAGTACGTCGACACGCCACGGGCGACGCTCGACGTGACCGACGAGCTGGGTGTGGTGACCGCCGACACGAGCCGCCTCTCACAGCTGTTCGAGAATCTGTTCCGCAACGCCGTCGAACACGCGGGTGACGACGTGACGGTCACTGTCGGGGGACTGACGGAGACGGAGGGGTTCTACGTCGCCGACGACGGACCCGGAATCCCGCCGGACCGACGCGACGAGGTGTTCGACCACGGCGTGTCGTTCTCCGACGGCGGCACCGGCTTCGGACTCTCTATCGCCGACACGGCCCGTGCTCACGGCTGGTCCGTGCATGCGACGGCAGCCGACGACGGCGGGGCGCGCTTCGAGTTCGAGACGTGACGTGTTACAGCACTGTCGGGACGACTGCGACGACCGGAACGAGCACGAGAACGTACGCCGCCGCGGACACTGCCCACCCGCGAGCGATGTCGCCGCGGCGGTTCGGCGCGAGTCCGTCCGGACGCGGGAGCACCACGACGACGAAGAAGCCGACCATCAGGAGGAACAACACCACGCCGGCAGCGACGACTCCCAGCGGAGAGGAGCCGACGACGAACTCCGAGAGGTACAACAGGTAGACGAACAGCGGACCGGTGAGCAGTCCGGCGAGGTAGTGGACGACTGTCGCAAGCCGCTCAGGGGCGCGGTCCGGGTGTGTCTGGGTGAGAACACCCGCGGCGACGGTCGGCGGTGTCTCTCCCTCCCGAACGCGGGCCATCACACGGTCCATCACAAGCGTTGCGAGCAGTCCGCCGATCAGCCCGAGCGGGAACCTGACGACCGGCGTGACCAGCGGCGTCGAATCGAACATACCTCTCCTGGTCGCTTCCCCGACAAGTCGTATTCGGAACGGCGTCGCCTCGATTCGTCCACTCTCCTTCGACCTTGGCGAGTTCCACCGCGTGATCGTTCGGCTCCGCGACGAGACGCGGCGACCACTGCTCGTCGAACGCGTCGAACCCTTCGGCGAGGCTGACTTTCTCTACTGCGAAAAGGTGATTTCAGTCCACCTGTAACGAGGTGGTGATGCCGGACTGCGACTACTGTGGGGAGTCGTTCGACGACGAGGCGTCGTACGTCGACCACCTCGCAGACAGCCACGAGGGGGAACTCGGCGCTGTCGACCGACGACGCGTCGAGCAGTTCGCCGACGGGACAGCAGAGGAGGGGTACTCGCTGGCGACGTACGGTGGTGTCGCGGTCGCACTGCTGCTCGTCGTCGGACTCGGATTCGTCGGTGCGAACGCGCTGTTCGGCTCCGGCGGCGGGAGCGGAGAGACGGGGCCGCTCGGACTGCCCCAGTCCGGGTCGGATCCCGCCCTGTCGAACGTCGAACAGTTCGAGTCACAGGGTCGCAGCCACGTTGCCCCCGGGTCGGCGGTGAACTACGCGCAGTCGCCGCCGCTGTCTGGCCCCCACTACGCCAGCACGGTTCGCGCTGGGTTCTACGAGGAACCGCAGTCTGCGGGCGCGCTGGTTCACACGCTCGAACACGGCGCTGTGGTCGTCTACTACCAGCCCGACGCGCTCCCAGAGGAGGCGGAACAACACCTCCGCTCGCTGGCGACCCAGTACACCGGCACGTGGGCGAGTGTCGTCGTCGTCCCGTACCCCGAGGAGACGGAAGCCGACGCGACGTTCACTGTCACCGCGTGGCGCACGCGGCTCACGCTCGACAGCTACGACCGCGGCGCTGTCGAGGCGTTCCTCGCCGAGTACCTCGGCCGTGGCCCCGAGAACTCGATCAGGTGACAATATCGTCGATAACGTTATCCGCCTGCTCACAGAATCAACACGCGAGCGAATGGACAGAGACAGCGACGACAACGACCACGGCGGCGACCGCAACGACAACGACCACGGCGGCGACCGCAACGACGACGACCACGACAGCGACCGCACAGCGACACGACGAGACGACGACGACCGTTCGGGTCAGCGGACCCGACAGACGACCCAGAGAGCGGTGACGGCGACACTCGGCTCGGCCGCGGTCGTCGAGTTCGACACGGTCGACGTACCAGACGCGACGGCTCGGACACGGCCAGTGACGGCCGACGGCGAGGTCGTCGGCGTCGAGTTGACACTCTCGGTCGGTCCCGTCGAGACGGAGTGTGTGCTCGACCCGGACGCGGCTGCCGTGCTCGCGGCAGACCTCGAGACGGCGACCGACGGACCCACGGCAGACGCGACGGATCGAGGAGACGAGGACGGGGGGTCCGTCGGCTCCGATGCCGTGGACAGTGCTCGTCCGCAGTGAGGATCGGGACTGGTGCTCGCACTCAGGTTGCGGTGAGGAACTCCACCAGTGTCACACGCTCAGTTCGCGGTGAGGAACTCCACGAGTGTCACACGCTCAGCTCGCGGTGAGGAACTCCACAAGCGTCACACGGAGCCCCGCGTGCGCCCGCTCGTACGAGACAGTTCCCGGGCGGTCACCACGCTGGCCACGGTAGGCTCCGAACTGGGTGTGGTTCACGCCGTCGAGTGAGACGGTCTGGGTCGTCGTCGGTGGCAGGCGGTCACGAGCCTCGCGGGACGCCGTTCGGTCGAGCACACCGTCGGCGGTCCCGGTCACGGAGAGCAGACGGAGACTCGTGTCACTCACGTCGCGGTCGCAGTAGGACGCGAACAGCACGACGCCAGCGACGCGGTTCGGGTGAGCGTCGGCGAAGCGACACGCAGCCACGCCACCGAGCGAGTGTCCGCCGACGTACCACCGCTCGACCGTCGACGGCGCAGCCAGCGGTCGCTCGGGGTCGAAGAGACCCGCGTCACCCGCGAACCGATCCGATTGACTCGCCTCGCTGGTTTCGATCACTCGTCCGGCGGCTCCGGTGTCGAGGAGCGCCAGATTCAGCGGCGGGTGTGGGATCACGACGGTGAGTCCCGAGGCGGCGACCAGCGGAGCGAGGACGGGAACGTACGCGTTCGGGTGGACACGTGCGCCGGGGTAGAGTACCAGACCTGTCGAGTCGAGTGCTCCGGCGGACGCGTCACTTGTCGCCTCCGTCCCCGCGGTCTGTGTCGGTGCGAGCACGTAGCCAGCGTCAGTCGCGGTGACAGTCACGTCGGCGTCGGCGCGGACCGTCGAGAGAGAGTCGGACGGCGCGTGAAACGGTGTGGCGGCGTACCAGAGACCGACGCTCCCGGCGGCGAGGAGCACGGCGAGTGTCCACGCCGCGACTCGTTCGACGGTGATCCACCGGGACAGTCGCTGGAGTGAGGCCATCGTGTCGGTGGAACAACCCGAACCGCATGTAGTTGACGGCTGTGACGCTGCGCGAGCACGCACGGACCTATCGAACTGTGGGTAGTGACGTTCCTGTGACACGTTGTCGAGCAGGTGGGATCTATCTGGTGGTTTCGGGATGACACATCACAGATCACTGTCGGGACTCCTCGCGGATGGAACTCGGTGCGACAACTCGCCAAAATCACAAAACACTTATAACAGGCGATAGCAGTACCGTACACCCCTACCCATGGTGACAGCACCGTCTGCCTCCGGCAGTGCCGTGCGGACGGAGCGGCAGCGGACGTGTCACCGCCCAACAACCCAACCAAGCAAACCATGACAGAAGGTACACACGACAAGATCCGCGCGCTGTTCCTGAGTGCGCTGATGGTCGTCTCCGTCTTCGGAGGCACCGTCGCGTTCGCAGGGACAGCGGCAGCGGTTGACGGCGTCAACAGGAGTTCCGTCACAGAAGTCGGGACTTCGCACAGCGAACTACCCAACGGCACAACAACAAGAATCAACATCAGTGCAAATTTCACCAATATCGGTAGCCAAGGTGACACTTCCTCTCCCCCGTCAAACTTCACCTACGTGCTTCCAGAAGAAGTTAACTTCACATCGCCCCCCAGTGTGGTCTTCACAGTCAACGGGACCGATGTTGACGCTAACAACGTCACGGTTGATGCAGCCAACCGGACAGCGAACTTCTCGTACAACACGTCGATAATCAGCGATGGTGCAGAAGCGAACGTCACCTTGTTCGCAGAGGTTGAGACAAGTGGCGTGAGCGAAGGTAGCACTGAGAGCTTCGATATCACCGTCAATGTTGAGGAAGATGGCAGTGACGGATTTGACAGCGATGAAACGCTCTCAGTGACAGTCGACAACGACGACCCGACCCTCCGCAAGGCCACTCACTACGACAACAGTAGTGATCCGACCGATGGTAACCCGACCCCGATCGTCGAGCTGGCGTTCGACGATAACATCGACAGTGCGAACCTCGGCACGAGTAACGTGACCATCCTCCAGGAGGATGGAACGTCACTGACCCCCACCAGTATTTCTGACGAAAATGATGAGGACGCACGAGTTGTCGTCGGACTCAGTCAAGTCTACACCGACCTGTCGAACATCAGTGTCAACGTCAACGACACCGTGGGTAAATCCCTCACCATCGACAGCAGTCCGGACGGTGCCGACGACTTCGGTGTCACGTTCGCACCGGTGACAATCGACGCCACCAGTGGAGACATCGCACGTGACATCTTCACCGGAAGTAACATCGCGATCAGAAACGGCACCACGGATCAGGTCTACGGCATCAGCGGTCCCGACTTCGACCAGACGCGTGGGGCCGGTGTTGGCAGCCAGATCTACACCCTCAAGACCGGTGACCTCGAACTCGCAACCGGCGATTACACCATCGACAGCGGTAACAACGGGAACATCACCTCAGGAAACGGTGCCAACTTCACGCTGTCGAACCTCGGTCTCGAAATAACCGACACGCCGGCAGACGACAACCCGACGACCGACTCGGACACGCTGTCAGTCACGGCAGAGTCCGACACCATCAACCGTGATGTCGATGTCGAGTTGCTGGACAGTGACGGCGATGTCGTCGACACGCTCAGCAACAGGAGAATTGACACCGACGGTCAGGTCACCGTCGAGTTCAACATCGCCAGCGATGGCCTCGACTTCACCGAGGACGACGCGGGCAACTACTCGGTTCGTGTCACTGACGTGAACACGCAGGTCGAGACGACCTCCGACGAGTTCGTCGTCAGCGAGCCGCGGGACTCCTCAGTCTCGTTCACTCAAGACGAGTTCGAGGAGCAGCGCGGTGACGTCCTCGAGTTCACGGTGAACATGACCAACACCCGCATCAACGGTGAAGACAACAGAGCGAACGTGACGTTCGGCTCCAACGAGTCCGGCTACAACGTCACGTTCACCGTCGAGGACAACAGCGGTGACGGATCCGTCACGGTCCTGTTCAACACCTACAACAGCACGCTGAACGGCGCCAACGCCAGAAGTGGCAACCTCGTCACCGCCGCTGGTGACAACGACGACGAAGTGCTCCAGAGCAGTGTCGAGGTCGTGAATGGCGTCCCGAGCGTCCTCGCAGACACGACGTACGACCTCGAAGTCAACGCTCCGAACGCAGAGACGCGGCTGGCAGCAGCCGTGATCAACCCGCGCACGACGGGCGTCGTGAACACGTGGACCAAGTCGCAGGACATCAACATCGAGGACAAGGAGGACCTCCTCGGCTCCATCGGGACCACTGTCACCCAGCAGAACTACGTGGCAGAGAACGACCACATCGTCGTCCAGCTGAGTGGTGCTACCGGCCTCGAGGGACTGCTCGACGCGCAGAGTGAGTCCTCGTTCGCCGACGAGTTCACCAACGCGACGGATGAATCCAACAACATCACGCTGGAGCTCATCCAGCAGGATCCCGGTGCGAACAACGAGGCAGCCACGCTGAACATCACCGACAGCAGCCAACTGGTCAACGCCATCGGTGACGCAGACAACGACACCTACTACCTCGTGGTCGACACGCAGCAGATCGCAACCGCCACCAGCGGTCGTAATGTCGGCGACCTGTCGGGGAGTACGTTCGATGTCAACTTCAGCGTCAACACCAACACTCGTGGCCTAGTCGAGGGCGACGAGGACGAAGTCATCTCTAACCAGATCGACCTCGAAGCACCCACGCTGGAGCTCACGAAGCAGAACGTCACAGCCGCGGAGAACACCACCGTCGAGGGCGAGACGAACTACGCCCCCGGGACGGAGTTCCGTGTCCGGCTCCGCACGACCGGTAACCCGGACCAACGGTTCATCCGCTCGCAGAACGTCGACGTCCAGCCCGACGGAACGTTCACCGTCGAGGTCGACCTGCCGGACGCCTCACCCGGTGACGAGTACGAGATCACCATCTCGCGGAGTGGAGCAAGCCTCCCGAGCGGCCTGACCACCAGCTACGACGGTGTGGTCCAAGGTGCTCAGGAGACGCCGACGGCAACGCCGACGCCGACTGAGACGGCAACGCCGGAGACCGAGACGGCAACCGAGACGCCGGCTGCCAACGAGACGGAGACGACGGCGACCGGCACGCCGATGCCGAACATGACGACGACGACGGCAACGCCGACGCCGACACCGTCGCCGACGCCGACACCGACGCCGACGCCCGAGCCGACGCCGACGCCGACGCCAGCGCCGACGCCGACGCCCGAGCCGACGCCGACGCCGTCGCCGGAGCCGACGCCGACGCCGACTGAGACGAGCACAGGCACGCCCGGCTTCACGGCCGTCGTGGGTGTGGTCGCACTGCTCGGCGCTGCGCTGGTCGCGCTCCGCCGTCGGAACTGAACTGACTGACGACGACTGACCGGCGAAACCGGTCACACGCGGTTCGCGGTGCGGTTCCATTCTTTCGACGCGTCACCCCGACCAGCGACAGCACCGGCCGTCGACACCGACACGGTGCGCCTCGACGACAGCGCTCCCTCAACGGCGGACGCCCGCGACAGTCGCCAGAGACGACAAGGGCTTTGGTGTCTGACAGGTACTGTCGAACATGCCGAGTCTCTGGACCGACCTGTTCGCGTGGGCTGTCGTCGCCATCTTCCTCGCGGGGGTCACAGCGGAGTGGGCCAACCGCCGTCGTGGGGCCGACGTGGCCGGGCTCGCACGTCGGATCACCGCCGCCGCGTGGATCGCCTTCGGCGGGTTCTGGCTCGTTCTGTTCCCGCACTTCGCGTTCACACAGAAGAGCTACGTCGAGGGGATTCTCTCACTCGCTGCCATCCCCGCGTGTGTCTACGCCGCGTGGCTGCTGTACGACGGCCGCGACTCGTTGTTCGTCCTCTCGCGGGCCGTCGCCGTGATGGGACTGGTGTACCTCCCGTTCGAGACGATCCCCGCCGTGACACTGTTCGGCGTCCACCTGCCCGCGCCACGTCGGATTCTCATCGAAGTCGTCACGACACAGACCGGCGCAGCGATGGCGTGGCTCGGGTACCACCCGGAGCTCCTGCGCGGACCGGACGGCTACTGGAGCACCTACCAGTTCGTCACCGCCAGCGGACACCGGCTCAAGTTCACGATCCTCCTCGCCTGTACCGGACTCGGGAGTATGGCCATCTTCGTCGGCCTCGCGGCCGCCGTGCGCGCGCCGCTCCGCCGGAAGCTGCGTGCCGTCGCCATTGCCGTCCCGATCATCTGGGCGCTGAACATCGTCCGCACGACGTTCATCGGGATCGCGTTCGGCAAACAGTACCTCCACGTGTTCCCCGAGCAGGTGTTGCTGCTGTTCGGCGCGTCTGACCCGTACAAAGTGTCCTTCTTCCTCTCGGACCGCGTGATCAGTCAGGTGTTGGCAGTCGTCGCGTTGATCGGCGTCACGTACCTCGTCTTGCGGGAGCTGCCGGAAGTGCTGACCGTGATCGAGGACGCGTTGTACATGCTCACCGACGAGGAGTACGACCTCCACAGCGAGCTGGACCTCCCGCGTGAACCGACCGAGACTGGCCACCGAGGTCGGTCTGGCGGCGGTGGGGCCTGACTGATCTGCAGCCTCGCTCTCAGCGTTCCCGTCGTGTGACAGCGTCGTCGGGAGCCTCGGCGAACACGCGGAGCGCGTCGGCTTCGACGGCGTGGAGCTCGCCCGGAATCACCAGCGCGTGCAGTGGTGGACCGAACATCGTCGCTGCGAGCGCGGACAGTCGGTCGGCACGGACGGTCGGGTCCGGGCTCCCGGCACGAGCGACGGCGACGGCCAGCGCGTCGGCGTCCCAGTCGTCCGCGAGCAGCGCCGCGGCCTGGTCCGCGGTCATGAACTGATCGCTGTCGGGACCGGCGGGCGAGGACCCCGCGGCCTTGATGTCGAGAAAAACGAGTGTGTGGAGGCCACGCTCGCGGTTCGCACGGATGCCGTCACGAACACTGTCGGGCACTCCCGACCCGCCGTGGGCGTACGGGAACGGGAGCGTCACGGCGCGTCCGAAGCGGTAGTTCTGGAGCCCGGTGAGCGACGCGACTGCCGACTCCGCAGTGACACCGTGGACGACGCTCGTCTCGATCCCCCGCTCGGCCGCTCGGAGCCTGAGATCCGTGTGCGTCGTGGCGATCAGCGGATCACCCGGGGTACAGAAGACGACATCCCCGTCTGTTGCGGCAGCGAGTATCGGCTCCGGGTCGCGCTCGACCCCGGCTCTGTCGCGGACCTCGACCTCGACGCCGTGGGCGTCTGCGACCGCGTCGAGGTCCGCACCGACCAGTCGGCTGGTGTACGTCTCCGCGAACACGCGGTCCGCCTCGCGGAGTCGCTCGCGCCCGGCGACCGTGATCGAGTCCTCGTCGTACAGCCCGAGTCCGACGAACGTGAGCACGGTCGGCGTTCGCGGGGGTGCCGAATAGCGGTGTCGGTGTCACTCTGCGCGGTCGGTCTCGTCGGTCCCTCCGCTTCCAGCGCGTGCGACGACGGTGTCGGCCGCGCGGTCGCCGAAGCGCTGGCGACCGTCCCAGACGTCGACGAGGACGAGGAGGTACAGTGTCGGCAGGTCGAGCAGTCGGAGGAACGTCCGAAAGCCGGCAGCGAACGGGGAGATCGGTCGTCCTTCCGTGTCGACGACGACCAGCCCGAACAGCTTCTTGCCGACCGTCTTCCCCCACCGAGCCTCTGGGAGCGCGTAGTACCCCGCGCCGACGGCGAGACCGGCGAGCACACAGCCGGCCAACAGCACGTCGGAGACGAGGGTCGATCCGAGGATCACCCAGCCGAACCCGGCAGTCAGGAACGGCACCGCGGCGGCCCACAGCAGTCGGTGAACCCGGACGAGGAGCGAGCCGACGAGCCACGCGCCGACGACAGCGACCGCGGCCAGCAGACTCCCGAGCGGATCGAACGCCGCCAGTCCGAGCGTCGCCAGCCAGTTCGGGACTGCGACACGGGGGCCGGCAGTCGCCAGCGTCGCAATCGGGTGATCGTCGACGGCGTGAACGTCGAGATCGTTGTCGGCGGCGTACTCGCGGGCGGCGACAATCTCCGCAGGGAGCGGCGAGCGGACGAGCAGCGCGTACAACGGCCACTGGACGACGGAGACGAGCAGCATCCCGAGCGCGGCGAGCGGCGCGCGTGCAAGCGCACGGAACGCCCGCTCGAAGCCGAAGCCGTCGACCGGGTACTCCACGAACACCGCGTCGACACCGTCGGCGACGCGGGCGAACTCGCTGGCAACCTTCCTGCGCCGGTCCGCGTGGATCGCCCCGAACAGCCGGAGACCGACCATACCCACACCTCTCACGCGAGGAAGTTTCCGCTGTCGGTCTGTGACAGCCGTGGAGACGCGTACAGGAAGTATTTAAGTCGAGAGCCGAGACAGTCGAGCGATGTCCCAGCCCTCCACACACGGCGACAGCCGACCGTGAGGATTGGGCCGACACGACACCGACAGACGCAGGCGAGTCTCTGTTCGGGCCGATGGAAACGGACGAGTGACCGACAGCACGTTCGGCTCTCGTCCCCCCGACCCTGCGTCACAGGGTCTTTGTCGCTCCGCGCCCTACAGAGGGTAGTTCCGACGGGGAGCAGTGCTCCCGTCGCATCGAACCATGACCCTCTGGCTGCTCGGCAACCAACTTTCGAGAGACGCCGCACCGCTCGCCTCGGAGGACAGTGTCCTGTTGATCGAGGCCGACGAGTTCGGAGAGCGACTGCCGTACCACCCGTACAAGCTCACACTCGTCTTCTCCGCGATGCGTCACTTCCGAGACGACCTCCGCGAGGCGGGGTACGACGTGACGTACGTGCAGGCGGAGACGTTCCGCGAAGGGCTCGAACAGTACTACTCGGCGGCACCGGACGACGACCTCGTCTTGATGCGTCCGGCTGCACACCGCGGCGGGGAGCGACTGCAGGCGCTCGTCGAGTCGGTCGGCGGACAGCTCACGCTCGTCGAGAACGACCTGTTCGTCACCACGCCCGACGAGTGGGAGGCGTGGGCCGACGGACGCGGCGACAGCTACAGACAGGAACACTGGTACCGACACGTCCGTCGGGAGACCGGCGTGTTGATGGAGGACGGCGACCCGGTCGGCGGGGAGTGGAACTACGACGACCACAACCGCGAGACGCCGCCCGACGACTGGAGTCCACCGCCGACACCCACCTTCGAGCCGGACGAGATCACCCGTGAGGTCCACGATTTCGTGACCGAGCGGTACGACCACCTCTGGGGGAACCACGATCTCGACGAGTTCTGCTGGCCGGTGACGCGCGCGGAGGCGCTCCAAGCGCTCGAACAGTTCGTCACGGTCCGTCTCCCCGCGTTCGGTCCCTACCAGGATGCGATGGCAGACGGGGAGTGGGCGCTGAGTCACTCACTCCTGTCGCCGGCGATCAACCTCGGGCTGCTCGACCCGCTGGCGGTCGTCGAGCGTGTCACCGACGCCTACGAGGAACGCGGGGTCGCAGCCGGCGCGCCAGCCGAAGAAGTCCACCGCGAGGGGACACTCCCGCTCAACAGCGTTGAGGGGTTCGTCCGACAGCTGATCGGCTGGCGGGAGTTCGTGCGACACGTCTACCGGGAGGCGATGCCGGAGCTGTCGGCGACGAACCAACTCGACGCGACGCGCGAGCTCCCAGAGCTGTACTACACGGGGGAGACGGACATGCACTGCATGTCGGAGGCCGTCGGCCACGTGTGGGACCGCGGCTACGCACACCACATCGAGCGACTGATGCTGTTGTCGAACTTCGCCACCCTGTACGGCGCTGACCCCCACGAACTCGACGAGTGGTTCCGGTTCGGCTTCGTCGACGCCTACGACTGGGTGACGACACCGAACACCGTCGGCATGGGCTCGTTCGCCACCGACCTGCTCTCCTCGAAGCCGTACACCTCCTCGGCCAACTACGTCGACAAGATGAGCGACCACTGCGCGTCGTGTCCGTACTACCACACGAAGACGACCGGCGAGCGCGCGTGTCCGTTCAACAGCCTCTACTGGGACTTCCTGAAGGAGAACGAGGAGACGCTGCGGAACACCGGTCGAATGGGACTGATGTACTCACACGTCGACCGGAAGAGCGACGAGGAGTGGACGGAGATCCGCGAGCGTGCCGCGACTGTCCGTGAGATGGCCCGCCGCGGCGAACTGTGACGAACTGTAACGAGTTGTGGCGAGCCCGCGACAGCGAACTGTGACAGTGAGACGGGACCCAGCGACGACGGGAAGACCTAGCTACAGCCGTTCGTCCGCGACAGTCGTCGTGTCGCTCGCACCGGCGTGGACGACGGCGACACGCGTCGGCAGACTCTCCGCGAACTGGACTCGCGCGGTGTACGTCCGGTAGACGATCTGCTGGGTACACACCGCTTGGGTCTCGACCGTCTCGACGACGAGTTTCAGGCGACCGGTCGCGGGGTCGTACTCGGTCGACTGGATCGCCGCGTGTGAACAGCCCGTCGGCCCCTCGATACAGCCCTCGACGACTACCGTGTCACCCGTCGTCGACACGCTCGCTGTCCCGGCGGAGCTCGCCGCGCAGTCCCCCGTACGGTCCAAACTCGCTGCTGCGATTGCTTCCGACTCCGTCTGGGTCGCTGTCGGTGTCGCCGTCTTCCGTGGTGTCTCCGTCTCTCGTGGTGTCTTCCTCTCTTGCGGTGTCTCCGTGTCCGGTGACGTTTCGGTCACGGTCCCCTCTCCGACTGACGCGGGTGTGGCGGTGTCTGTCGGCGTCTTCGTCTCTTCACCGGTGGCTCGGTCTCCGCCACCGGCACCGCCACCACTGGTCGTACAGCCGGCGAGCCCCCCGATTCCGATCAGGGCGAGTAGCTGCCTCCGTCTCATACCTCCCGGTAGGGTCTGTGCAGCCATATACCTCGCGGATGCACAAACAGATCTTTGTGCTTTTCAGTTGAACACGGACGAGTGACGGGTGGAGAAACGGGCACATTCGAATTCGACGGGTTCCGCCGTGAGGTCGACTCGACGAGATCGAACGCACAGCACACGACACGGTCATACGGTCGTGCGTAGTGATTTTCCGTGACTGTCGCGGTATCGGGCGGTATCACGTCGCTGCGGTGCTCTCTGTCGGTCGTCGGTGGTAACGATCTACGCACGACCGCATCAGTCCCCGGGGTCTGCGACACGCTCGACAGTCCGTTCCTCGGCCGCCGCCGCCCGCGTGAACACGACCCAGAACACGCCGGACGCGAAGACGATGAACCCAGCAGCAGTGTAGAAGGCAGCCTCAACCGAGACGAAGTCTTTGATCAGACCGACACCGACGGGGCCAGTCACCTGTCCGACCTTCCACGAGATCGAGCGGAGACTCATGCTGGAGGCGACGGAGTCGAACTGTTCGCCCTCCTCGACGAACAGCGCCATACTCGCCGGGAGTCGGATGCTGTCGGCGACACCCAACACGGAGTAGGCCGCAAACAGCGCGAAGAACGCGCCGCCCAGCCGCTGAACCCCCCCGAACGCGCGGATTCGGATCGGCGTAATCGCCCCCTCGAAGAAGAACGACAGGGGGACGAGCGCAGTCCCCACTCCGTACAGCAGCGCGCCGACCACGACGAAGTACTGTTTCTTCCCAACCCGATCCGAGAGGTCGCCGACGTACCCCTGTGTGAGTGACTTGGTGAGCTTCCCGCCGGCGAGAATCCACCCGATGACGAGCGCGTTGATGCCGAACTCCGTCCGCGCGAGAATCGGGAGGAAGATGATCACCGCCATCTTGCCGACGGAGAAGGCGACCCGGAACGTGACGAGCGCCTTCACCATCGGCCGGGCCAACAGCGCTCGCAGCGTCTCCGTCCCGCCGCCGGCGTCGTTCTCCACGCCGCCACCGGGGTCGTCACGGAGGAACCCGAGCACGAGGAGGAACGCGGCGATCGTGATCACCGTCAACACGAGGTAGGTGAACGTGAAGTCGTACGTGTACAGCAAGTAGCCGCCGACCGCGTCACCCGCGAGCGAGGAGAACGCCGCGACCTGGTTGTACGACCCGAGCCACCGGCCGTTCTCGTCGTCGGGCGAGATGTGACCGATCACGGTCGAACCGGTGATCCAGAGGATACTCGCGCCGACGCCTTGGAGAATCCGGATCAACACGATGTCGACCGCAGAGTCGACGAGCACGAACCCGAAGAACACGACTACGTTGATCGCCAGCCCGGCGAGGAGCCACCGCTTGGCGTTCCCCGTGTCGACCTTCCGACCGAGCGGGAGCACGATCAACAGCTGGACGACGGCGAAGCCGGTGCCGAACAGCCCCTCGACGAAGCCGGTCGTGCCGAACTTGTCGGCGTACAGCGCCAGCGCGATCAGAATCGTCGAGTACGCCTGACTCCGAGCGAACGCCGTCCCGGCGAGCGCCGTGAACTCCCTGTCGCGCAACAGTGCGACCGAGTTGCCGAACTGAGCCACTGTTTCGTATCGAAACACTCCGTAGATTTAAACACGGCCATCCGGGCGACTGTGGCCGAAACCATCCGGGGAACCACACAGTCGCACCGTAGTTTAAGTAGTTCCACACAGTACGACCGAGTACAGTCGAACGCGGACCGGAGTCAGCGGGTGTTGGGGTCGACGGGGACCGACAGATGGCAGCACCGAACCGCACCACTGTAGGACGGATCGCCAGACAGGTAGCGACGGATATCGACGGCACGATCCAGAACCTCCCAGTGGTGGTGGACGCGCTCGATCACCCGGACAGGACGATCAGGCTGACCGCGATGTGGGCGCTCGTGGTCGTCGCCGACTTCCGCCCGAACACGCGGGACTCCATCGTCACGCAGGCGAAGTCACGCGCAGCCGTCGAGGCCCAGTTCGTCGTCGATATTCTCACCAACCAGTCCGAGCTCTCTCCCGAGGAAGCGGAGACGGTCGACGACGGTCCCGGGCTGCCGAGTTCGATCCAGCCCCCGGAGAGTGGGGGTGACGACGGCGACCAGTCGAGTAGTGGACTCTCGGGCCCGGACCCGTCGTCGAACGAGACAGCGAGCGACGGGGTCGGCACGGCCGGCGAATCGGCACACGGCGGCATCACCAACGCGGAGCCCGGTGCGGCACTCGATCCCGGCACTCCCACCGGCAGATCGGCGGGGCCCGATCAGGAGGGGCCGCTCAGAATCCACCCAGACGCACAGAAGGTGGTCCAGACAGTCGTCGAGGAGATGTGGAAAGCGCCACAGCGCACCCCGTCACTGTTGAGTCTGTTGGAACACGACAGCCACCACGTCAGACTGACAGCGATGTGGGGTGTCGCGCTGATGGCGGAACACCACCCGACGAACGTCAACCACCTCGCAGCCCGGATTCGACAACACGAGTCGAAGGAGTCGGACTTCCTCGTCGAGATGCTGGATCACTACCACGACGTACAGGTGAGTGCCGCCGGACAGGTGGAGGTGACACTCGCACCCCCCGAAGAACAGCTCGACGGGACACTCTGGGGGCCGTTCATCACCTACCCCAAAGTGGAAGACCGCGTCGTGGGCGAGCAGTCGAACACGTTCACGCCGGAGTCGGACGTGCTCCAGGCGGTGAGTTCCATCGAGCTCGTCGGGCTGTCGCGCCACGAGCGGGTGTACGTCGCTGCCGGCACACTCGACAACGAGTACACGAAGTTCAACATCCACACGTACGTCCCGGACGGCCGGTACGCGATCAAGGAGTACCAGCGGAACTTCCAGCCCGCCATCGACGGGTGGATTGCCGTCGACGAGCTGGAGAACGTGGCGTCCGTCCACGACTACGGTCGCACGCCCCACCCGTGGGTCGCAACTGACTACCTCCCGCGGCCGTTGTGGCAGTCCGGCCGACTCCCACCCGGGACGGCCGTGCGGACCGGCATCGAGCTGTGTGACGCCGTCGGGACGATGCACCGCGGCGGCACTGCTCACGGCGCGATCTCGCCGTGGTCGATCGGGCTCGTCCGTACGGCGTCGGCGTACGTTCCGAAGCTGACACGCGTCGGCATGGCGGCCCACCTCGGCGACGAGCGAGCGCTCAGACACGACGAGCGGTTCGCGCCGCCGGAGGCGCTCAGCCAGGAGTACGGCTCGGTCGGCCGACTCGCAGACGTGTACGGACTCGGTGTGACCCTGTACGCGATGCTCACCGGCGAGGCACCGCCGTACCCACGGAACCTCGACGGTGAGTTCGTCCCCGTAGACGTTCCGGACCCGACCACCACGGTCTCCTCGCTCCCCTCGAAGGTAGACACGATTGTCCAGACTGCGACGGCGACGGAGAAGCCGTGGCGCTACGAGTCGGTCAGCAGACTGGGACAGGACCTCAGAAGTGTGGTCTCGGAGGCCGACGAACAGTGATCACGCCGACAGCACTCCCCGGTACGGAGTTCGCCCCGACGGGTGTCGATTCGTCGTCGACAGTCGTCGATCCGTCGTCGACAGTCGTGGCTCCCGCCTCGCTCGTCGGCACGATACCCGACGCACTCGTCCCACTCGTCGGCACGACGCACGACGCACTCGTCCCACTCGTCGGCACGACACCCGATGCGATGGTCCCACTGGTCGGCACGACGCCGGGGACGAACCTGATCTGGTTCGTCGGCTTCGTGTTGTTGGGTGCGCTGTCCGCGTGGATGGCGACACTCGCCTACCGGATCTCCGGGGCCTCCCCGGAGTCACAGGGATCACTCTGGTGGTACTTCACCCTCGTCGGCATCGTCGGCACGCTCGTTGGGGGTGTCGGGGGGGCGCGTGTGACCCTCGCAGAGCCCCCGTTGGCGTTCCGGGCGCTCGTGCCGACGCTGTTGCTGGGCTACGTGTTCGTCTGTGCGCTCACACTCCGCGAGGCGCAGTACAACGCCGTCTTCTCCAACACGGAACTCGACCGACTCGGGGAGTACCCCACGCGGCGCGGCGTCGAGGTTGGTATCGTCGTCGGTATCTTGGGTGTCGGGATTCCGCCGTTGTTCCTCGACGGCACCCTGTCTGCGGTGTTGTCGATTCTGCTGGTGCCGGCGGTGGTCGGCTACGGCGGCTACTACTTCCAGCAACACCTCCGTGGCAGCGCGACGCAGGGAACACTCATCGACACGCTGATGCGTCACCTCCTGTTGACGCTCGTGTTCCTCTCGCTGGTGGTCGTGGCGACGGCTGTCCTCCTCGTGTCTCCCGAAGAGGTGCTGTTCGACAGCCTCGGCGCGACGTTCCTGCTGATGGGGACCTCCTCGCTGGTCGCGGTCGTGATCAAGTTCCGTCAACACGCTGTCGCGGTGTGAGCGGTGGCCGTTCCCTTCTCGTAAATTCACCGTTCGCTCGCTCTTACCGTGGCAAGGCGTGGGTATCATCTGTCGGGGAGTGAGTCGTATTTGTCGTGGATGTGGCGCAGTCGCGTCGCAATTTCACACATGTCACCCGGTCCTACGCCTTCGAAAAATTCTCTGGTAGCCATTAATTTTGATTTTTCTTCTCTGTTATCACCGAATTTACAGCAGTAGTCGGTATTCAGTTCGTACTCGTCGGCGTAACAGTGTCTGAACACGACTGCCGCTCGTGGACAGTGGTAACACGACGTGACAACGGTCACTGTCGAAATAGTGTCTATGTTGTTGACAACTCGTCGAGTGAAAAACCCATTACCGACCGTGTCGAGTGCGTGTGGATCTGTGTGGATTCGAGTGGGGTCGACGCCTTCGGACTTTGCGTAGTCGGCCATCACTTCACACTCTGCTGCCGGGACAGAAGGGTTCGACTGTCCTCCGGAGAAGACGATGTGCTGTGACGCCGTTTCGCGGAACGCTGTAATCCCCATCTCGATACGCGCTCGAAGCTCCGGGTGAACAGTCTGTCCCACGAGCCGGTGACCGAGAACAACCACAACCATGGTCGTTTGAACTATTGAGGTTGTATATAAGTGTTTCTGTATCGGAATTTTTTATACGAAAGAAAAGGATATTTACTAGAAAGAGAGCTAGCAGACAGATGGGAACGAACAACAAATCATGAAACACAACAAGTGCCACAACGAAGTCGAGTGGTCGAGTATAGACGAGGAGAGCGAGTTCGTGCGTCTGTGCCGAACTGAGAGCGGGTCGTGGGATATTATTCTCCCAGCGGCAGAACTCGCTGACCCGGTTCTGAGTGTAACAGAAGAGATCGGCCCGACCATTTTGCTGTTTTTGCTAGAAAGAATGGTGGAAGAAAAAGACAAAAAACATAAATCTGAAAAAATGAAAAAAGTCAAAATTATCGAGAGAATGTCAAAAAGGTGCTAGGCCAACTCAACGAGTCCGACATCTTCGTGGGACCACGCCGACCGTGGGTAGAACAGAAAACAAAGAGTCTTGAAAAGGAGTTCTTTCAGGGTTTGCTCCAGCACACGTCACTCGAGCGCAGCAGGGTGTCGCGTCTGTTGTCCCAGCTCCCGTCGTCTCTAGGATCACCCCGGTCCGCAGCCAGCCTTGACGACTTGTCGGCAGAACTTTTCGAGGAAGGATCGGTGTATGAGATGGAAACTATTGGCACACTGTCTGCTAACGAATTCTTCCAGACTCTAGACCTCGTCATTGAGGCAAATCTGGCGATGACGCAGACCGATCCGAGGGAGATCATTCTCGGTGACGACATGGACGTTGACTTCTCCGGCGATATCGTCTCCATCGGTGGTCCTATCCCGAACTTTTTCACTCGAAACGTGATGTACGGTCCTCTGCTCTCACTCCCATATGTTTTTAATCTTAATCCAAAAAATATTAATAAAAATCTAAGAGACTATACCCCGGAGAAACTGCGTCGCGTTGGTCTCAGCGATGACGAGGGGTTCGACTCTCGCCCGAACTGGCACTTCGTAGACTCTAAAGGGGAGGTGCCGTGTATTGCGGGTAGCCCAGCGAAACCAGACAGTCGTGATGACAGGTGGTGGACAGACTACTTCACAGTTATAAAAGTCCCGAATATACACCCAGAGGCACCCGCCATCGAGAGCCACGAACGCCGGGACGCAATCGTACTCGCGGGATGCCACGGATTTGGGACGAGAGCGGCGATCCAAGCACTTAAGCACGGTGGTGTGCTCGAAACAATCGAATCAGAGGTTGAAGACGGGTACTTCCAGTTACTCGGGCGTGTCGAACGGAGCAGTGGTACTGCAATCTCCGAGGACGACATCATGATTTCTGAAAGACACCTCAAGCCGCTCTCTCCCGGGGGAGAATAAAATAGTTAGAGCCCAATCGCACGGTCAACACTCGGAGTGAGCTTGACCTCAGATAGGAGGAGTGCGACACGGACCAAGCAACTTGAGTGAGACCAGTCTTGTTATAGGGTGTGAAGGCCGAAACAACGCTCGAATCACGAGTCCTCTCTCGTGTCGACGACGGTGGTAGTGTCTGTGAGGATCTTACAGGCGCTACAGCGGACACGGTCTGGGTGTTAGATGGGGCAAGTGGTGCAGTGAGAGAAAACCTAACAGACGCACCTAGCGATGGTCGGTGGTACGTCGAACAGTTCGACAATTATCTGACTGAGAGTGAGGGAGCCTCTGCACCGCTCCCAGAGGTAGTCCGGCGTGGCGTACGGCGTGTCGGCGGTCGACTGCGGACACTCACTGAGGACACAGAACTGACACGAGTGAGACAGCCACTCACTGCTGGCGCAGTACTCCGGGCGAGAGACGGCTGGCTCGAATACCTGCTGTCCGCAGACTGTAACCTTGCCCTACAGCGCCCCGACGGTCGAACTGAAGTGATTCGTGGTGACGGACCACGATCCTTAGATGCCAGTGTACTCGAGTCGATTCAGCGACTGAAGCAGAACGGGGGGCTCTCACACGAGGTTGCACGTCGCCGGACGAGAAACCAGATTGTCGAGAATCGTAGACAACTGAACACACCCGGCGGGTACTGGGCGCTGTCTGTGGACACACGAGCGGTTGACCATGCACGGGGCTCGACCCTGAATCCGGCCAGTGTCGACAGGATAGCGCTGTACACTGACGGGTTCGAACGTCTCACCGAGTTGTACGAGGCAGTCGGCTACTCAACAATCTTCGAGAGAGCAGAGGAGGGGAGCCTCGCCCCACTTTTCGAGAAGCTCCGAAGTGTCGAGTCGTCGGATCCTAACTGTGAACAGTATCCGCGTACGAAGCCGAGTGACGACGCTGCGCTGTCTGTCGTTGATATCCCTGATAGACTCGGATCGTTGTCACGGTAACGGAAAATTTATTAGTTGAATAATATAATTGGCATTATGGACAGAGGCGAGGGCCGAATCGCGGTCGTGACAGGCGGTGGCGGGTCGAACATCGGGCGGTCGGTGTCTCGGCGGCTCGCAGCGGTGAACGAACGGGTGGTCGTTGTCGACAAAGATACCACGGCTGGGACCGAGACCGTCGACCTGATCGAGTCGGAAGACGGCAACGATGCGGTGTTTCTGGAGTGTGACGTGACAGTCCCCGACGCCGTGTCGTCGGTGCTCGACAGCGTCGTCGCAGAGTTCGGCTCGCTCGACGTGCTCGTCAACAACGCTGGGGGTGCCTCCGGGCTCCGTCTCGAAGATATCGACGAGGCGACGTTCGACGACAATGTCGACGTGAATCTCAAGTCGGCGTTCTTCACGACGCGTGCGGCACTCCCACACCTGCGAGACGGTGACGGCGGGAACGTCGTGTTCGTATCGAGTATCAACGCGCTGTTGGGCGGGTTCAGTGAGGTGGCCTACTCGGTCTCGAAAGCCGGACTCCACGCGCTCGCGCGGTGTCTCACAGCAGACTACGCCGGGGACGGTGTTCGGTTCAACGTCGTCTGTCCCGGCTCGGTGATCGGCAACTCCGACACGTGGGAAGAACGTGAACGGAGGGACCCGGGAACGAAACGCCGAATCCACGAACTGTACCCCGTCGGTCGGTACGGTGACCCGGAGGACGTTGCCGCTGCTGTCGAGTTCCTGTCGTCGCCGCGTGCTTCGTGGATTTCGGGTGTCACACTCCCAGTCGATGGGGGATTGACAGCTACCGGCGGCCTGCCGGGGGGTCGGTGGTGGGAGAACATCTGAACACCCTGTGAGAGTGCGCTCGGACGTGTCACTGTTGTCCACAAACAGATGTCTCCCTGCCGAGAGCGCAGTGCCTACTTGACGGTCGGTTTCACCGCCCGACAGTATCGGCCGAATCGAGCGTATCCAGCCCACTCGATCCGGTTTCTGGCGTGAATTCGGAAAACTAACCAGAAGATACATAACGCACGGTCGGCCGACTCACACGCAGGACTGGACCATGACCACGGAACAGCACCCGAGTGAGCACGCACCGCCGACGGTCCCCGCCGTCTCGAACGACGGTGAGACTGGTACTGCGACGGAGAGACGACAGCGTCACGGCGGAGGGCGACAGTGTTGAACGACCTCACGGAGTCCGACATCCTCGTCGTGATGCTCCTGACCGTCTGGAGTCTCGTCTGTCTCGCTGCTGTCGGCTTCCGGTTCGGATTCTGAGCTTCCACTCGCCCACTCGTCTGTCTCGTCTCTCGTCGGATCTCACACGCCGGTCTCGTACCGCAGGAGCCCAGCGATGCCGCCGAACGCGTCGAGCAGCTGTTCACCCTTCTCGAAGTCGGTCGAGACGAACTTGGTCTCCGTGCCGCGTTGTTCCGCGATACTCATCAGGTGTTCCACCACGTCCTCGCGGTCGACCGCCTCCGCAGGCTCGCCGCAGGTGGCACAGTCGTGGTCCGGCGTCTCGTGGCGGCGGTCGACCAGTTCGAACTCCTCGTGGCCGTTCGGACACTCGAAGGTGACCACGTCGTCGTGAACGTCCTCCGACAGCAGGAGTCGGTCGACTGCGCCCATCACGAGATTCTGTCTGGTCTGGTCGAACCCGTAGGTCGCCTCGCCGCCGGTGTGGAGGTTCTCGAAGAACTCCTCCATCACCCGCTTGTCTTCGACGATCTCCTGATCCGCCAGCGCCTCCTGTCCGGCGTCGACGAGATCCTCCAGCCCGGACTCGTCAGTGTACGCCACGTCGAACTTCCCGAGCACCATGTCCTGGAGCTCGTGGTGGAGGTAGTCGCCGTCGAGGAACTCGTCTTTCGTCGGTGAGGGGCCGCCGACGAGGACACCGTCCATCTCGTGTCGCTTCGGCACGAACAGCTCGTTGGCCATCTCTGCGACCTCCTGGTAGAAGTTGTCGATGGCCTCCAGTCGGAGTCGGGCGAACCGCTGGGCGGACTGGCCGCCTTTCCGCTGTTTCCCCGGAACGAGCGAGGAGGCAGACTTGACCGGCTCGACACGCTTTCCCTTCAGCCAGCCGACGTTGGCCTCCCGACGGTCGAGGACGACGAGCCCGAACAGCCCCTTGTCGCCCATCATCTCCTCTAAGGGCCCGGTCAGGAAGTTGGAGTCACAGTGGTAGCGGAACGACTGGATCGGCTCCGGCGGCGACTCCAACACCTTCGTCACCATGTCCGTCTGGCCGCCGCCCGCGTCGACTGCCCCCGAGAACAACACCATCCCGTTCTCCGGCGGGGTGTTGCCGTAGTACTTCAACCGGTCCTTGATCGACGTGAGCGCGTCCTGTACGTTCGTCCGGGTCTGTTTGCTCTTGATGTTCGACGCCTCACTGTGCTCCTGCGTGACGTGGGCGACGATGTCCGAGATCTGGTGGTCCTCCGGGGCGTAGATCGTGACCAACTGCGTGCCGGAGCCCTCGTAGTCGTCGAGTTCCTCCAACACCTTCCGGAACTCGTACTCCCGGCGGTCGTCGCTCGGACTGCTCTCCTCGACGTCGCTGCTCATTACACCCGAATTGGCCGGCGTGGCTGTAAGTAGTTGTTGAATACTGTGGCCGTGTCACACGCGGACGCCGAACCGCAGACACGGGCAGTGTGACGTCGGAATCGTGCGCGGCTCCAACGTCGTCGAGGATACCGCCGAGAAACCGCTCCACAGACAGCGGTCGAGCTGATCCCCTCGGCACGAACGCGGAGGACGACTGATCTACGTCGGGTGAGTTTACCGTGTGACCGGGCGAGCCACAGCGAGGACACGACCGGCTCGTCCCCGCTGGCAACACCCGCTCGACACGCGGGAGTGATCCACTCGACTACACCCACCGTGCCGGAGCGATTCCTGGCGGAGGCTCACCCGCGACGCAGACGGGACGGACGAACGCGGTCGAGAACAGTCGGCCACGCGACGACGAGAGCGACGGCAGCCGCCGCGGCGAGACCAGCAGCAGCGACGCGGAGCGAGACGGTGTCGCGGAACAGCCCGAGCACGACCGGGACGCCGTCGGTGACCACAGTGCCGGCGTAGCCCAGCGAGCCAGCCGCGAGAACGAGTCCGAGGAGGACACCGCCGAGACCGACCGCGGCGTCTTCCGGTCCACGGAGTCGCCACACGAGGTAGCCCCCGACACCACCGCCGGCCGCGACGCCCGCTCCGACGGCGGCCCGTGCCGTCTCTCTCCTCGTGACTGTTGGCTGTCCGGCACCGACTGTCGACTGTTCGACACCGACTACGGACTGGCCCATGGCGGCGACATCGGTGAGGAGACCGCTCCAGCGAGCGAGTCCGACCGCGACCGCGAGGAGACCGAGCGTGCCGGCGAGAAAGAACGCCCGGTCGGGAGCGGGGCGGAACCCGGGGCGGGTGACACGAACGAACAGCCACAGCGTCGCCGCGCCACAGACGACGCCGCCCGCTACGTCGGCGACGGTGTGGAGTCCCAACGCGATCCGACTGGCTCCGACGAGTGCCACGACACCACCGGCGGCGAGCAGCCGGCGGCGGCGAGTACCGGTGTCCAGAAAGGTGACGAACCCGCCGTAGACAGCCGTCGCCGCCAGCACGTGACCCGAGGGGAAGCCGTAGCCGTCGGCGGTCGCCGTCGTGCGGAGGACGTCTGCAGCCACCGACGGGAGCCAGTCGGGAACGGTCGCGGTCGTCGCTCCCGGCGGACGCGGGACGGCGAGGCCAGCTTTCAGTCCGAGTGAGGCGGCGAGCGCGGCGAACGCGACGGCGATCAGCGTCGCGCCGACCGCCCGCGGATTGGCCGTGACCCGCGGCGCGACCCAGTAGCCGAGACTCAACAGCACGAACAGGAACCACGTCTCCGCGAGCTGTGTGGCGACTGCCGCAGCGACGGTGGGCCACCCCGAGACACCGACGGTGGTGAGCCACCCCAAGACACCGACGGTGGTGAGCCACCCCAAGACACCGACGGTGGTGAACCACTTCGGGGCACCGACGACGAGAGGGTCGGTCGTGGAGACCATCGCCAGTCCAGACGGCACGGCAGCAGTCGCGGTCGTCACACGGCTCACCTCCGGCGACGGACGGCGTCGACCGCGCGGCGTGGGACGGACAGCAGATTGAGACCGAGGCCGACCAGCACGAACAGCACGTACAGCCCGAGTGTCGACAGGAAGAGGATGATCATCGCCCCGATGGCGAACCAGCCGTCGAGAAAGCGGAACGCGGCGACGGTCATCACGGTGCCGTACAGCAAGACCAGGTACGGACCCCAGCCACGAGCGCGCCCACGACGCATCCGGGCGCGAACGTACCGCTTCAGCTCCGCCTCCAACGCTGGCTTCTCCACTGTTCGGTCGTCGATATCGTCGATCTCCTCGCGCAACTCCGCGAGCTCTGTGGCGACTTCGGAGAGGTCCGGCGCTCCCTCGCCGCGCTCCGGCTCCGGGGAGGACACGGTGTCGCTCCCCGACTCTGTGCCGCCGCCCCGGCCGGCGGTCCCGTTCTCGTCGGTCATTCGTCTCGGCGCAAGCGTGGCTCACCCTTCACGTTGCCGAAATCGTCTGTCTGTCGCCGGTGACCGACGACGGTCTGCGGTCTCACTCCGCAGTTGCGAGCCGGTAGGCCCGAACGGCGGTCAACAGCGTCGTCACCAGCAGCGCGGTCGTGACCGCTAGAACGAACCCTAACACGAGGAACCAGCCGGCGGGGCCGACGACGGGGTAGGAGCGTCCACCGCCGACGGGACCCAGGAGCTCGAACACGCGGACGAGGTAGACGAGTACCGCGAGCACGACTCCGGTCCCGACGCCGACGAGTGCGTTGCGCTTGACCGCCAGCGCCGTCACGAGTCCCCCGGACGGCGGCCGACCTGGTGCCTCCGACGTGTCGCTGCTCACAACTCTCGTTGGAGACCCGCGAACAAAGCGTCGTCGTCTTCTCAGCAGAGTGGCGTCTCCACGGCAGCGGGTACACCCTCGGTCTGGCAGTACGCTTTGCTGTGATCTCTGCCCATCCGACTGCCGACATGTCTCGTGGTCATGTTCGCCGTCGCTAGAATGAGTTATGCACATGGGTAATCTTTTGAGGCAGAGAGACGTAGTCCGACACGTCATGGCCACCACCGAGTCAGACCACCGACCCCTCGGCGTCGACCACCCGACCGTCGTTCCCACCAACTTCGAGCCACAGCGCGGTGCCGAGTCGACCGACACCGAGTCGGAGTGAGTCGTGTCTGCGGTGACGGCGACGCGTCGGAGTGAGTTGAGTCTGCTGTAGCGAGTTGGATGCAAGATATTCACGGCTGCAATCGAGTAGTGGCGACCGATTCCCGATCAGTGGGGGGCGTTCGATCACTCGTCGACGAGCTGTGGATACGCCAACTGGAGTTCGCCATCCAGCGTGTAGTCACTACTGAGGATACCACTACCCGAGAGTTCGATAGTTGTGTGGATGGTGAGGCGCGTCGCCGTTTCCGATGCCGGAACGACGACGAGATCGAGGGTGCTGATCGTTTCATCTGCGAGATCGTCCAAGTCAGTGATCTCGACGATCGTTCCGAGAGCCTGATCCGGCGTGTAGAGTGCTACCGACGGTGGTGGAGAGCTATCCCCCTCCACTGGCGAGACGACGGCGACCTCAGTGGTGGATTCCGTTGCCGTTTCGGGCATCCACACTCTCAGTTTGATCGATTCCACGGTCGTCTCATCTCGGTGCCATATCTCGGTCGAGAGGTCGATACGGTCAGACACCACACTTCCGTCGACGCCTAAGTGGCCTACTTCCTCGTCGTTCTCTGTGAAAATGACAGCTTTCCTCCCGCTCGATTCCGTATTCACAGTCGGTTCTGAGAGTGTTTTGCCACCCGAAACGGTACTACACCCGGCTGTTGCGGCGACGCCAGCAGCACATACCGATGCGAGGTACGGCCGTCGGTTCACGAGCGGAAGGAGATTTCGAGCTCGTAAAGTTCTGGGGAACACTCAAACCCGCACTTGGGTCTCGATCGCTCTCACATCTGGATGCTCTGCACGCTGTACTATACTGCCGGTCACAAGCCATCGAACTCAGGGTCGACAGAGCCGGGACGAGACGCGTTGGAACCCCGAGTGAAACGCAACACTGTCTCAACGCTTGTGACCGACGGTATACCTATCTCTGATACTGTCAAAATCCTCGACACGAGAGCGACCGCGTGAACCTCTTCTGCACGCGCTCGTCCCGGGAGCCGAAGGGCTATAACGCGCGGCCACCAACAGCCGTGCAATGGCTGAGTGTGACGAGTGCGGTGAGTACGAGAACTTGCCGTACCAGTGTCACCGTTGCGGACAGACGTTCTGTGCGGAGCACAGACTCCCGGAGAACCACGACTGTCCGGGGTTGAACGACGAGTGGAACGACCCGGAGGGGGTGTTCGACTCCGGCTTCGACGACTCGGTGAGCCAGTCGTCACAGCCCGGCAGTAGCGGCGTCGTCGACTCGGTGCGGTCGTCAGTGCGGGGGGCGACGTCGACGGGCGGGGTCCTCGGCTACTTCCGCGGCAACGTCACCTACACCGTTCTCGGGCTGATGTGGGTGACGTTCCTCTTCCAGTACCTGATCTACCCGGTGATCGGGTTCTCTGGACCGCCGCTGGCACACCCCGTCTGGGAGGCGTCGTTCGTCCTCTCCTCGGCGCACCCCGAGTACGTATGGACGTGGATCACCTCCATCTTCTCACACGGCGGGTTCGGTCACATCGCCGTCAACAGCATCGCGCTGTACTTTTTCGGACCGGTCGTCGAGCGACGGCTCGGCTCGAAGCGCTTCCTCGCGCTGTTTCTCGTCGCGGGTGTCGTCGCCGGCCTCGCACAGGTCGGGGTGGGGATGTTCCGCGGAGTCACCTCCGGCGTGCTGGGAGCGTCGGGCGCAATCATGGCCGTGATGGGGCTGCTCACCGTGTTGCGCCCCAACCTGAAGGTGTACCTCTACTTCGTCATCCCGATGCCGCTGTGGGTGCTCACCTTCGGGTTCGCCGGCTTCTCCGTGATCGCGGGCTTCTCCAGTGCCGGCGGCGGCGGCAACGTCGCTCACCTCGCGCACCTCGCCGGGATGGTGATCGGACTGGCGTACGGCGCTCGGGTGAAAGGTGAACGACAGGCCCCGGAGGAACTCCGACTCGGGAGCGGCGGCGGCCCGGGTGGCCCCGGCGGGCCTGGCGGTCCCGGCGGCCCGGGACGCGGACGGTTCTGACGTGCCGACGCCGACACACCCCGAACTGCTGCCGGACCCGGACGCCGACCGCGAGGCGATGGAACGACTCCAACACGAGATCGCCGAGCGTGCGGTCTTCGCCGATCAGTTCTCGTTCGACCCGACGGCTGTCGGCGACGAGGCGGCAGTCGAGAGAGACGACGAAGTGGTGGTGGACGACGACGACCGACAGCCGCTCGTCGCGGGCGTCGACCAGGCGTTTCTCGACGAGTCGGCGGTGTCGGCGGTCGTCGTCTCTCGCGGCGGCGAGGTCGTCGAGCGGACCCACGCCGTGACGGAGCTGTCGATCCCGTACGTGCCAGGACTGCTCGCCTTCCGCGAGGGCGGGCCCATCGTCGACGCGCTGGCGACACTCGACAGCGAGCCAGATCTGTACCTCTTCGACGGGAGCGGACGGATTCACTACCGACAGGCGGGACTGGCGACACACGTCGGGGTGTTGTACGACACGCCGGCGGTCGGGGTTGCGAAGCGTCTGCTGTGTGGTGACCTACGCGAGCACACCGACGAGCGGCCTGCTGGCTGGCGGACAGCGATCGTGGCAGACGAGTCGGTGACGGCCGAGCCGGGAACGACGCTCGGGTACGCCGTCCAAACGAGACAGTACGACAACAGTCCGGTGATCAATCCCGTCTACGTCAGTCCGGGCCACCGGGTGAGCGCCGGGACGAGCGCCGACCTCGTCGAACGGCTGTGTGCGGGGCACAAACTCCCGGAACCGACGCGGCGCGCGGACGCGTACGCAGAGGAAGTACGTGACAAACAGACCGACGGCGAGACGAACTACGACGAGCCTACGTGACGAGCGGGCGGAGCGCGGGACGAACTGACGGACTACGAGACGAGCGGATGTACTGCGAGACGAACTGACACCGTCTGTCACGTGGTCTCGTGACACGACACCGCGCGTCGGGACTCCGAGCAGCCGCGAGGGATCACGGAGAGCTACGGCCACGGTGCCGTCGCGTTCCGTTCCGCCACGACTTATACGGTCGGTCACCACCGGCGAGGTATGGAGCGGACGGTCATCGTGACGGGGAGTTCCTCGGGAATCGGTCGTGCGACTGTCGAGGCGTTCCTCGACGAGCAGTGGACGGTGTACGCCACGGCACGAGACACGGACGACCTCGACGAGTTCAGGGGCCGGGAGGGCTGTCGCGTCGACTCGCTGGACGTGACCGTCGACGACGACGTACAGCGAGTGGTCGAGCGTGTCACAGACGAGACGGACCGCGTCGACTGTGTGGTGAACAACGCGGGGTACGGCCAACTCGGACCAGTCGAGGACGTGCCAGTCGAGCGCGTCCGGGAACAGTACGACGTGAACGTGCTCGGTCCACACCGACTCGTTCGGGCGGTGTTGCCGGAGATGCGGCGGCAGTCGGACGGCACTGTGATCAACGTCACGAGCACCGCGGCGCGGGTTCCGTTCCCGGGCGGCGGCGTCTACAGCGGGTCGAAGGCCGCGTTGCAGGCGACAACGGAGGCGCTGCGCGCGGAGGTGGCAGACGAGGGGATCGACGTGGTCGAAGTCGAGCCAGGGCCAGTAGAGACGGCGTTCCGTGAGCGAGCCACCGCGGAGATCGAGGGGATCGACCGCTCGGACGGGTACGAGCCGTTCTACGCGCTGTTCGAGGACTACGCCGCCGTCGGCGGTGGTGGCCCGCTGGCAGTCGAGCCGGCGGCCGTCGCCGCGGAGATCGTCGACGCCGCGAGTTCGACCGACCCAGCGCCGCGGTACCCCGTCGGTCCGGTCGCTCGTGCGGCGTCGCTCGCGCCGTTTCTCCCACAGTGGGTGCGACTGCTGGTGTGGAGCACGATTCGGAGGGTCGCGCAGTGAACGACGAGTCGTCGGTCGACGAACTGCTGACCGCGCTGTACGAGGCGCTGGCGGCGACGGCCGAGCGTCCGGTCGCGCGCGAGGCGAGCGCCTACGTGGGTGAAGCCGAGGCAGTCGCGCGCGACCTCGCACAGCGTCCTGCCCCCGAGGCGGTGATCGCGGAGCGTGTGGGTCACGTCCGTGACCTGCTCGCGGAAGTCGACGAGACTGAAGACGACGCGGCCGACGAACACGTCGAACGCGCACGAGAGGTCACGGCGGCGATTCTCGACCGTGTCGAGGCGGACTGACACCGACTACTGTGACGCTGGACCGGCGTCGAGCGAGACGTGTACAAGGTGTTTCGAGACGACCAGACAGTAATATCACTCGCATCTATTCGTACGTATCTGTGGAAAATCATTTTGTACTCTCGGGTGTCAGTCTCACACATGCCAGCCGACCAGTACCAGCTCGTCACCGCCGTCGGGAACTTCACCGCGGGCGCAGTGCTCGACGTGACCGCGAGGTTCGGCGACTGGCACGTCTACGACGTGCGTCTCGAACCGGTCCACCAGACCGCGACGGGCTCACTCGAACTGACAGCAGAACGTCTCGAAACGGTCGCACGACCGGTGTCGGCCGAGACGGAGTCTGCCGAAGCGTAGTCGACACACTCCGATTCTGACGCGCCTGTGTTCGGGACGTGGCGACCCGGCCTGCACCCGCTACACCCCACTACCTCGTCCCGCGGCCTCACACTATCTCGTCTCGTGATGCTCACCGATCTGCCGAACACCCTCCACGGCCGACTGAACATTCGTTCTATTTTCGGAAAGATACTCTAGTCTATGGTGAATATACTGTCTTCAGAGAGTAAGCTGCAGTAAAAGAAAGTAAAACTTTTTACTTTCAGGGATATATCGTGAGGTGGCATGGCAGACCATGACCTCACACGACGGGGCGCACTGAAGACGATCGGGGCAGCGACGGGGGCCGCCGGGGTTTCCGGTCTCGCGTCGGCCGATCCGGGAGAACAGGTCGAAGTCAACGTCGGATTCGCCAACGACGCGGGGGCGCGGGCGTTCCGACGGAAGGCAGACGACATCGAGCGAGAGTTCGCGTTCGACGCCGGGACGGCGACGATGCCGCGTGCGGCCGCAGACGCGCTGGAGAACAACCCGAACATCCGCTACGTCGAGGAGAACGGGACGATGCACGCCCTCGGCCAGACGCTGCCGTGGGGCATCGACCGCGTAGACGCGGAGGTCTCTCACAGCAGCGGCGAGACCGGCAGCGGCGCGGACATCGCCATCATCGACACCGGGATCGACTCCGACCACCCGGACCTGCAGGCGAACGTCGGCTCCGGGAAGGCGTTCGTCTCCTGTAACACGAAGGGCGGCTGTCGGTTCGGTGCCAAGCCCGCCGACAACACCTGCAACTACGCGTGGGACGACGACAACAACCACGGGACGCACTGTGCCGGCATCGCGGACGGTGTGGACAACACGGAGGGTGTCCTCGGCGTCTCGACGGACGCGACGCTGCACGCGGTGAAAGTGCTGGACAAGTGTGGCTCCGGCTCCTTCTCGGACATCGCGGCCGGCATCGAGTACGTCGCAGATCAGGGCTGGGACGTGGGCTCGATGTCGCTCGGCGGGAGCTCCGGCTCCTCCGCGCTGAAAGACGCCGTCCAGTACGCCACCGACAAGGGCGTGTTCCTCGTCGCTGCGGCGGGGAACGACGGTCCCTGTTCGGGCTGTGTCGGCTACCCGGCCGCCTACTCCGAGGTGGTGGCCGTCGGCGCGACCACGTCGAGTGACGGCCTGGCGGGCTTCTCCTCGACTGGCTCCGAGGTGGAGATCGCCGCACCCGGGAAGGACGTCTACTCCACGGTCGTCGGCGGGTACGACACCTTCTCCGGCACCTCGATGGCCTGTCCACACGTCGCCGGCACTGCTGGCAAGCTGATGGCCAACGGTAACAGCAACTCACAGACGCGCAACCAGCTCAACTCGACGGCGGAAGACATCGGGCTGGCGAGCAACGAGAGCGGCAACGGACTGCTCGACGACGCCGCCGCGCTCGGACTGGACTCCAGCGACAGTACCTGATCGGTCACTCCTCGACGGCAGCAGACGCCTCGCGGAACAGTCCGTCGAGAATCTCCGGTGTCGTCGGGTGGTACGCGCGGTCTGGCACGTTCCGCACGTCCGCGCCCTGCTCGACGAGGATCTGCATCGTCTTCGCCATCGCGTCGGCGTGGTAGTGGAACCCCTGATAGCCGAGCACGCTGCCGTCCGTGGCGTCGACAGTCAGCGTCGCCAGCCCTCGTGACGCGACTTTGGTCTTGAACACGCCGTCGTCTTCGGCGTATCGCCGGACGGTGACGGCGTCGTATCCCGCGTCTGCTGCAGAGTCGGCAGTGTGGCCCACCCGAGCGTACGGGTAGACGGCCGCGCCGGAGAACATGACGTGGTGCGATGTCGGATCGTACTCGGTTAGCGGCTCGCCTGCGATGTCTGCGAGCACGTTCTCCGCGGCGGTGTACCCCTGCTCTTTGGCGACGTGGAGGATCGGCTCTCTGCCGTTAGCGTCCCCGACGACGTACGTCCGCCCCGTGTCGTCGTCTGTCGCGCGCATCGTCGCGTCGACCCAGCCCGGCCCGGGCTCCAGCGGTGTCGCGTCGAGATTCAACCCGTCGAGGTTCGGTCGACGCCCGGTGAACAGGAACAGCTGCTCTGCCTCGACGGTCGCGTGTTCGTCCTCACGGTCCGTGTGGAGCCGGACGCCGCCGTCGGCCGTCTCCTCCAGCCGTTGTTCGTACGTCTCGGTCAGGATCTCGATGTCGAACTCCTCGCGGTACAGCGACAGCAGCTCGTCACCGAACGCCGCGGGAGCGTCGTCTAACGGCCGCTCGTCGTGTTCGATCACCGTCAGGTCGACGCCCGCCTCCGCGAGGTACGGAGCCAGTTCCACGCCGACGTAACCGAACCCCATCACCACGCCGGAGTCCGGCAGACTCGTCGCGTCGAGCACGTCTGCGCTCGTCGCGTAGTCGATCTCGTCGATGCCCGGGAGGTCGGGAACGTTGACCACGGAGCCGGTTGCGACGGCGACGTAGTCCGGTTCCAGTCGCTCGCCAGCGTCGACGAGCTCCAGTTGGTGTGGGCCGACGAACCGCGCGGTGTCGTGGCGGAACACCACACCCTCCTCGTCCGCGAGTCGTTCCGTCGCAGCGCGGCGGTGGGCCGCGAACGACGAGGTGTGTTCGTCCTTGCGTTCGACGACACGTTCCAAGTCGACCGACGGCAGGTCACCGACGAGCCGGTCGTCGTGGCGCGCCTGAAATCGGTGTTGTGCGGCCGACAACACCTCCTTGGAAGGCATACAGCCACGGAGAATACACAGTCCGCCGCCCGGCTCCCCGTCGTCGATCATCGTGAGACGGTCTAGCGGCTCTCCCGCCCCCACGTGGTCCGCGAGTGTCTCCGCGACCGCGACTCCGGCGCTCCCGTACGCGCCGACGACTGCTACGTGCATGCGCTGGGATTTCGGTCCCGCGTTTAAGTAGCTACCTCCGTCTGTGCGCGTCGTCGACAGAACACCGAAACGAGACGAGACGGCGCGGACACCGAAGCTGGACGGGAGAAGCGAACACCGAGACTGGACGGGGTCGACAGGAGAGGATCGTCAAAGTCGGCGATCAGCGGTCGACAGTCACGGAGAGGTGCCAGTCGAACGGCGGCGGAGCGCCAGTCCGCTTCTCGATACAGAAGCCAGTGACGACGACCGACTCGCTGTTCTTCCCCTTCCACGCGAGACCGAACTGATCCTCCGCCTGTCCCGTCTTCTCCGGGTCTGCGCGAACCGGTCCCTGTGCGGTCTCCTCTGACGCGTCTGGACTGTACACCGTCAGCTCCGTCTCTCCGCCGAGTTCGACGTGGTTCAGCGTCCGCCGGACTGTCGCGTCGCTCGCCGTCGTCCTCACCGCAGTCCACATCCAGTACACACCGTACCTGACACCGTCTTCTCGCGTCGTCGCAGTCTCGTACAGTGCGACGTAGTTGTCCGCAACTGCGAGCTGTCCTCCGCTTCGGTCGGTTTCTGTGAGCCGTTCGGTGGCGTCGCCAATCATCGCTGTCGGCTCCATCCCGGGCTGTCTGACCTGCGTCTCGGAGCTCCCACTCGGCGTGAGACGTGCCACGGCAGCGTCACCGTACTCGCTTCTCACTCGGGTTCGGAACGTCGTCCGCTCGCCTCGTGACAACCCCCCGTCTGTCAGGTCGACTGTTCTGGTCGTGCTCGCTGGACGCTGTCCGGCGCTACCCAGACAGCCACCTGCCACACAGAGTATCCCCCCGGCGAACGCAGACAACAACGACCGACGGCTGTGAGCTTCCTGGAGAGGGCACTGCCTGTTTGAACTCGGGTCGCTGCTCGTCTGCGCAACCGCGTCCGTCTTGTGATCAGTCTGTTGCCTCATTTCTATACTCGCTAGAGTCTACAAGTGTGATATTTAATAAAATTTCTTCAACAATCTGGATGCGGCGTAATGCGTCAGATGGCGCTGCCGTCCAACACTTTCTCGGTGTTTTTGATACAGCAGCAGGGCGGTGGTGCAGAAGGGTTCTCACGCCCTCACTCGGGAGATCTCGGTCACAGGTGATTCATAAACCCACTCTGATATTCAGGGTTCAAAGTGGTCCGTAGCGAGGTGTGGCCCGGTCCACTCAAAAATCGAGATCGGGCAGTTCAGGGTGTGTGAAGGCTTCTGCACCACCGCCACAGCAGCAGGTTCGGTCGATTCGACCCCCTGCAAGACACAGCCGACAGCCACAAGCGACGCTGCCCCCGAACAGAGGGCGTGAGAGACGCCGTCTTCAGCGATCGGGCCTTGTACGTGGAGCGTGGAGACACACTCGTGCTCGCCGACCTCCACGTCGGTCGCGCCGAGGGGTCCAACGTCGAGTTCCCGCTCGGGGAAGCGTCGGACCTCACAGAGCGGATCGAGCGTCTGCTGGCGAGGTTCGACCCGGCGGAGGTCGTGTTCGCGGGCGACGTGCTCCACCAGTACGGCCGCCTTTCCGACCGCGTCGCTCGTTCGTTCGCAGACGTACGCGACTGCTGTCGGACAGCCGGCGCGCGCCCGGTGTTCGTCCGCGGCAACCACGACGCGATGCTGTCGTCCGTGTGGGACGGCGACATCGTCGACGCCTACGAGATTCCGCTGTTCGACGACGACGCCGAAGAGGACGCGGAAGAGGAGTTCCTCCCAGCGGAGCTCGCGGGACCAGTCGTCGTCAGACACGGTCACGAGGTTCCACCCGAGTCGGAGGCGGAGCGAGCCGGAACGTACCTGATCGGTCACGATCA
>CAKZQY010000290.1 GCA_937142015.1 uncultured Halobacteria archaeon
CCGTCGGTTTTCGACGCCGTCCGTGGAACTATTCGCAGTAATCACTATGAGGCGTCCGTCGCCGTGGTCGGCTCGCTGGGGAAGTCCCGCCTGCGGAGGCGGTCCACGTCGTCGAGCGTATTGAATTGTCGTGTGTGCTAAATTGAGTGAGGCAAGAGGCAAGTCGTCTCCGCGACAGTAGGCCTGTAACAACCCTCTCCGACGTACTTTGACCCGTCGAAAAGACAGCAGTGACGCCGACGATTTATTGCGATGGGACGATTACCATAGACGAGATGGGTCACGAGGTGATCGAGGATGTCGAAGAGAGAGACGGCGGGACTGTCGTCCGACGGAAGATCTATCGGACAGACGCAGATGCCTACCCGAGTGGATACCGGTACGCGCTCCACTACGGGTACACAGACGGGCGTGGCACCATCCTCCGGTACGACAACGAGAACCAGACGACCGGGCGGCACGAGCGACACACGACCGACGGCGTCGAACGAATCGAGTTCCCGGGGATGCTGACACTCCGCGACCGATTCCTGACAGAGATCGAGAAACTCCCATGGGCACAGACACACTTCGAATCACGGTCGGACAGGGCGAGGAACACCGAACGGCGGCACGAGAGCGCCTCCGGCGAGCGGAGGCGGGCGAGCGGGGCGAGCGAATCGAGCAGGACGCGCAGTTCGTCTTGAACTTCGAGGACTTCGGCGATGTCGAGACACTGATGCGGACGTCGAACCTCGATCTGCTCGAAGCAATCGCCACCCAGCGGCCGGAGAGTATTCGCCAGACGGCGGCGGTCGTCGACCGCGACTACAGAGAGGTCCACCGCAACCTCGAACAGCTGGAGTCGCTGGGTGTGATCGAGTTCGACGACGACGGACAGACGAAGCGACCGATCCTCCGCGGCGGAGCCGACAGCGTCGATATCTCGTTCAGCATCGGCTCGAACTCTGTCGGCGACCGTCACGAGGCGTCCGCCTGAGCCCGTCCGGTCTGTCGTAGCACGTCACTGTGACGCTTGTGCCGTCGCGTGGCCACTGTCGTCCACCTCACTGGTCGAGTGACACGTTGTCGCTGTAGCTATAATCCATACTATAGACAAACATTTTTCTCTGGCGGGACGCTTCCTCCGGCAGTGAGGGGAGTCGACAACGACGAGATAGACGATCAGTCGGGTGAGACGCCGAATGGAGACGACAAGCGGCACGGAGACACCGACGGATGCAGACAGGAGGGCAGCGACACCGACGGACACCGACAGAGGAGCGACAGCACCGAGACGGCGGCATCAGAAGTCGAGGAGGCGCTAGAGACGTTCCTCGATAGTCTCGTGAGTGCCGTCGGGAGCGGGACGGCGAGTCGCGTGCTCGCGGGAGACAGACAGCTCCGGATCGCCGACCTCGGCACCGAGCCGGAGTCGTGGACGGAGGAGACGCTGGTCTGGCCGTTGATCGACGCAGTCGGACTCGACAGAGAGCCCGGTCGGCCGTCGAAACACCGGCAGGCAGGCACCTCCAGACAGCAGGAGACGCCCGACTTCAGAGTCGTCGAGTCGAGCGAGACGGAGACGGACGACCTCGTCGTGATCGGCGAGGTGAAGTCGCTCAACCGGGTCGGTCACGCGGAGCGAGACCTCACGCACGATTACCTCTCGAACAAGGCGTGGCCGGACTACGGCATCGCCACCGACGGCGTGGAGTGGGTGGTGTACCGTGCCGAACACGGCGGGGACTTCCTCGAATTCGACGAGGTCGCGCGTGTCGACCTGCGACCGACGCTGCTCGCGCTCGCACGGGAGCGTGGCGTAGGCGACCCCGCGACGGGTGACTCCACGGCCGACGCCGCGACGGGTGACTCCACGACCGACGCCGCAACAGGTGACTCGGCAGCCGACGCCCGTCTCGCCGAGACAGAGACAGACGACTCCGACGCCACAGCAGCGTTCGTCTCGGTGTTCCGGCCGGACAACCTCGATCCGTTGTTGACACGGAGAGCCCCCCGAGAGTACAGACAGTCTCGCACCGAGAGCGTCGAGGCGTTCTACGACCTGTACGTGGAACTCCTGTTCGGCGAGGGGGAGCGGCACGACTACGAGACGAACGTGCGTGAAGCCATCACCACGCCACACGACCCGACAGACCGCCAGCGCGACCTGTTCGCGGTCACACTCGTCAACAGGCTGTTGTTCGTGAAGTTCCTCCAGAGTCGCGGTGTCGTTCCCGAGAACCTGCTGGCCGGGCTGGCCGCAAAGTACCGGGAGAACTGTGAGGAACTGCCGAGCACGTTCTACCAAGCGTACGTCCGCCCGTTGTTCTACGACCTCCTCGACACGCCGCGGTCACAGCGCGCACAGACACACCACAGCGGCTGGGCCGAGGACGTGCCGTACCTGAACGGCGGGCTGTTCCGACCGACCGTGCCGCAGGAACGGGAGTACAACGTCGCCGACGAGGCGACTCTCACTGTCGTAACCGACCTCGTCGAGGGCCACGAGGAGTTCGTCGGACGCGACCGTACCGGGACAGACGACCGCGTCGGAGACGACGACAGCGACGAGCGGAGAGAGACGGAGGGAACACTCGATCCGGCGATACTCGGCAGCGTCTTCGAGAAGACGATCAACCACATCGGCGGCGACACCGGCAGACAGGCGGACATCGGCGCGTACTACACACCGAACGACGTGACACGACACGTCACAGAGCGAACTGTCGATCCGAAAGTGTGTGACCTCGCAGTCGAGACGTTCCCCGAACACCCGGCGGAGGAGGTCGACCCGGAGACAGTCCGCGAGCGGGTTGCAGGCGTCGACCTTCCGGAACTGCTCAGACGTGTCGAGAGAGGACCCGGCAGCTTCGGCGAGTCGGAAGAGGCGTTGCAGGCGTTGTTGGACGCCGTCGAGGAGCTCACGATCCTCGATCCGGCGTGTGGGTCGGGTCACTTCCTCACGACTGCGATGGAGGAGCTCCACCAGGTACAGATCTCGTTGATGCGCGGGCTACGCGACGGAGATGACCCGGTGCCGGCAAACCGGTACGCCGCCAAGCGAAGCCTCGCGTTGAACGTGATCTACGGCGTCGACGTGGATCGCGTGGCGGTGGAGATCGCTCGATTCCGCGTCTGGCTGAAGATGATCGACACGGAGGCGGGGTGGAGTCCGGCGTACGGTCGTCTGCCGAACGTCGACGTGAACGTGGTGTGTGGCAACTCGCTGGTCGGGTTCCCCGCACGCGGCAGTCTCCAGACGCAGGTCGGTGCGGCAGACGACCGGCTCACACGCCTGCGTGAGTGTCGGGAGGCGTACAAGTTCGACGACGAGGGAGACCGCGAGGACATCGAGTCGCTGACAGCCGAGATCCGGGCCGACCGCGACGACCGCTACCTGAAGACGCTGTCCCACACCGTCGCCACCACGGTGCGGAGCCGCGAGACGTTCGACGCGCTGTTGTCGACAGTCGATCCGACGGATTTCTACCCGACGATCCAGTCCGTGACCGTCCAGCGGCAGGACGCCGATGGCGAGCCGGTGCCGTTGACCGACACAGACAAGCAGACGCTGTCACAGGTCGGATTCGAGTGGCAGACGTGGCGCGAGACGAACAAGACCGCGCGACTCGACGTGGCAGCGGAACTCACAGACACACCGTCGACGACCGGGCGTGCGGAACGCAGCGAGGAGCTCGTCTCCGATCTCCGGAAGCTGTTGGAGTCCGGGTACGTGTTCCCCGAGGTGTGTCGCCAGCCGACCACACACGACGTTGCAGAGACCCCGGCACGCCCGCTCCACTGGGACGTGGAGTTCCCGGAACTGCTGCCCGCAGAAGCGGATCACAGCACACACGCGACAGCCGCCGTCGACGTGATTCTCGGCAACCCACCGTACGGGGACGTACGGACGGAGAGTGAGCGAGTGTTCACCGAACCGTACACGACGGGCAACATCGCCGAAGTGTCCGCACAGTTCGTCGAGCGCCAGCTCCAGCTGTTGGCCGACGACGGCTACTTCGGGAACGTCACCACTCTGCGGCTGTTCTACCAGTCCGGACTGGAGTCGTTCCACGATCTCCTCCGTACGGAGTTGGCCACCGCCGACGTGGCCTGTTTCGGCTCCCGGCCGTCGAAGCTGTTCGACAACGCCGACGTGCGTGTGGCGCTGCTCACCGGCCACCGTGGTGAGCGCAGCCGATCCAGCGGACAGCACGGCGGACAGATACGAACGAGTCGGTTCAGACTGTTCACGGAGGCGACTCGACGCGAGCGCTTCGAGACGCTGTCGTACGCTCCGACGACCGGACTCGTGTTGCGCGACTGGATCGGCGACGGCGGTGAGAACGGAATTCTCCCCAAAGTCGGCACGGAGATCGTGCGCGGACTCCTCTGTCGACTCCGCGACGGCGGTGAGCGACGGGAGACAGACGGTCGGTACCGGCGCTTCTGTGACGTCTACGAGCGCGATCCAGCGGCAGTCGACGGCGACACACACTCCGTCTGGCGGCGTGAGGGCGTCCGGTACTGGATCAACCCGATGCTCGACGAGCTGTACGAGGCTCGGGAGGTGGAGCCGATCCACTTCCAGACGGAGCGGGACCGCCACACCGCGTTTCTCGTGTTACAGTCGTCGCTGTACGCGGTCTACTGGATGGCGTACGGCAACCAACACCACCACACGTGGACACAGCTGTCGGCGTTCCCGTGGCCCACACGAGACCGAATCGAGACACACGGCCCCGAGATCGACGACCTCGCGGAGCGACTGTGGAACGGGATGAGGGCGACGTACACCGAGACGGGACGTGGTCACGGCACGTTCTCGATGGGACAGCTCCGGCCGCTCGTCGACGAGGTGGACGAGCTGGTCGGTGACTTGTACGGACTCTCCGAGTCAGAGATTGCGTTCACGAAGGGGTACCTGACCGACCTCGGCGCGGGCCGTGGACGGGCCGGACCCGACGAGACGTGAACGGGCCGTCACCTCACCGTGGAACGACACCGTCGCCTCGGTCGCGGAACCGGCCGCCGATCCGGCCCCCGCGGCGGATGATGTCGAAGGCGGTCATCAGGTCGGTCCGAGAGATCAGTCCGACCAGCTCGCCAGCATCGTCGACGACGACGAGTCGGCCGACACCGCGGCTCTGCATCGCCTGCAACGCCTGCATCGCGTCGGTCTCCGGGGCGACACTGGCGATGTCGGTCGCCATCACGTCGCCGACGGTGTAGGCGTCCTGTTCGACCTCTCGAACTCCCTGCGCGTCCTCGAGGGTCACCATGCCGACGAGCCGTCCGTTCTCGATCACCGGGTAGCCAGTGTGGCGTTCTCGCACCATCTTGTCGAGCAGTTCCGCCACGCTCGTCCGCGGTGTCACCGTCTTCACCTCCGGCCCGGGTGTCATGATGTCGCCGACGGTCACGTCCTCGAAGGCGGCCTGCAGTGCGGTCTGCTGTGCCTCGCCGGAGGCGGCGACGTAGACGAACAGCGCTAGCCCGACGAGCAGCCAGTCCTGTGAGAGAATTCCGACGAACCCCATGAGGAACGCGAACAGCTTCCCAACGTCGGCGGCGATTTTCGTCGCCTTCGGGTAGGAGTAGCTGCTGGCCAGCAGCGCCCGCAGCACACGTCCGCCGTCCATCGGGAAGCCGGGGAGCATGTTGAACGCGGCCAGCACGACGTTCATCAGCGCGAGGTAGCCGACGACGAACGCGGCCGTGTCCGGCAGCGAGACGGCACGCGTCACAGCGCCGAAGCCGAGACCCAAGCCGACGCTCACCGCCGGCCCGGCGACCGCGATGACCAACTCCGCGCGCCAGTCGTCCGGATTCTCCTCGAACTGTGCGACGCCGCCGAACAGCCACAGCGTGATCGACTGGATACCGTAGCCGTAGCGTCTGGCTGCCAGCGCGTGTCCGAACTCGTGGAGGAGCACGGACAGGAACAGTCCGACTGCGGCAGCACTCCCGAGGACCAACGGGAGCACCCCGCCAGTCAGCGACCCCGGAGCGACCCCCAACCCGAGCACGCCGTTGAGCGGCTCGATCAGCCGCTGGACCTGCTGGGCGATCAGCCACGCGAACACCGGTAGAATCACGAGGAACGTCCAGTTCAACTGGATCGGAATCCCGGCGACGCGGCCGACACGGATGCCACGCATGCCTCTCTCTCCGTGCCGGTGCCTGATAAACTCGGGTGGTCGCTCCCGAACACCACGCCGTCGGCCGTCTGTACACTGTCGACTCCACGTCTCACCACACACTCGTCTTCGTCACGTCGCCCCAAACGCTATTCGGCTCGTCCACGAACGGAGACGTATGTACGTCCGCGACGCTCGCAACCGGGACGAGGTGTGGTTGCTCGACCGGATGGAAGAACTCGGTCTCGACGAGGCGTCGTTCAGGTCGCGGGACTACGTGATCGCCGTCGACGAGGAGACGAACGAGCGGGCCGGTTTCGGACGCGTCAGAGTTCACAAGCGCACTGAGACGGACGGCGAGGTGTGTGAGCTCACCAGTATCGGTGTCCTCCCTGCGTGGCGCGAGCAGGGTGTCGGCGCACACGTGCTCGAACGACTCGTCCACGAGGCGGGTGACGACGCCTTCGAGCAGGTCTACTCGCTCACCGACCGCACGGAGTACCTCGCGCAGTTCGGCTTCGAGCCCGTTCCGGAGGCCGACCTCCCGTCTGTCTTGGCCGACCGACTCGACGCGGTGCGTGCAGACGCGACAGAGCCCGAGGCTGTCGCCCCCGTCTCCGTCCCGACCGACGGGTTCGAGATGCCCGACCGACTCCGCGAGCGATTCAAGACCGCGTCGCCACGTCCGTCGGAGGAAGACACCGGACCAGACGCCGACGAGATGGCCGAGGAGTTCGGTATCGACCCGGACGACGCGACCTACAAGTACGACACTGGCGGGTGACCGCCACGAAGCGACCCTCCCCGACAGTTCCACCCCACCCGTGCTCGAAGACCCCGGTCCACTCCGCGAACAGTACCGCGAGCTGACAGCCGAGACGCTCCCAGCCGAGGCGGACGAAACGTGGCCCGTCACCGAGGACCACTGTTTCCAGCGGATCGTCCTCGACACGCTGTTCGGCGACGAGTGGTACGACCACGTCGCCGGGAGACCGGCTGTCGAGAGCCTCACTGCCGATCAACTCCGCGAGGCCATCGAGATCGCCGAGTCGATGCGTGACAGCCCCGAACGTGTCGTAAAACTGAACCGAGCTAGTCTCCGCTACCGCGGGAAGCTGTGACGCTCCCGTCGTTCGATCCACGCCGTCTCACACGTGACTCTCCAGTCGTTCGACCCACGCCGTCTCACACTGTCGGTCACGCGTGTGTTCACGCAGGACTACATCGATACTGAAGTCGATCAGTCCGCGTCGATGCTGAACCGGATTGTGTCGAACGGATCGGTCCACATCGGTGCTGAACCGGACTGTGTCGAACGGATCAGTCCACATCGATGCTGAACCGGACTGTGTCGAACGCCCGGAACGCAGTCTCGTATCCCTCGTGTCGCGCGACCTGCGGCGGCGTCAGCGTCTCGACAGCCACGGTGACGCCAGATGCACCCTCGTCGCTCGTCTCCGTGAGTGCCGGCGGCACCGCCGCGCCGTAGTGGTAGCCGAGTTCGGGGTCTACCGTCCGCGACAGTGTCGTCTGGACGGACGCCACTCCATCCGTTTCGGAGTCGAACACCACACGCAGCCCCATCGACGGCAGTCGAAACCGGAGGTGTCGCGTCAGGACGGACACCGCGAGATACTGACGCGGCTGTGTGTCGCTGCCCGCGCTACCACTCTCTGGGCTGTCGAGTCCCGCCAGCAGTCGCTCGGCGGCGTTGCCAGTCACTAACTGCGGAACGATTACGGCGTCGTCGACCGTCTGCCTGCCGAACTCGCGCCCGAGACTCGGAACTGCCTGTCCGGCGGTCGTCGGAATCCCTCGCCGTTCGACGGGAGCGACCGTTCCGGTCTCACCAGCCGCAGCCGGTCGCTCTGTCGCCAGCGCCTGCCGGTCTGCGGGGTCGTACAGCCACTCGAACGTGTGAGACGCCGCCGAGTCGAACCGCCCGGCGAACGCGCCCGTCCGACGGAGTTGGAGCCCACCGACAGTGACCGTCACCTCGTAGGTGTCCGCGCCGGGGAGCGGAACGTTGTCGCCGTAGTGGAAGCCGAGCCGCTGTGACAGCATCGCGTACACGGACTCCTGTGTGACGAGCGTCCCACTGCGGGCGATTCGGACTGTCAACCCCGCCTCGGGGAAGACGACACCAGTCTCGGGGTCCCACGCGAGTGCCATCAGGTGAACGTCGTCGTCCGACGCCACACCGCGCTCGTACCCCGTCTCGCCGACGAGCTCCCAGAACCGTGTCGGGCGACTGTACAGCAGTCCTACCCGGAACGGACCGGCGTCGGCGGTGCCGATCACAGCCGCCTCGCTCACTCGTGTCGGGACGTACACCCCCTCCGGAGGGTTCGAGAACGCCGTCGGTGAGGCGGTGGCGTCGCCGGAACCGCCGAGACAGCCGGCGGTCGTCGCCGTCGCTGCCGCCGACGCTGCCGCAGCGAGGAGTCGCCGTCGTCGCACACCTCTCACCGAGAGCGACGCCAATATAGACCTTGCGCGGCCCGTGGGAGCAGGAGCCGACTGCACCCCTCGTCGAAACGGTGACGACGGGAGAGTTCTCCCGAGAGTGGACGAGTATCAAGAGTTAGAAGCGTGCCAGCCGAGGAACACGTAGGCGACAGATGACAGGACGCGGAAACCAGAGTCTGCGGACGGGACGCGGAGGTCAGAATCTACGACGGAGAGCGGTGCTGAGCATCGGAGCCGGGACGTTGGCCGCGCTCGCTGGCTGTAGCGGCGGCGGTTCGACCCCGACCCCCACGGCGTCGTACGACGACTGGTTCGAGGGTGTCGACAACTTCGAGACGGAGGTCGACAGGACCGGCCGCGACGAGACGGAGGTGTCCGTGGGAGCCGACGACGGACTCGCCTACGCGCCGGCAGCGGTCCGCGTGGACCCCGGAACGACTGTCCGGTGGGTGTGGACCGGCAACGGCGGCGGCCACAACGTCGTCGCCGAAGACGGCTCGTTCCAGAGTGAACTGTTCGACGAGGAGGAAGCGACGTTCGAGCACGAGTTCACCGCGGCTGGCATCACGCGCTACTACTGTGCGCCACACCGCACGCTCGGCATGAAAGGCGGTGTGCGGGTGGTAGCGTAGTGTGGCAGAACTACTCGAACCCACCGGCGGAGAGGAGTAACGGCTGCTTGGCTCAGCCAGCACTCGTCGGGTGCAAACCACAATATCCCAACGTGGGAATCCCACGACTTCAGTTGTGTGGAGGAAGTCAACAGACAGCAGCACCAATCGGGAGGAATCGTGAGACACGCCGTGGTTCTCGTCGACGAACGAGGAACCTCTCTCCGTTGTATATTTCTGACAAGATAGATCCAGTGTGCTCCAGTAGTATTATATACGCGGGGGACTGAGTGTCTGGTAACTTCGAGAGGATACTTCGAATTCATGTCGACCGAACTCGTCGTCGATCCCGACAAGCTCGACTCTCTGTTGCCACTCCTCGGTGCAGAAGTGAACAGTGACGGGTACATTGTAGATACCGAAACTGGAGCAGTGATCGAGTCACCGGACGGCGAGAAGTTGACCGTCGACGAAATCGGATATCTCGGACACGGTTCGGTCGAGCCAGTACCAGACGACATCTCTTCAGTTGTCTCGTATCTCAGTGAAGAGGATATCTGGGACGACTGACGGAGCGCGGATGGACGCCTGGAGAGAATATTTCGGACTGGTCGCGACTCTCCTGCGTAGTGACGACACCACAGAGTCGAACGCAGAGGGCGGTTCGGGCAACTTGGAGCGCCTGCTCAGAGAGCACGATCCGGATCAGATTCGAGTGACTGACATCGACGCAGGTCGAGAGGCGAAAGTGTACTGTCGCGGTGAGACAACAGTTCTCCTCTTCGACCCAGACAACGTCCCGAGAGCAGCCCTGCGCGAACTGGGTGAGGAGTTCCGTCAGGCGTACGAGCGGAACAATGGAGTCTCAGTCGGCGAGTTCGGCGGAATCGCATCTGTCGCCAAGAGCGAGGGAACCAACGGCAGACTTGACGCGACGTACCTTCTCTGATTCTCACAACAGCTGATCGTCCGTTCCAACGCCGCTCGGCCCGATTCTGACCGACACCGTTAGTATCCGTGGTCCCCGTGTGAGTCACGTGAACACACGTCAACTGAACCGGACGGACGGACCAAACCCGAGCAGTCGGCGACGAGAACCGGACTCGGGGTTTGCCGCGACAGTCTCCAGCGGTGGTGGTCGACGGTGAGCCTCGACCGTCGAGACGTGTTGAAGGCGGTCGGCAGCGGCGCAGCCGTCGGCGGTGTCGCGGCAGTCGTGGCGGGTCAGTCCGATGGAGACAGCGGCGAGGGAGGTGCGGAGGGTGACGACACGGACGAGGACCTGCCGCCCCACCAGCCCCCACGCGGCGACCCGCGGCCCTACGAGGAGTACACCGTCCACCGCGTGCCCGAGGAGTACGAGACGATTCAGGCCGCCGTCGACGCCGCGGAGTCGCGTGATCTGGTACTCGTCGGACCGGGGGTGTACGAGGAGGCGGTGACGGTGCTGGACACGCCAGAGCTGACTATCCGTGGGACGGATCGCAACGAGGTGATCCTCGACGGCGGATTCGAGCGCGAGGACGGCATTCTCGCCACCGTCGACGGGGTGGTCGTCGAGAACGTGACAGCGCGCCACTACGTCCGCAACGGGTTCTTCTGGTCGTCCGTCTCCGGCTGGCGCGGGTCGTACCTCACGGCGCACAACAACCGCGTGTACGGCATCTACGCCATCGACAGCCTCCACGGTCGATTCGACAACTCCTACGCGTCGGGTCACACGGACTCCGGGTTCTACATCGGGCAGTGCAAGCCGTGTCACACCAGAATCGAGAACGTTCGCTCGGAGAACAACGCCATCGGCTACTCCGGCACGAACGCGGGCGGCTACCTCACGATCACGGACTCCGTCTGGCGGCACAACATGGGCGGGATCGTTCCGAACACGCTCGACAGCGAGGCAGATCCGCCACAGGACAGCGCCCGCATCCAGAACAACCTCGTCGAACAGAACAACAACGCGTCGGCTCCAGACGAGTCGTTCGGCTACGCCGCGTTCGGAACCGGGATCAACGTCGCCGGCGGCGTGAACAACGAAGTCGTGAACAACACGGTTCGGGACCACGTCAACTTCGGCGTCGTCGCCGTACCGATGGTCGACGAGAACGTCTACCCGCCCGCGGGGAACCTGTTCGTCGACAACGAGGTCGAGGGCTCCGGCAGAGCGGACCTCGCGCTCGGGGTGCCGGAGGACGGCGGCAACGAGTTCCGCGACAACACGGCCGAGACCAGCCGGCCGGCGGGACTGAACGGTGACAGCGGACTCTTCGAGGGCGACCCGTGGGTGACTGCCGTGCTGTTCGAGCAGTTCACCCAGTTGGAGAACGGGGAGGCTCCGCGCGGCGACTGGACGGAGACGCCCGAGCCGCCGTTCGACGAACTCCAGAGTATGCCAGATCCCACAGAGACGCCGCCACGCGAGCCAGTGCGACGCGGCGACGCACCGGGAGGTGGATCGTGATGTCGCGTGCCAACTCGCTGGCGTCGGCCTTCTCCGCGCGCTTCGACCGCGACCACGGGGCGGTCACGCTCGTGATCCTCGCGGTCGTCGCAGTGCTCCTCGGCGGGTTCGCCTCGTGGATCGCCGCCGACTTTCTCCCACGACTGCCGACGGTGGTGGTGGTCACGCTCGCCGGCGGCGCAGTGTTGTACGAACAGCCCGACCGTCGAGCCGTCCTCGCGGCCAGTTGCTACCTCGTTGCGACGCTGGTGACACTGGCCCCGCTCGTCTACCAACTGGCGCTCGCGCTCGCGGTTCCGAACCCGCTCGCGCACGTCGCCTCCACGACGGACGCCCTCGTCGTGCTGCTGGCGTGGCTGCCGGCCGGACTGTTCGCGCTCGCCGGTTACCTGCTCTCTGTCGGGCCACTGGTCCCTCGGATTCGTTCACTCGTCGGGTCGTAGTCGGCAGAAATCTGCGGTCCACTGGCGGTGGTCGGGGTCACTCGGGGTGTGGAGTATCGAGGATGATCTCCTGTGCCTCCACGTCTTCGAGCGCGGCGACGAGACCGCCGACAGTCACCTCGCCGTCCTCGCTCTCCACGGTGAAGGAGGCGACCTGTTCGGAGGCGTCGAACTCGTAGTCGACGAGTCGGCCCTCGACGTGGGTCTCGTTGCCGGTCTCCACGTCACGGCCGCGGACCTCGGCGTGGAACTCGCCGCCGAGTTCGTGAACGTCTTTCACCGCGCGCCGGATGGAGGCGTACGTGCGCGGGAACGGTCTCGCCTCGCCGTCCGAGGAGAGCGTCTCCGCAGTCGTCCACAGCACAGTGCCGTAGAACCCGGAGACGAGGAAGCCGAGCGCGGAGCGGTTGAATATCACGCCGTAGCGGTCGCGGTCGTCGCGCAGCGCGTCCTGTGTGGCGTAGATCGAGTACTCCCCGTCAGCGACGGCGATGACGGGTGTGGTGATTCCGCGGCGAGCACGCGCCTCCGTCGAGACGGCCTCGTAGTCGAACTCGTCGGGCGAGGGGGCGCGCGAAGCGGGGGTCACCAGCAACTCGACGCTCACACCGGCGTCGACGCGTTCGACCAGCGTGTCGCGGAACCGCCGCAGCAGGTCCGGCGTCAACGACAGGGCGAGCTCGTATTCGGCGCTCTCGACGATCTCTTCGAGATACCGCAGGATCGTCGAGCGAGACTTCACGAGCGAGACGGCCTCCGTGTCTCGCGCCGGCGCGGTGTACCGCGCCTCCAACTCGTCGACCATCTCCGCCAGCGACGACCGGATGTCGCCGAACGCGTCCGCCGGATCGACCGCGACGATCTTCATCGGCCGCGACTCCCGCAGTTCCACCAGCCCGCGGTCCGACAGGCTCCGAACGGTGTCGTACACGCGCGGCTGTGGAATGTCCGTCTCTGCGGCGATCTCGCTGGCGGTCAACTCCCCGTGTTCCAACACGGCGAGGTAGGCGTCGATCTCGTACTCGCCGAGGTTGAACCGCTCCCCAACCCGCTCCATCGTCGTTCGTAGCTCGTCTGTCATACCCGCCACTCGGGCCGCCTGCGGTATAACTGTTTATCCACGTTCGAGTTGCACCACGTTCCGAAAGCCGGGTAACGTTGCCGCCGTCGCGGAGTCGTGTCGACTCGCGCAGAGCGTCGCTACTCTTCCAATTCGAACGCGACGGTGACTTCAGCTTGGTACTCTCGGGTCTCGGCACCGGCGACTTCCACACCCAGTTCGTCTACCTCGACCCAGTGGACGTTCTGGAGTGTCTCCTCTGCACGGTCGATAGCGTCGTCTGCCGCGTCGTCGAAACTCTCTGTGCTCCGGCCGATCAGGGTGATCTTCTTGAAAACCACGGTGTGTCACGGGGGTGCTCCCCACCGCAACAGACGACAAGGGAGAACATAACTCTGCTGGCGAGGGGTGGTGTGTTCGACCCCGGCGACCGTCGACTACGTCTCTCGCCGTCCCCGGACTACGTCTCTCGCCGTCCCCGGACTACGTCTCTCCTCGCCCTGCTCCCTCGGAGAGGTGTTCGGAGAACCACTCGGAGACGAGGGTGACCAGAATCCGGGCGAACGCGGTGTCGACGCTCCAGAATCCGGTCTCGGCAGAGATGTGTGGCATCGAGCCGGGGAGTACGGAGAGCAGCACGGCGGCGTCGTCGACGACGACGACGCGACCGCTGCTCAGGTCCGGGGTGACGGTCGCGGCGAGCTCGGCGGTCTCGATGTCGGCGTCGCGGGCCGCAGCCCGAACGTCGTCGTCCGCACTGGCGACGCGGACCGTGACGCCACGCTCGGCGGCGTCGGTCAACGCCGAGACGACCGTCGATTCCAGCCGCTGTACGTCGGCGGCACCGTACATCACCCGCTCGTCCGCCTCGCGGATCGTCGTCGCGGCCCGCTGTGCGACGTTCTCTCGACCGTCCGTCCGCCAGACGGACTCTCCGGTGTCGTCTTCGTCTGCGTGTTCGCCCGACACGGACTCTACGTAGTCGAACGCCGTCTCACCCGCGTCCTGGAGGCGCTCGAACAACACGTACCGCGCTTCCGACACCGGAATCGGTCGGTACACTGTCGGCGTCCCCTCCTGAACGTCGATCAGACCCAGTTCTTCGAGCCCCTCGGCCGCGCCGTACACCTGCGAGCGCGGCACGTCCGTCACCTCGGCGACCTCCCCGGCGCTCCCGGTGCCGAGGGTGTGTAATCCGACGAACACCTTCGCCTCGTACGTCGACAGTCCGAGACGTGTCAGCCCGTCGACTGCCTCGGCGCGACTCGCTGTGTCACTCATCACTCGGTCTCTGTGTCTCTCGTCTCCTCGTCCGATGTGTGCCCACTACCACCCGCTCGTCCGGAGCCGTCCGTCCGTTCGGACCCGCCCGTCCGTCCAGAGCCGTCCGTCCGTTCGGAGCCGTCCGTCCGTTCGGAGCCGTCCGTCTGTGCCGCGCCGTCAGGGAGCTCCGGCGTCTGTGAGCCGCCCTCGCGGAGCCACGCGCGGTAGATCCGGTCGAACTGCGCCTCCGAGAGCGCGTCTGCCTCCAACTGCTCGCGGGCGAGCCGCAGGTCCTCGTCTGTGACCTCGCCGGCCGAGACGATCCGCTCGAACAGGTCTGCGACCACCGTCACCGTCCGCTCGCCACCGACCTCCCTGTCGCCGTCGTCGGTGAGCAGCGTTCCGGTGACCGTGTACTCCGTCCCGTCTGTCACGTCCGTCGGGAGGTGGAGCTCGTAGACGACCTCTGCGCGTCCCGTCACGTCCCACGCGACGTTGAGCTCCGGGCCGCGCTCGACGACATCGACCGGCGTCGGATCGGTGGACTGGACGACGAACTCCAGATCGGAACACTCCTCGCGGAGCACGAACCGACCGTCCGCCTCCTCGACGACGACGCTGACCGTCACTGTCGCGTCCGGCGCGACGTAGTTGGCGTCGATCTCGCGGCGCGCCCGCGGCCCGTCGTCGACGACTGACGCCGGGACGAAGCCGGCGTCTCCCCACTCGTCTCGCTGGTCTGGTGCGCTGCCGGCGTCCGCTCCCGCGCCGGTCGTCGTCTCTCGCCCGGCCGCGGCTCCGTCGGGGTCTGCCGTCGAACCCCCTCCAGCCGCGGCACCAGCGCCGTTCGTCGCGTCGGCTGTCGGCTCGACACCCGCCGTCGCGGTCTGATCGACCGACCCGCCCGCTCTGCTGGCACCCGTCGTACTTCCGCCGGCTGTCCCGGCTCCGGAGGCGACGTTTCCGTCGGCTGTCCCGGCTCCGGAGGCGACGTTTCCGCCGGCTGCTTCGGTTCCCGAGTCGACGTTTCTGCCGGCCGCTCCGGTCCCCGAGTCGACGTTTCTGCCGGCCGCCCCGGTCCCCGAGCTCACGTTTCCGTCGCCTGTCCCGGCTCCCGAGGCAACCGCTCCGCCGGGGGCGTCCCCCGTGGGTGCGGGCTCACCACGGATCTGTGCGGCGGCCCACTCCGGACCGAGGTAACGAGTCCACCCGACGAGCAGGCTCGGCAGCACGAACACTGCCGCGAGGAACGCGTACACGATCGTCATCCCGGTGATCGTCCCGAACTGCTGGAGCGGGGGGAGGATGGCGAACACCAACACACCGAACCCGCCGGCGGTCGTCGCCGCGGAACCGAGGAGTGCGCCGCCGGTGCCGGTCACCGCCCGGTCCATCGCCTCCCACACGTCGCCCGTCCGTTCTAACTCCTGGTTGTACCGCTCGGAGAGGTGGATGCTGTACGCGACGCCCAACCCGACTGTCAGGCTGGTGATCGTCCCCGTCAGCACGTTGAACGGGATGTCTGCGAGGAACATCGTCCCCAGAATCCACGTCACGGAGAAGGCGACTGGCAGCAGTGTCACCACGCCGAGTGAGGCCGACCCCTCGGTCACCCGGTAGGTCGCCATCAGGAACAGGAAGACGGCGATCAGCGTGACGATCAGACTCTCGACGACCGTCCGCAGGAGTTCGTCCTGCACGATCTTGTTGAGTATCGCGCTCCCGGTGGCGGTCACTGTCAGCCCGGTCCCGTCGATCACGTCTGCCACGTCGCGCATCTGTGTGGTGATGTCGTCGCCGGACGCGCCACCCTTCACGGAGATCACGACGCGTGCTGCCTCGTAGTCTCCGTTCTCGGTGCGGTAGAGCACGTTCTGTGCCTCGTCTGGCGCGACGTCGAACAGCGTGTCGTACACCGCGGTGACGTTCTCCTCGGGCACGTCGTCGTCGTCCGTGTCGGCGGCGGTGAACGTCTCGTTGAACGTCTCGTTGCGTGCCGCCACGGCCTGCATCGTCTCGATTGGCGACTCGATGTCCGCCTCGTCGTTCGAGAGTGTCTGTGTCACGTCCTTCTCGGCCGCCGCGTCTGCGGCCGCAGACAGACTGTCGAGCGTCTCCGGGTCGGTCACGTCTCCCTCGATCAGGACCTGTGCCTGTGAGTCCTCCCGCACGAAGTTGTCGTTGACGTACTCCAAGTTCGCCTTCGCGGTGTACTCGCCCGGTCGAATCTCTTCCGGGAGGTCGTCCATCCACGACGGCGGGTCCTCGGCGAGGAAGTCCGACTGGCTGAAGGAGGTGTCGACCTGTGTGGCACCGACGCCGCCGGCGGCGGTCACGACCAGCGCGAACGCGATTACGACGTACGGCGCACGCTGTGCGGCCGTCGACCCGAGCGACAGCACCGTCGAGAACGCGCCGCCGCCGGTGCCGAACGCCGCCATCTCGCGGTCGACGCCGTACCGCTCTAACAGCTCGTCGATCTCGACTTTCAGAGACGGGATCAACACGCCGAAGATCAGGAACGCGGCCGTGATCCCGAACGAGGAGACGACGCCGAAGTCTCTGATCGGCGGGACGGGACTGGTCAGATTCGAGAGGAACCCGATCACTGTCGTCGCCGTCACCCAGACGAGAGCGATGCCGACGCCGCCGAGCGCGATTGTCATCGACCGGCGTGGACCGACGCCGTCTGCGGCCTGCCGCTCCTCGCGGTGCCGCATGAAGATGTGGATCGCGTAGTCGATAGACAGCCCGATCAACAACACCGGCACGGCGACGAAGATCTGGTTGAAGTCGATCCCGAGCCAGCCCATGAACCCGAACGTCCAGCCGAGCACTGCGGCGATCCCGGCCAGCCCGAGCACGATGTCGATCAGGTCGCGGTAGGCGACGATCAGCGCGAGCAACACGAACAGCGCCGCCAACGGTCCGACGATCTGGAGACTGTCCTCCTGTGAGGCGCTGATCTCGTGGCTGATGATCCCCGAGCCGAAGATCAGGTACTCGCCCTCGTCGTCACGCGACTCGGCGATCTCCTGCATCGCCAGCTGTGACTCCTCGACCGTCTCGGAGGCGGCACCCGCGTTCACGGAGTCGGAGTCGGACTCCTGTGTGACGAGAATCGTCGTCGCGTCCGCCTCCGTCGACCCGGTGTCGTAGCTGGTCGGCACGAACGCGAACGCGGAGAAGCCGCCGTTCGAGCCGTCCTCGGACAACACCAGCCCGATCGTGTCGTCGATCTCCGTGGCATTCATCGACTCGATCTGGTCGATCTGCTCGCCCAGCGTCGCGTCTGTGGCGTTCGCTAGCTCCTCTCGCTCCGTCTCGAGCTCGTCTGCGAGCGACTGGAGCCGTTCGACGTCGGCTTCCAGCTCCTCGCCGCGCTCCTGTAACTGGTCGGCCTGCTGTTGGAGTTGCTCGCCACGCTCCCGTAACTGGGCGGCCTGCTGTTGGATCTCCTCGCCGCGTTCGCGGAGCTGTTCGGCCCGCTCGCGGAGTTGTTCACCGCGTTCCTGCAGCCGCTGGCCACGCTGTTGGAGCTCTGCGCCCCGCTCGCGGAGTTCGGCACTCTCCTCGTTCACCTCCCGGTAGTCGTCGCGCAGCACGCCGCGTGTGCCGAGGGTGTACGCCGACTCCACAGCCGACTGGTTGCGAGCCGAGCGGATCTGTCTCGCCGCCTGCCCGTACAGCTGTCGGTCAGTCCGGTTGAGCGTCACGGTCGTGTTCGCACGCACGGCCCCGAAGACGGCGTCGACGCTGGCGTTCCGGTCGTTGCGGAGCGTCGTCAGCCCGGCTCTGAGTCGCTGGGCGGTCGCGTTCAGCGTGTTACTCCGCTCCTGCAGTTCCGCGCGGTCCTGCTCCAGTTCTGTCTGTGCCCGTTGGAGCTCCGTGCGGTTCGCTTCGAGTGCCGCACGCGACTCGTTCAGTCGTGTCTGGTTCCGTTCCAGCGAGGCTCGTGCTTCCTCCAGTTCCGTGCGGTTCTCCTGGAGCGCGGCACGCGACTCGTTCAGTCGCGTCTGGTTGCGCTGGAGTGCCGCACGCTGCCGTTGGACAGACTGGTTCAGCTCCTGGATCTCCGTCGCCAGCGAGCGCACGTCTTCTGCCTCCTCCTGCTGGATCGCCGCGGTGGCAATCACGTTGGCGATGCCGACCGTCGGTGTCTCGCCGGTGAGCGTGTCCGCCGTGCGGTCGTCCGTTCTGAGGTCACGCTGGAATTCGAGAGAGTCCACTAACGACGCCTCGTCTAACACGTTGCCGTTCTGTTCTCTGAGGATGATCTGTGCCGTCGTCGTGTTCTCCTCGCCGGACGAGAAGTTCGCCTCGATGTAGTCGAGTTTGTCCGCCTCGACCGAGTCCGTCTGGAACTGGTCCAGCGACGACTCCTGTTCGACCTCCGTCGCACCCACGGTGATGCCGGCGGTGAGCACCAACATCACCACGATTGCGATCCGACTGTGCGCCGTCACCTGCTCGACGATCCGCTCGAAGAGGCTCACGACCACCCCTCCGTCCGTCTCCGTCTCGATCTCACGGTTGTTATCACTCGCATACTAACACGTCAGTTCACTTCAACTCCCCGTTGTCGACAGCGACTGCGACGGAGTGACGTACGGTACGACGCTCAATCCGACGAATCGTAACTTCCAGTAATGAGGGGTTCGTTGCTTCCAGTTGATCGACGAAGACACGGTCAAAGTGTTCCTCCCGGATCCGGAGGACTGCTATCAGCGACTCCGTCGCGCCCGGTTCGGCGCGGCGGTGTCGTGTGTCTACTGCGACGAGAGCGAGCCAGTCATCAAGAAGGGAACGACGGGGAAAGGCGCTCAACAGTACCGCTGTAAGGAATGCGAGACGTATTTCAACGACCTCACAGGGACGATATTCGAGCACCGGAAGTTCCCAATTGAGGAGATAACGTTGAGCGAGGTGTGTGAAGCCGACGAGATCTATGTGACTGCGGGCGAGAAAGGGATCGAAAAAGAAGACGTGGATGAAGAGATCGCAGAATTGGGGGACGGCTCGGTGATTCTGTGTACGGACGACTACACGATCTACGATGACGTCGACGAGTACGATGGAATTGACGCTCACCTCGCTATTACGCACGATGACGCGTACGTCATCGGCGATGCTCACGTCAACAGCTGCGAGAACCGTCACAGCTTCATTCGCCAGTGGCTGGCGAAGTTCAGAGGCGTCTCAAAGCACTATCTCCAGAGCTACCTCAACTTCTCCAGTCTTTAACAGAATAAAACGAAAGGTTAGTTCGACGCGATCCTAAGTTACGACTCATCGGCATGAGCGACGTGGAATTCCACCTCCTCATACTGTCGGCCACAAGTCTGTGAACACGGGTGTGTCACAACTGGACTTCCAACGCGTCTCACGTTCGGTCTGGCGACCTCGGGGTGATGGTCTCGTGACCGACAGTCTCACTCGACGACCAGTTCGACGGGATAGTCGGTGAGATTCCGGTAGCCGTCCTCTGTGACGACGACAGTGTCCTCGATTCGGACGCCGCCGACCGCCGGGTCGTACAGTCCGGGTTCGACAGTGATCACGTGGCCGGGCTCGAGTTCCTCGCCGCGCGGGCTGAGGCTCGGCGCTTCGTGGACCTCCAGCCCGACGCCGTGACCGGTCGAGTGGATGAATCCGGTCTCCGTCGTCGGGTCCGAGCGGAACGTCTCGTAGCCAGCCGCCTCGTACACGTCACAGACGGCGTCGTGAACGTCTGCACCGGTGACTCCAGCCTCGACAGTGTCGAGGGCGGCGATCATCGCCTCGTGAGTGTGGTCGTACCGCCGCGTGAGTTCCGCGCTCGGCTCCCCGACGAGGAACGTTCTCGTCATGTCGCCGTGGTACTTCGTCTCTGTGTCCCGTGGGAAGATGTCGACGATGATCGGCTCGTCGGCGACGAGCGGCCCACTCCCCCGCTCGTGTGGGTCCGCGGCGTCCGAGCCACAGGCGACGATTGTCTCGTCTAACGCACAGCCGTGGTCCAACAGTGTGTGTTCGATCTCCGTCCGAACGCGCTCGCTCGTCAGCAGGTCGCCTCCGTGGACGAGTCGCCCGTCGTCGTCGACCGAGGCCTCACGGAGCAGCTCCTCGGCGGCAGCCATCGCTGCCTCGTTGGCCGTCTGTGCAGTCTCGATGTAGCCGACCTCCTCGTCGGTCTTCGTCGCACGAATCTCACCGACCACGTCGTCCGTGTCGACGTCGATCTCGACCGACTCCGCACGGAGCGCGTCCGCGATCCCCAGCGGGAACCGCTCGGGGACGAGCACCGACTCGGCGTCGGCGTCCGCGAGAAACGCCGCGACTGTCTTGGCCACTCCCGTCCGCTCGCCGTGTTCCTCGACCAGTGCGCGACGGTCGTAGTCCGCGTAGCGACGGACTTCTGCCGCGCGTGCCTGCTCGCGGGCACGACCGTACTCCAAGCCACTCACGAGGAGCCAGACACCCGTGGGCGTGTAACAGGTGAAGAACGGGTCCGGCGCGTCGAACCCTGAGAGGTACCGCTGGGTGGCGTCCTCGGAGTCGGCGTTGACGAGGTAGGCGTCGGCGTCCGCGGCGGCGAGTGTGTCGTCGATCCGCCCGAAGTCGGGGTCCATACCACCGACGTGTGGGTGGAGTGACAAAGCAGTTGCCAACTCGTCGTCTCTCGTCGATCTGTCGTCTCCTGACGCGTCGCCTCTCGTCGCTTCCCGCTGCTCCGTTGGCTGCTGTCGATCTGCCGACCGGTGGTGGCCCGCCAGCCCCGATCAGGGAAGGTAGCGCACGACGACGACCCCCGGCTCCGACCGCACCTCGACCAGCGACGCCTCGGCTCGCGCGGCCTGAACCAGTCGCGTCTCTCGATCCTCCAGCACGTCCGCCACCGCCGACTCCGTCTGCTCGTCCGGGACGGAGATTACGTGGAGTTCACCCGTTCCAGCACGCTCCTGCCGTGTCACGTCACCGACATCCTGCTCGGCTGCGATCTCGCGGGCCTGCGAGGTGGGCGACTCGCCGGTCTGTTCGATGCGAACTGTCCGTTGCTCCGTGATCGACTGGAGAGCGTACGTCACGCCCATCGGCGGCTCCGGCGCGAGCGTCGCCTCCACGACGGTCTCCGTCGTCAGGTCCGGGTGCTCTGAGAGGGTGTGTACCTGTCCCGTCTCGGCGTCCTGTAACACTGCTGTCTCCTCGTCGGTGTGTGTGACGACGAACGTTCCGGATACCGACTCCTCGGCCACTGACTCCGCCGACTCGTCCGTGTCGTCTGTCATGCCACCGTCTACAGGGAGGACGGGTTTCGGCGTTTCGTCACGACGACGACCGACAGAGCCGGCCTGCTGGGTGTCGCGTGGCGTCGCAGTGCCGCGAACGACCACCCACAAACGAGTAGCATTTAACAGCAATTTCATTTACTGCAGCTGTTCAAAAATACTTGAGATTCTGTTCTATCGCAAGGTACTTGTATGTGAGAACAGACACCAGTTCACATGTCGAACGACAGCGAGCCGACAGGCCAGGTCGACCAGTCGGAGCGGCGGCGGTTCCTGACGTACCTGAGCGCGACGGGCGTCGTCGCCGGGCTGGCGGGGTGTAGTAGTTCTGGCGAGTCGACGGAGACCGCCGCGGCGACAGCGTCCGAGACAGCCGTACAGACGACCGAAGACCCGCTGGAGAGTACACCCACCCCGACGGAGACGGAGCAGTCGATTCCGGAGGGCGGCGTGTTCAAGGAGGCGACGACCGGCACCACCAACGGGCTGAACGCGTTCCGCATCGGCGACGGGGAGACCTCGGACCGCGTCGAACAGGTGATGGACGGGGGCTTCGCCCGGAAGGGGGAGGCGTACGAGGACATCTTCCCGATGTGGTTCGAGGATTTCACGGTCAGCGACGATCTCACGCAGGTCGAGGTCACCCTCCGTGACAACCTCCAGTTCGGCAACGGCTACGGACAGGTCACGGCAGAGACGTACATCTGGAACGTCGAGAACCTGTGGACGGCCGACTGGACGAGTTTCACCTACTCGTACCTGTTCAGCGTCGGCAAGGACAACGAGCCGATCGACTTCGAGAAGGTCGACGACCTGACTATCCGGATGACGGTGCCGGAGCCGCGTCCGTTCTTCCCGTACGAGGAGCCGCTCGGCGGGATGTTCCCGCTTCCGCGAGAGCTCGCCCAGCCGTACGTCGACGATCAGAACGTGGAGGGGCTCGTGAAAGACGAGGAGGTGATGCGCTCGACGTTCAACGGGAACCTCGGGCCGTGGGATCTCGTGCGGTGGTCACAGCAGTCCGTGATGGAGTTCGAGCGCGCCGACGACTACTACCTCCGCAAGTGGGCCGAGGAGGACGACCGTGTGCCGGACGCCTACGCCGAGGCACCGTTCTTCGACGAGTACCACATCCAGTACTTCCAGAAACAGAGTACCGCTCGCCAGGCGCTGAAAGCCGGCGAGATCGACCGTGTCGGTATCCCGTCGAACAAGGTCGCCAACTGGCAGGGGCGCGAGGACACCACACTCTACGAGAACCCGTTCGTCTCCTTCTCCAGTTACCTCGGGATCAACCAGCGTGCGAACGGCTGGGACCAGCTCCGCAACAAGAAGGTGCGTTACGCGCTGTCACACGTCTACCACAACGAGTTCGTGGCGACGAACATCCTCAGCGGTCACGCCGGGGTCCAGAACACACTCCACCCGAAGTGGGGTCCGTACTACCCGGACGACGCCGTGTCGTTCGACGGCTCTCTCGACGAGGCTCGCCGGCTGCTCGAGGAGGGCACGTCGAGCGACTACGGCTACAGCGGCGACACGTTCGTCGGCCCAGACGGCGAGCAGGTGGAGCTCACGCTCGTGTACGTCTCCGACGAGACGGACGACCTCCGTGCGGCGTACCTGAAGAAGCGTCTCGGCAAGGTCGGTATCGCGCTGAACACGACGACGACCTCCTGGACCAGCATGCTGGGCAACTACTTCCGGACGAACAACCCCGCAGAGGGCGTCTCCGAGGGCTCGGTCGGCTACGGCAGCGACAACGCCCACCCGTCGACGTACAACTACGGTCCGTGGGACAAGGCGGTCTCCGCGAAGCCGTGGGACCTGATGCTCACGCTCGGGTTCAGCTACGGTCCGCTCACGCCGGCCGGCACCGTCACCTCGCTGTTCGGCGAGCGGGAGAACTTCAACGCCTACGGGTTCACGCCGGACCGTGACCTCGTCGGGATGCGCGAGGAGGCACGGACCGCAGAGAGCATCGAGACCGCACGGGAGACGATCACGGAGATGCTCCGGTACCTCTCGGAGGAGCGCCCGGTGGTGTTCGAGTCGAACCCGATCAACTACACCGCCTACCGCGACGACGTGGCTGGACTGCCGAACAGCCCGGCTGCCAGCTACTTCGTCGACCAGAACCACGACGTGATGTACTTCTCCGACGGGAAACCCGGGCGGTAGACGGCGGACAGACCCACTCGCCTCGCTCACACGGCAGACGGGCCGGCGCTCACACGCCAGACCGGTCGACCGGGTGAAAAATCCAATCGAAGACACGGTCAACACATGAAGTGGTACATACTCAAGCGCGTCCTGTGGACGTTCGTCGCCATGTGGATCGCCCTGACACTCACGTTCGGGCTCATCAGCGCTTCACCCAACCCGGGGCAGATGCGGGCGACGATGAGCTGTGCGGCGGTCGGCGAGAACCCACAGGAGTGTCGAGAACAGTTCCGAGAGCGAAACAACCTCGACCAGCCGGTGACGGAGCGGTACAAGAACTACATGGTGAACATGGTCACGCTCAACTGGGGGTGGTCGGAGTCGCGGTCGCAGTACGTGATCCCGGCGATTCTCGACGCGTGGCGATTCACCGCACAGTACGCGATCCCCGTGTTAGTGATCTCGACGCTCGTCGGCTACGGACTGGGGTTGTACTCCGCGTACAAGCCGTACACGGTGACGGACTACACGGCGTCGTTCGTCGGCTTCTTCGGGATCAGCATCCCCAACTTCTGGTTCGCGCTGGTGTTGATCATCCTGTTGGGCACCAGAGTGGAGTTGGTCCCCACCTACTACCAGAGCGGTATCCCGATCCAGCAGGGGTGGCTGTCGCTGGCGAATCTCAGACAGCTGATACTCCCGGTCACGGTGTTGCTGACGGCGTCGCTGGCGTGGCAGATGCGGTACTCCCGCGCACAGGCGTTAGAGCAGATGAACGCGGAGTTCGTGAAGGTGGCGAAGGCGAAGGGGGCCAGTCAGTACCGGCTGATGATCTGGCACGTGCTGCGGATGGCCGCGGTGCCGCTGTCGACCAGCTTCGTCGGGAGCCTGCTGGCGATCTTCTGGTCCGGCTCCGTGATCATCGAACAGATCTTCGCCATCCCGGGGCTGGGACTGATGACGTACACCGCCATCGTCGAGCAGGACACCCCGCTGGTGCTGGCGACGACACTCGTCACGGTGTTTCTCGCCATCTTCGGCAACCTGCTGGAGGATATCGCGTACGTGATCTTGGACCCGCGAATCGACTACGGGAATCGGTAACGATGACACTCGACAGTGATGGAGGCCGACAACGACGGCGACGCTCGACAACCACGACCCGCAGAGACAGCGGTAATCGATAGCTATGGCGACACAACGAGAGACGGATGTCACGGCACGCACAGACAGGGAGACGTTCGAAGAGGTCGACTGGGACACACAGGAGGTGTCGACGTTCAACGTCTCGCGGACCGCAGTCGCAGAGCTGCTCGCGTACGGGGCCATCGTCGTCCTGTTCGCCTACGACTACGCGGTGATTCGAAACGAGCACCCGTTGATCGCCAACTGGGACGTGTTGAGCGTGGAGTGGCTGTTCGTCGCCACGTTAGTCGCCGTGTTCTTCCACGGCGTGGTGCCGCTGTACCGGAATCCGCGGATGCGGGAGTTCTACTGGAGTCGGTTCGTGAAAAACAGGGTCGCAGTCGCGGCGCTCGTGTACCTCCTCGTCGTGTTCGTGATCGGCATCGTCGGCCCCGCGGTGATGTCGCCCCCCGAGACCCGGTTCACGAACCGGATCGTCCCGCCGGTCGGGATCACGGCGACCGTCGGCGGCGTCGTGAAGACCGGGACGTGGCAGTTCCCGCTCGGAACGACCGCGGAGGGGAAGGGCGTCCTGAAGCTGATCGTCTACGGGATGCGTGTGAGCATGGAGGTCGGGCTGATCGGCACCGTGTTCACCGTCCTGATCGGGTCGGTGGTCGGCAGTCTCGCGGCGCTGGCCACCGCACTCGACATCGGCTGGCTCGACGAGGTGTTGATGCGGTACGTGGACGTGCAGTCCGTGTTCCCGACGTTCATGCTGTTGTTGCTGTTGACCTACCTGTTCGGCAGCGAACTGTGGATGATCATCCTGTTGTTCGGCTTCTTCAGCTGGGAGGGGATCGCGCGGACGGTGCGTGGCGAGGCGCTCCAGCGCTCGTCGGAGGCGTACGTCACCGCCGCACGCGCCTCCGGCGCGAGTATGCTGTACATCGTCCAGCGTCACCTGATCCCCAACTCCGCGAACAGTATCGTCATCGGCGCGACCGTCGCTATCCCCGGGTTCATTCTCGGGGAAGCCTCGCTCGCGTTCCTCGGGTTCAGCGACCCGACGACGTTCTCGTGGGGGCGGACGATCTCCGCCGGCCAGTCGAACTTGGCGACCGCGTGGTGGATCTCCACGTTCCCGGGAATCTTCCTCTTTTTCACCGTGTTGTCGTTCTACTACGTCGGCGAAGCGATGCGTGACGCCATGGACCCTCGCCAACAGATCGAAGGAGGTGGCGGACTGTGAACGCTCGCTCTGGCTTCCCTGTCACGATCACTGGAGGTCGTCACACTCCCGTGACCGCTGGAGGTCGTCACACTCCTGCGACCGATGGAGGTCGTCACACTCCCGTGACCGCTGGAGGTGGTGAATCGTGAGTGGCACAGAGCCATTGTTGTCGGTCGAGAGCCTCACCACCCACTTCCACACGGAGGAGGGGACAGTCCGCGCGGTCGACGGCGTCGACTTCGACGTCTACCGCGGGGAGACGGTCGCCATCGTCGGCGAGAGCGGGAGCGGGAAGACGGTGACCAGCGAGTCCGTGACGAAGATCATCGACATTCCGCCGGGAGAGATCGTCGACGGGTCGGTCACCTTCGACGGGCGAGAGCTCACCGGGCTGTCGGACGAGGAGCTGCAGGAGATCCGCGGCGACCGGATCAGTCACGTGTTCCAGAACCCACAGAACGGGCTCAACCCGGTCTACCGGGTCGGTCGCCAGATCGGCGAGGTGTTGCGGATTCACGAGGACGGCATCTCCGACGCGGAGGTCCGGCGGCGTGTCGTGGACCTCCTCGACAGGACCGGTATCCCGGAGGCGAGTTCCCGGGTGGACGACTACCCACACGAGTTCTCCGGCGGGATGAAACAGCGCGTGTTGATCGCCATGGCGCTGGCTCGGGACCCGGATCTGTTGATCGCCGACGAGCCGACGACCGCGCTGGACGTGACGATCCAAGCTCAGATTCTCCGACTGCTGGAGGAGCTCCAAGCCGACTTCGACATGAGCGTGATCTTCGTCACCCACGATCTGGCAGTGGTCTCGGAGATCGCCGACAGAGTCGTCGTGATGTACGCCGGGAAGGTGATGGAGCGCGGTCGCGTCGAGGAGGTGTTCGAAGCGCCCGCACACCCGTACACGCGGTCGCTGATCGCGTGTCTCCCCGGTCGTGGCTCCGCGATGCGGCGCATCGAGGGGTCGTTGCCGGAGGCGACGGACCCACCGGAGGGCTGTCGGTTCCACCCGCGGTGTGAGTACGCCACCGACGGCTGTGCGAGCGGCGATCAACCACCGCTGTACCACGTTGGCGGCGACGGGAATCGGCAGTCGCCAGCCCCCGTCGGCGGTGACGCTGATCACACGGCCGCCTGCGTCTACTACGGTCCTGCACACGACGTGTCGACGCTCGAAGACGGGGGTGATCGGCAGTGAGCCGAACGGAGCCGCTGTTAGAAGTGCGGAACTTGACGAAACACTTCCCGATCACGGAGGGGATCTTCAACCGCGAAGTCGGTCGTGTTCGGGCGGTCGACGGCATCAGCTTCACAGTCGACCCGGGTGAGACGGTAGGTCTCGTCGGCGAGTCCGGCTGCGGGAAGTCGACAGCCGCGGAGACGATTCTCCGGCTGGAGGAGCCGACGGACGGGGAGGTGTTGTTCGACGGGCAGGATCTGACGGCGTTCGACGACACGGAGCTGAAGGCGTTCCGGCGGGAGGCGCAGATGATCTTCCAGAACCCGGACTCCAGCTTCGATCCACGGATGACCGTCGGGGAGTCGATTGCGGAGCCGCTGCGAATCCACGGTGTCGGCCCGCGCGAGCGCCGCCAGACCATCGCTCGTGACCTGCTCGAACGGGTGGGACTGGCGGCAGACGACGCGGATCGGTACCCACACGAGCTCTCCGGCGGGCAGAAACAGCGCGTCGCACTCGCACGCGCACTGGTCGTCAACCCGCGGCTGATCGTCGCCGACGAGCCGGTGTCTGCCCTCGACGTGTCCGTCCAAGCCGACGTGATCACGCTCCTGCGAGAGGTCCAAGCGGCGTTCGATCTCTCGATTCTGTTCATCAGCCACGACATGAGCGTGGTTCGTGAGGTGTGTGACCGTGTCGCGGTGATGTACCTCGGCGAGATCGTGGAGTTGGCCGACACGGAGACGCTGTTCGAAGAGCCACAGCACCCGTACACGCGGGCGCTGCTCCGGTCGATTCCGACGCTCGACCCGGGCGAGCGTGGGATCGACGCCAGCCTGACTGGCGAGGTGCCGAACCCGTCGAACCCGCCCGCCGGCTGTAACTTCCACACGCGGTGTCCGGAGGTGATCCAACCAGCGGAACTCGATCTGGATCAGTCGACGTACCGCGGAATCGTCGACCTCCGCGTGACGGCACGGAGACACGGAATCGACGTCGAGAGTCTCCGCGACCTCGTCGGTGTCGATCCCGACGCGTCGCTGACAGACGAACAGGCGGCGGAGATGCGGGCCGCACTCCGCGCGGAACACGACGTTCCCGAGACAGTCGACGATCCAGAGGCGGAGTCGGTGCTCTCCTCTGCACTCGACGAGATCGTCCGCGGCGAGACGGCGGCCGGCGTCGAGCGACTCGCCGAGACGTTCGCCTCGCCGTGTGAGTCGACCGACCCCGGACTGCGCGACACTGGCGTCGGTCACCCCGCCGCCTGTCTCCAGTTCGACGACGCCGAGACTGCTGTCGACCGCGAGGAGAGTGAACTCACCGCAGACTGAGACTGACGAACGAGCGGCGACAGTCCGAGGCCTGCGGATCGCTCGGATCGCTCGAAGCGGGAGCGTTTTTGCGTCGGTCGCCCGAGAGGCGACCGTGCGAATCGCCATTCCGATCTACGAGGGGTTCGACGAACTCGACGCAATCGGTCCCTTCGAGGTGTTCCAGAACGCGGCGGACGCGGGCGCAGACTGTGCTGTGGGTCTGTGCACGGTCGGCGACAGCGAGCCGACACGGGTGACAGCGAGTCACGGGCTTCGTGTCGAGCCAGACGGCCGACTGCCGACTCCGGAGGAGCCGGACGCGCCGGCTCTGCTCGTCGTCCCGGGCGGCGGGTGGAACGACCGCTCGGCCGCCGGCGCGTACGCGGAGTACGACGCGGGTGTGATCCCGGAGGCTGTCGCCGAACACCACGCCGCGGGTGCGACAGTCGCCTCGGTGTGTACCGGCGGGATGCTGTTGGCCGAGGCGGGTGTGCTGGACGGTCGCCCGGCGGTCACACACCGCGGCGCGTTGGACGACCTCCGAGAGACGGACGCGGTCGTCCGCGAAGACCGCGTCGTCGACGACGGAGACGTGGTGACAGCCGGCGGCGTCACCAGCGGGATCGACCTCGCGCTCCACCTCGTCGAACGGGAGTTCGGCGCGTCGACGGCCTCGACCGTCTCCGACCAGATGGAGTACGAGCGTCGCTGATCCAGTCGAGGTCGCGCTCTGTCCCGCTCGTGGCAGGTCGAAGCTACGCGAGCGTCTGGCTCGGTGACGACCCGAGTCTGTACGAGTGCTCGGCTCTGTAGCGACCCGAGACGCTAGTGTTCGGCTCCACGTGTCGCGGCGAGCACGTCCTCGTACGGCGGCTCCTGCCCGGGGTGGTCTGCAGCCCACGCGTAGGTGATCGTCCGGCTCTCGTCGACGACGAACACCGACCGCTGTGCCACTCGTTCGAGTCCCAGTTCCGGGAAGGAGTCGACCACGTCGAACGCAGTGATCCCCTCGCGGTCGTGGTCTGCGACCAACGGGAACTGGAGCCCCTCCGTGTCGGCGAACTCCCGTAACGCCCACGGGAGGTCCGTGCTCACGCCGAGCACCGTGCCGCCAGCCCCGGCGAAACGGTCGCCGTCGCTCTGAATCGACGCGAGTTCGTCCGTACAGGTGCTGGAGAACGCTGCCGGAAAGAACGCCACCACGAGCGGCGCGTCGTCGAACCACTCCGAGAGGTCGAACGCCTCCAACTCCCCCGCTGTCGTCGCCACCGACGCCGTGAACGTCGGCGCTGTCTCGCCCGCTTGGAGCATACCTGTCTCACGGGTTACCAGAGTTTGAAACTACCGCTCTGCGTGCGGCAAATGGTGCGTCGAAGAGGAGGTGAACACAACCTGTGGAGGGGGGACGAGACCGCGGGTCTTCGGTGCCAGTCGTCTCGGTGTTGCCGGTAGTCGGTCGACTCGTTGTCGTCGCCGGTAGTCAGTCGTCTCGTTCGACGACTTCGGCCGGCGGCGTCTCCCCGTTCGCCTCCGCGGGTGGCTCCGGTCTCTCCTCACGGACACGGAACCCGCCTTCCTCGGCGCGTCCGGCGAGTTCACGCTGTGGGAACGGGATCTTCACACCCTCTGCTTGGTAGTGCTGCTTGATCGACTGGACGACCTCGGCGGTGGCGAGTGCTCGCGTCCGCGCGGAGGGGTTGTCGATCCAGAAGCGACACTCCAACACGACTGCGGAGTCGCCGAACGCCTTCGGCAGCACCTGCGGTGCCGGAACTGGCTTGACCTTCTCTGCCTCGTTGATCGCCGTCAGCGCCAGCTCCCGTGCCGTCTCGAGCTCCGTGCTGTAGTCGACCCCCACGTCGACGGAGAGTCTGAGCCGGTTCTGTTCCGTGTGGTTCGTCACTGTCGCGTTGCTCACCTGATCGTTCGGTAACACGACCGTGTCACCCCACGCGGTCCGGAGGCGAGTGTTGATGATCGTGATGTTCGTCACGACGCCCTCGACGTTGCTGATCTCCACCCAGTCGCCGAGCTCGAACGGGCGCGAGAACATGATCACGAACCCGGCGATCAGCGAACTCAGCGTCTGCTGTGCGGCGATCCCGACCACGATCCCGAGGAAGCCCGCCCCGACGAGGAGGCCGTCGAGCTGGAAGTTCCACACGGAGAGCACGGTCAGTCCGACGGCGATCAACAGCGACACCCGGATCACCTGGAACGCGATCCCCTGCTGGTGACGGTTGATCAGTGTCGACTCGTCTGCGAACTCCTGCATCTTCCCCTCCAGCACGTCTGCGCCGACCAGCGCTCCCGCGATCAACAACAGCGTGATAGCGATCCGGCCGGCCGTCGGAGCGGCCGTCCCGAGGAGTCGTGCCACCTCCGCGGCAGCCTCCGCGTAGCCCCAGACGAACAGGCCGGCGACGACCGCACCGACCGCCAGTGTCACTTGGATCGTCCGCACGACCAACGACTCCGCGAGGAGGTAGTCGTACCCCTTCGTCTCCTCGGGCAACAGATCCCGGTCGAACGCGACGCGTGTGAGAAGCTGTCCGACGACGTGGACGATCCGCGGCAGAAAGAACACGCCGCCGACGACCACGACGGCCGCCAGCCCGAGTGTCACCGCGACCCTCGCGTCGGTCGCCTCGACACCCCCGAACACCTCGCGTGCGACGCTCAACAGCCCCTCGCCGGCCGACGCGATCATCCCGCGCCCCTCGGCGGGTGCCGGTGCCGGCGTCGGAGTCGGTGTGGGGGTCGACTGTGTCACACACGTCTCTCTGTCGTGCGTGGACAAAAACTCGGCTGTCGTGCCGCCACGACACGACCTCGACGCGTCCGTCGTCCACGACACGACACTCGCGCGTCCGTCGTCCACGACACGACACTCGTCGCATCACTCACGACGCGGCGGTCTACAGTGCTCGACTCACGTACGGGCCGTCTTGGTAGTAGTCCAGCTTCTCGCGGTAGTACTCGCGGGCACCGATCCCGGAGATGACGGAGAGCTTCCCGAAGCCAGCCTCCCGAGCGCGGTCCTCGGCGGCCCGCAGCAGTCGACGGCCGTACCCTTGGTGTTGCCAGTCGCCGTCGCCCTCGTCGGTGAAGGTCGCCGGGGAGCCGTACACGTGGAGTTCCCGAACGAGGGCGGCGTCCCGCAGCTCCCGCCGGATCGGATCGTCGTCTGCAGTGCCGGGGGCGGCGTGTGAGTACGACGGGAACCGGAGCCGACAGAACCCGACGAGCAGGTCTCGCACGGTGTCTTCGAACGAGATGAACTGCTCGACTCCGCCGCCCGCCTCGTACTCCACCACGTCCAGTTCCACGTCCCCGGGGTCGGGAGTGGCGTCGTTGTGGCCGACTTCCCGAGCGCGGATGTCCCGCAGGTCGTACCCCTTCTCCTCGGCGCGCTGTTCCGCCAGCTGCCGGAGGTTCGACTTCCAGACGCCGGCGTCGATGAAGTCGGCGGGGATGTCTCGTTGGACGCGCTGGAGCCGACAGTACTTCGGAATCCGGTCCATCGCGTCTGCGATCACGTCGGCCGCCTGCTCGTTGTCCAGCGGCTCGAAGTCGTCGCGTCGCCACTGGTCGTACACACGAGTGCCGCGGACGACGAGCGTCGGGTAGATTTTCAGGTAGTCCGGTCGCCAGTCCGGGTTCTCGAACAGCTGTCGGAAGTCCTCGCGGATCATCGTCTCGGTCATCCCGGGCTGGCCCGGCATCGTGTGGAAGCCGACTTTGAACGCCGCGTCGCGCAGCCGTCGGTTGGCGTCCCGCGAGGCTCCGACGCCGTGCCCGCGGTGCATCTCGCGGTTGATCCGCTCGTAGGTGGTCTGGACCCCGACCTCGACCTTGGTGCCGCCGAGTCGCAGCATGCGGTCGATCTGCTCGGGATCACACCAGTCCGGCTTCGTCTCGAACGTGATCCCGATACACCGCACGTCGTTCGTCTCGTTGCGACGCTTCACGTCTTCGAGGTACGCGAACTCGTACGCCTCGGGGTCCTGTGCGAACGACCGTCCCTCGGCGGGGTTCGGCTCGCTGTCCGTGTCGTACTCGTTCATCGCCTGGAGCGCGCGCTTCACGAACCACTCCTGGTAGTCGTGGCTCCGGGCCGTCATGGTCCCGCCCATCAGGATCAGCTCGACCTTGTCGACCGGGTGGCCGATGTGACGGAGCTGTTCCAGCCGGAGACGCACCTGCCCGTAGGGGTCGTAGTCGTTCTGTTTCCCGCGTGCGGCCGCCGGCTCGTGGCCCGTGTAGCTCTGGGCGCTGGAGAACTCCGAGGCCGGCCCGCCCGGACAGTAGAGACACTTCCCGTGGGGACACATGTGCGGAGAGGTCATGATGGCCACCGGGGAGACGCCAGACGCGGTTCTGACAGGCTTGCGTCTGACGACCTCCATCACGTCTTCGCGGCGGTCCTCCGGGGCGTACTGGAGGATGTCGGTGTTCTGTGGCACCTTCGGCGCGGAGTAGTCCGAACAGACGTCGAGCTTCGCAGACTCCAAGCTGTCACTGTCCACGTCGCCGTCGAGAATCCGGTCGACCAACTCTCGACAGACCGCTCTGAACGCCTCCGAGGCCTCCGGGTGCGGCGAGGCGTCTGGCGTCCCGTCCTCGCCGGTGTCGCCGTGGTCCTCCGTGTCTGCCGCGCTCCTACTCATCGCCTCTCTGTCGGCGTGGTACTCCCGTAAGGGTGTCGGAGCGGCGACCGCGGCCGGCGTCGTACGGTCGTGCGTAGTGATTTTCGGTGACTGTCGCGGTATCGGGCGGTATCACGTCGCTGCGGTGCTCTCTGTCAGTCGTCGGTGGTACCGATCTACGCACGACCGTATCAGCGCGCGCTCTCGGCGCGGTCGTGCCCCTGCCGGTCCCGCAGCGTCCGCAACTGACGGTCACACGCCGTCTCGGGAACGGACGCGCCCAGCAGCTCCGCCCACTCCGGGATGTGACACTCTGATCCTCGGGTCATCGTCCGTACCCACACGAACCTCCGTGTTAACCGTTTGCCCCGGTTCCGAACAGTCGGAACGTGTCAGAATCCAGCGTTCGGGCGGCTGTGAACCGCTGTGGCTGATAGGACGACCGACGCCTCGTCTGCCACGTCGATTCGGCGAACGGTTTTCTGTCCGGAGTCGTACGGTCTGGTATGGTCGCTACAGAGTCAGACACGGAACTCGCGCGCGGCGAAGCAGTCCCGTCGTTCGAACTGCCCGGCGTCGACGGGGAGTACGCGCTGTCCGACTTCGACGACAACGACGCGGTGTTGGTCGTGTTCACCTGCAACCACTGTCCGTACGCGAAGGCGAAGTTCGACCTGTTGAACGACATCGCGGCGACGTACGACGACTGTGCAGTCGTCGGGATCAACCCGAACGACGCCGAGGAGTACCCCGAGGACTCCGTCGAGAAGATGGCGGCGTACGTCGAACGCGGAGAGGTCGCGTACGACGCCTACCTCCGCGACGAGTCCCAGTCCGTCGCACGCTCGTACGGCGCGGTGTGTACCCCCGACCCGTTCCTCCTCCGCAACGACGAGGGCACGTTCCGACTCGCGTACAACGGTCGACTCGACGACGCGCTCAACCCGGACGACGAGGTGACGACCGTCTACATCCGCGATGCGATCAACAGCGTGCTCGCCGGTGAGCCCGTCGACATCGACCCCGGGCCGAGTCGTGGCTGTTCGATCAAGTGGCGGTGAGACGAGGTTCGTCCTCCGGTGAGACCGTCAGTGGCGTCACTCGGACGACCGTTTAAGTACGAACACGCCACAACACCGCGTAGATGACACTCGGCGACGTAGAGCCAGATCCGGCACCAGAGACGCCGCCAGTGCCGGCGCTCGCGGGGCGCGCGGCGGCGTGTGCAGACCGGCTCGTGGCCGCAGACGAGGTGTTGCTCGCGTCACACATCGACGCGGACGGGTTGACGAGCGCCGCCGTCGCCGCGACCGCGCTGCGGCGGGCGGGCGTCCCGTTCGAGACGACGTTCGCAAAACAGCTAGACGCCGAGGAGGTGGCGAAGGTCGCAGCCACCGACTACGACACCGTGTTGTTCACCGACTTCGGCAGCGGCCAGTTGGACCACATCGCCGCCCACGAGGCGCGGGGAGCGTTCACGCCCGTGATCGCAGACCACCACCAGCCGGCCGACGCCGAGACGGAGTACCACCTCAATCCGCTGTTGGAAGGGATCGACGGCGCGTCGGAGCTGTCAGGCGCTGGCGCGGCGTACGTCCTCGCACGGGCGATGGAAGACGCCACGGTAGACGAGACGGCAGACGAGACAGACGGAGACACGGTGAGCGCGAGCGACACTTCCCACGACGGCACAGGCGACTCCCCGACACCACGTGCAGACGGCGGACTGGCTGCACTCGCCAGCGGTCCGAGCGCGGGTCCAACGCCGTCGGACAACCGCGATCTCGCGGCGCTCGCGGTCGTCGGCGCAGTCGGCGATATGCAGGACTCCGACGGCGGGCTGGTGGGAGCGAACCGTCGCATCGTCGCCGAGGGTGTCGCAGCGGGGGTGATCGAGGAACAGACCGATCTCGCGCTGTACGGTCGTCAGACGCGTCCGCTCCCGAAGCTGTTGGAGTACGCCAGCGACGTTCAGATCCCCGGGATCTCGGACGACAAGAACGGAGCCGTCGAGTTCCTCCACGACACCGGCATCGAGTTGAAGACGGACGACGAGTGGCGGCGGTGGGTCGATCTCGACGGTACGGAGCGACAGACCGTCGTCAGCGCGCTTCTCCGCCGGGCGGTCGGCTCCGGCGTGCCACCGGACCGTGTCGAGCGACTGGTCGGCACCACCTACGTGTTGACCGACGAGGAGCCGGGGACGGAGCTCAGAGACGTGAGCGAGTTCTCCACGCTGTTGAACGCGACCGCACGCTACGAGCGAGCGGACGTGGGGCTGGCCGTGTGTCTCGGCGACCGCGACGAGGCGCTCGGCCGCGCGCAGACTCTGTTGCGGCAACACCGCCGGAATCTCTCGGAGGGAGTCCAGCTGGTCCAGTCCGAAGGCACCGAGCAGCGAGACAACCTCCAGTGGTTCGACGCCGGCACGCGCATCCGCGAGACGATCGTCGGCATCGTCGCGGGGATGGCAGTCGGCAGTGACGGGATTCCGCGGTCGGTCCCGATCATCGCCTTCGCCGAGAAGAACGCCGAGGAACTGAAAGTGTCCGCACGCGGCACGCACACGCTCGTGCGACGCGGACTGGACCTCTCTGTCGTGATGTCCGAGGCTGCCGGGGCCGTCGACGGTGCTGGCGGGGGCCCCGACGTGGCCGCGGGGGCGACCATTCCGAAGGAACGACGAGACGAGTTCCTCGACCACGCCGACGAGATCGTGGGCCGGCAACTCGGCGGCGACGACAGCCGCGAGAGTGGGTGAAGACCGACAGAGAGCGTGACAGACTACTCCGACGAGAGCGTGACAGGCTACTCCGACGAGGGCGTGACAGGCTACTCCGACGCGATCCGACAGCCGTCGGTGTACGACACCTCGGCGACGGAGTCGATCGGGTCGTCGCCACACACCGGACAGCCCGGGTTCTGCCGGAACGACACCGTCTGGAAGCTGGTGTCCGTCGCGTCGTACACCAGCAGGCGGCCGACGAGCGGTTCACCCAACTCCAACAGGAGCTTCACAGCCTCCGTCGCCTGAATCGTGCCGACAGTCCCCGGGAGCACCCCCAACACCCCGGTCGTCGCACAGTCCGGAGCGTCCTCCGGGTCGGGGGCTTCGGGGAACAGACACCGGTAACACGGACCACCGGGGACGAGCGTGGTGAGTTGCCCTTCGAACTTGTAGATCGCGCCGTGTGTCACCGGGACGTCGCGGAGCCGCGCAGCGTCGTTGACCACGTACCGCGTCCGGAAGTTGTCGGAGGCGTCCACCACGAGATCGTAGTCGGCGAGCAGATTCCCCACAGTCTCCGGGTCGACACGCACCTCGTGTGGCTCGACAGTCACGTCCGGGTTGAGGTCTGTGACGTACGCCGCGGCCGACTCGACCTTGGGACGACCGACGTCGGCGTCCGCGTGGACGATCTGCCGTTGGAGATTCGACCGCTCGACCACGTCGTCGTCCGCGATTCCCAGCCGACCGACACCCGCCGCGGCGAGATACTGGATCGCTGGTGACCCGAGCCCGCCCGCGCCGACGACCAACACCGACGCGTCTAACAGCGCCGCCTGCCCCGCTGGCCCGACTTCGTCCATGATGATGTGCCGCGAGTACCGGTCCAACTGCGTCGCGTCCAACGAGAGATCACTCATGTGTGATACTCCGTCACACGCAGATATAAGACCCGCGGGACTGGACAGTCGAGACGAATCGATGCGACACCGGGACGGATCGACGCGACACCGGGACGGATCGACGCGCCGCCGAGACCGATCGACGCGCCGTCAAGACCGATCGACGCGGTCCGACCGTCGTTCGTCTCGTGTGAACGTCACCTCTTGCTCTCGGATTTGATAATCGTACGACAGAAGTCCGACGAACCGCAGTGGGGCGGCGTCTTACGCGTCGTTAGGGTTATAGCCCTCCCCATCAAATTCGATATCGAATGGCCGAGGAAGACGAGGAGATCATCCAGGTGCTGGGGAACAAGTACAACCCGGAGATCCTCGACGCCACCGGGGAGCCGAAGTCGGCTCAGGAACTGTCGGACGAGTTGGAGGTGCCAATTGCGACTTGTTACCGACGGATCAACGAACTAGAGGAGACGGACTTGTTAGAGCTCCACGACCGGCCGCTGTCGGACGAACACCGGCGAATCAAGGTGTACCGCCGGTGTGTCGACTCCATCGAGGTGACCTTCCGCAACGGACTCGACGTGGAACTGGAGGAACGCTCGGAGGTCCAGAACAAGCTCGATCAGGTGTGGCGAACGATGACGGAGGGGTGATACGGTCGTGCGTAGATCTACCACCGACGACTGATACGGTCGTGCGTAGATAGTTACCGCCGGCTCGACTCACAGGTGCAGTCGCAACGCGGTACCGTCCAGTACTCCGTACCCAATCGAAAATCCCTACGCACGACCCTATGACAGAACACAGATTCGGGCGACACGCGAGACTCGCCTGTCGACGACGGCAGAACGAGCGTCAAAACGCGTCCAACGTCGTGTCTGTCGATGTCGGGCTGCTGTTCTCGTGAGCAGCAGTCCTAGAACCCGGCAGCCGGGTTGTCGCCGCCCATCATCGAGAAGCCACTCGCCTTGTCGTACACCGTGATCCCGCCGTCGGCAATCTCCATCGGGAAGATGTCCGTGTCGATGTCCTGTTTCCGCATCTTCGCCACCCAGACGTAGCGGTTCACGCCGTCCTCCGTCGGCGTCTGGATGAAGTAGACGTTCCCGTCCGTGAGGAAGTTCTCCAGTCCGATCTCCGTCTCCGGGAACACCGCCCCCTGCTCGTTGATCAGGAGCGAGGTGAGTCCGTTGCGCTTGAGAATGTCGGAGAACTTCAGGAGGTACGTGCGTTCTTCGGCCTCGTCGTCGAAGAACAGCTGGAACATCGTCAGCG
>CAKZQY010000291.1 GCA_937142015.1 uncultured Halobacteria archaeon
AGAGCACCGCAGCGACGTGATCCCGCCCGACACCGCGACAGTCATCAAAAATCACTACGCACGACCGTATCAGGGTGTTGGCGGCGAGCCGTCGTACGCGTCGTGGTCGCCGTAGAAGTTCAACATCCCGAACTTCAGCTTCTCCGGAGACACGTCGACGATCTCCGAGCGTTCCTCCGACGGGAACGTGTCACGGACACCGTACTCCCCCATGTCGGCGGTCGTGTACCGACGGTCCAGCAGGAGTCGAACGCCGATCTCCGTCGGCGATCGGATGACGCGTCCGAGCGCCTGTCGCGTCTTCCGGATCGTCGGAATCTCTACCGCGTACTCCCAGCCGGCGTCGCGTGACCGCTCCGCGAACGCTCGGTCGTACGCCTCCTGAACCGCTTCCGTCCGCTCCGAGAGGTGTGGGTACGGCACGCCGACCACCGCGACCGTGTGTGCGTCGTCGCCGTCGAAGCTGACACCCTCCGCGAGCGTGCCCCACAGCGAGGTACACAGCGCGGCGTCGTCGCTGTCGACGAACCGCTGGCGGAGCTCCTCGGCGCGTGTCCCGGGCTCGTCGAGGAACACGGAGCCGACTCTCGGGTTGGCGTCCAACAGCTCGTAGTACCGCTCTGCCTCGCTGTACGACGGGAAGAACACCAGCGTGTTCCCCGGCGTGACGCGAATCGCGTCCGCCAGCGTCGAGGCCACCGTCTCCTGTGTCTCGGGATCGTCGCGCTCGGAGGCGAACAGCGCTGGCGTGTCGACGGCGTACGTCCGGCGGTTCTCTTCCGGATAGGCGAGTTCGTACGCCAGCGTGACTGCCGACTCTACCCCGAGCACGTCTTCGGTCACGTCGAACGGTCGCAGCGTGGCCGACATCAACACGGAGGCGTACACCTCCGAGAACAGCTCTTCGGTCACCTCCCGCGGAATACAGGTGTACAGCTCCGCACGGCCGTACACGTCGCCGGAGCCCGCGTCGCGCCGCACCGCCACCATCGGGTGGTGGCCCAACTCCCCGTTGTCGTCCATCCACGAGTTGACGAACGCCGCCGCCTGCAGGAGGTGACACTCTCTGCGGGTCGTCGTCTCACCGTTGCGGTACGCCTCCTCGTACTGGTCGTCGAGTCGCTCGCCGAGCTGGAGCGCCAGTTCACACTCCGCGCGAATCCCACGGCCGGCGTAACGGTCGAGAAACGACAACGTCAGGTCGTCTCGACGGTCGTCGTTGGCGATCGGCACGTCCGTCCACTCCTCGTCGATCCGCTCGCGCTCGCCGAAGCCGAGCGCGCTGTCGTACGTCTCCCGCAACGCGTCGGTGAACGCCTCTAACACGTTGCGTGCCGGCTCCGCACGGGAGTCGTCCGTCTCCGACAGCTCTTCGAGTGCGGACTCCAAGGTGTTCTCCGTCAGCGTGCGCGTGGCGTGATCGCGGGCGGCGTCCGCCACGTTGTGTGCCTCGTCGAACACGGTGATCACCTGCTCCGGGTCGCGGTCGAGCCACCGGAAGAACTGCTCGCGGATCGTCGGGTCCAGCAGGTGGTGGTAGTTGCAGACGACCAACTCCACGTCCTCCATCCCCTCCTTCAGCAGTTCGTAGCCACAGAACCCGCGCTCGTCGGCGTACTGGTAGATCTCGTCCGGGGTCCGCACGTCGTCGAACAGCCACGCGAAGAAGTCGTCCGTGTCGCCGGTCAAGTTCTGGCGGTAGTAGTCACAGACGTTGCTCGCTGTCTCCTCGACGCTGTCTTCGAGCGTCTCTAGTTCTTCTGTGACCGCTTCGTACGCCTCGGCCGCCTCCTCGTCGCCGTCGCGGACCCGGTCTCGGAGCTGCTGTGCGCGCTGTTGTAGCTGCTCGCGTTCCTGTCGATCCTCGACGAGCGATCGCGTGGTGTCACGGAGCGTCTGGCACTCCTGGTAGTCCACGTCGATGTGACACATCGACGACTTCCCGCGGAAGACGACGGCGTTGATCGGCTCCACGGCGTTGATCGCACGGGCGTCTGCGACGAACTGCCGCATCTGCTGGTGGACGTTCGTCGTAATTACGACCGTCCGGTCGTGCTCGCGGGCGTGTGCCAACGCCGGCACGAGCGCCGACAGCGTCTTTCCCGTTCCGGGTGCGCCCTCGAACAACACGTCCTGGCCCCGGGCGAGCGCGTTGCCGACCCTGTCCATCGCCGCCCGCTGGTTCGGGTACGGCTCCTCGTACGGGAAGAAACGCAGGTGATCGTCCGTGGTTGCCACTGCCGACTGTTGGTGCTGCGTGTAGGAATCTCTGACGGCAACTATCTACGCACGACCCTGCGAGCCACGACGGTGTCACCACACTCGTGACCGACAGGACGACAACGAGACGTGTGACACAGTGGTCCCCGCGCAACACGCCCGAGTGCAGGTCGTTCCAGATCGATGTCGTTATACTTGACGCAAAATCTGAGGAACGTACGTGTCGAACACAGACACACCAGACGGCGAGGAGAGCGAGCGCCGGGAGGCAGACAGATCACACGAAGCAGCGATCGCGTCGGCGCTCACCCGGCTGTCGGACACAGAGCCGACGTACCTCCTCGACCCGGCAGATCTGGAACTGCGTGGATTCGTCCGCGCGGCGAATACCGTCCCGGCAGACAGTCGACCGTCGGTTCGGCTGCTCGGACGGCCAGAGATGTTGTCTGCGTACCGAGGGGAGTTCGTCGCGGCGAGTGTGGCGGCGAACCTCGTCGAGGCTGGCGACCTCCGCTTGCGTCGGTACACCGGGCCGCGTCGGTCGACAGTGTTCGTCGGACCAGAGCGGACGGAGGTGATCGTCGGCACACGACGGCGAGTCGTCTGTCAGTCCGTCACTGGGTCGTCTCTCACGACGGATCTCAGAGCGGACTGCCGAGCCCAGTGGGAGAACGCTCGGACGGTCGCACTGGAGACGCCCGCACGCGACCGGACGATTGGGACACTCCGAGACTGGTTCGGCGACGCTGTCGCCGACGACTTCGCCGAGATGGTCACTATCGCCGACGACGAGTTCGACCCGGTGACGGCCGCGACGCTCGTCGCGGCGAAACACGGCCTGCGCAACCGCCGTCTCACGGAGTGGGTTCGAGATGTCGGTCTCGCCTCCCCGAGCACCGTCTCCGACCGGAAAGCACGACTCCTCCGACACGGCGTCCTCGAGACGGAGCAACTCCCCGAGAGTCGGACACACCGACTCGACCTGACTGGAGAGGTCGCTCACGATCCCGACCCCGAACGACTTGCACACCTCGTCGACCGAGTCTCGCGCAACTGAGTGTCGTCGACCGAGTCTCGCGCAACTGAGTGTCGTCGCCCGACCGTCCTCGCTGCCTTCCACATCCGTCCGAGATACAGAGTGAGAAAATTGTGGTCCACAGACCGTATCTCACCCCGAAGACCGTGTAGCTCACTCCTGAGCGAGAGAGAATACCGAGAAACGGAAAGAAAACTATACTTCGTAGGAAGATTTAAATACGAATGTTCGTGCTAAGTCGTATAGGATGTCGGCAGAACCCGGGGGCGCGGGGGAGGTTGGGACACTCTGGAAGTTGTTGGACACCGAGTCAGAGCTGTCACTGCTCCGTCCACCGCCGCCGCTGTTGTACAGGTTAGTCGACGTGGGGCAGTCACACCACTCGCTCCCCACAGTGTCGGTGTTAGCAGACTGGGAGCTGCTCCGGTCGATGCGCGAGGAGTTCATGACAGCCGCCCGCGCCGCGAACCTCGTCGCAGACGGCACACTCGAACTCCGCGAGTGTCCGGAGACAGCGGCGACGCCGGTCGTCGTCGGCGACGAGGCGTACGCGCCGTTGTTCGTCGAGGACTCGCTCGTCGTCGAGGACGTCACCGACTCGGAGTTCCCAGCGGAGGCCCGCAGCGCCTTCCAACGGCACTGGGACGGCGCAGAGGAGTTCCCGCTCCGGACTCCGCCGTTAGACCGTGTGATCGAGACCGCCGGCTCTCGACTCGGTTCCGAGACACGGGGAGATCTCGTCGAGGGGTTGACAGCCGCCGACGAGATGCGGAACCCGACGGAGTTCGACGAGGTGACAGCAGTGTTGATCGTCGCCGCCCGCAACGGCGAACTGTTGTACGACGTGAGCCGGTGGGCCGAGGAGGTGGGGCTCTCCTCGACGGCGACCGTCTCCCGTCGCAAGACGAGTCTCGAAGAGCGCGGCGTGATCGAGACTGTCGACGTTCGGTCGGAGGCGCACGGTCGTGTCCGGCAGCAGCTGGCGCTCGCGGAGGCGTACGAGGAGATTGCCGACAGCAACGGTATCGGTGACATCGTCGTCCGCCTCGCGGAGTAGGACGCTCGTTCTCGTCGACACCGGGCGGCAGTTGTCCCACATCTGGCTGGCGGCTGTCAACCTGGTGTCGCAACTGGCGGTCGTTTGCAGCCAGAGTGGAACAGTCTCATAGTGATTACTGCGAGTCTTTACCGCCGTGGCGACTCGTGCCGGTGATCAGAGCGTCTGAGCCGTCGGTTTTCGATGCCCTCCGTGGAACTATCCGCAGTAATCACTATCACTCCCCGAACAGTTCGTCGACGGCCTCACGCGCCGTGCGCGCCGCCTCGTCGGCCACCACCTCGGGATCGTGGTCGGCGTCTGCCGGCGGATTGACGTACACGTCTACCTCCAAGACGCCGTCCTCGAAGGAGACCGTCACGTCGAAGTCGCGGAGCTGTGACTGTTTGTACCGGTCGAGAACGAGCCCCTCCGCCGCCTCTGAAGCCGTCTCGACGACTGTCTCTGGCGACGGATCGCCGGCCTCGCGCGATGGATCGGTGCTGTCTGGTGAGTCTCTCGTCTCGTCGCTCATCGGTGAAGTTGGGAGTCGGATCGCGTCGTCGGACTGTTCACGCTACGATACCGGTCGAGTCACTGCATCGAACGACTTCAGTCGCTGCATCGAACGGCTTCGGGCGTCGCGTCGAACGGCTTCGGGCGTCACGTCGAACGGCTTGTGTCGAGTATTGACCTCCTCCTACCCCTGAAGGAGTGAGATTCCACACGCGGTGGGCATCCCGGTGGTGTCACACCCGGTGGCAACTTTCCCCTCACGGGTACTCCGGTTTGCGGGATTCTGGTTTGGCCCCATCCGGGGTCTGGCGTGTTCGCCCTCGCGGGCCACGAGGACGCCCTCTCGGGAACGGTGTGGTATCCTTTCGTCCACCGGGCAGACTCCAACACAACTGCCACGGTTTCGCCGTCTTGCGTATCCCCACGTACAGTTTCCGGAATTTTAACTGTTGGGGATGGAGTCGCCCATCGACGCTGGAACGGTGGGTCGTGGCGTCGCTCAGACCCAGCCCTAAAAAGCTGTCTCTCACCCACAACTGGCGGTTGCTGTGATCGGTCGATAGAGCGCTTCTTGCCGTTGATCCACCGACGGTCGAGACTGCACACGGTCACAGGCGACGGCAGAGATGGGCTGCCGTCGAGGGTCGAATTGGTGTGCAGCCGCCGGCTGGATCTCCTCGCAGGGCGGACAACAGTGTCGAATTCTCGGGTTCGTCGTCTCTCTCTCGGCTGTCGATCCGCCGCTCGCTCGCTGTGCGACTTGTGGGTAAGAGACAGCCGTGAACGGGTGGGCTTCCGCTCGCTACGTGTCACTCGATAGCGGAGTATGAGTGCGGACGACCGGCGTTGCCCGGGAGTTCCCGCCCGGGGAGTCCCGGTTGCCTCCTCCACCCCGCGACCCGACGAGCGACCGGCGTTCGGAGGTGGGCTGCTCGCTTCCGCGCCTGACCCGGTATCTCCGATTAGCCACGGGTACACACCCCTGCGAGTGTGCCGCCGCGGCCCGCTGTCCCCGCCGGACGAGGTTTCTACGTCGGCTCCCGAGGCCCGCGTGGGGCGTCCCGGACGCCACCGGCGTTCGGCCCCCGCTGAAGACTACCTCGCGGGTGAGGGCAGGGCCTAACTGCCCGACCTAGTCCAACCAGCACTACTCCGGAGTGACTTAAGGGCCTTTCGGACGAGTGACGGAACTGAGCCGACTCCGTCTGGTGGTTGTGGCTCGCGGTACCGCGCCGACGCCGGTGACAGGAGCACAGACTGCGACCGCGACCGACGGTGTTGCAGCTACAACACAGCTCGTGCGTACACCGCCGCCGTCGCGGGAACGAGCGCGGTCGCCCCGACGACGAGCCAGCGGTGGTACGACATCCACGCCGCAGCGAAGGAGAACACGTTCCCCTGATCGACGGACAGCGCCCACACGAGTGCGAACACCAGCGTCGCTAACCCCCCCACGAGAGCGATACCGGCGACAGTGTCCGGCGCAGTGCGTTCCTGTCGCCCGGAGAGGAAGACGATCACGAGCAACACCGGGAGAAACGCCACGACGCCGATTCCGAGCACACCCGAGCCGTAGTAGACCGTGAGCCCGGTGCCGGGCTGTGACAACAACAGGTACGGGGCGGCGAGCAGTCCGAGCACGAGGAGACAGGCCGCGATCCCGGCCACCGGCGCGGCGTCGGTCGTGTCCATACCCGACGTGTCTCTCGCGGAACACTTGAACGGTGTCAGTTCACCACGCGTGTGCGACTGCTCCGCACACGGCGGGCAGACGTGCGTTCTCGACTCCATCTGGACCCGCGACTGAGTCGATCCACAGGGTTATGCCAGCGCCCGCCGAGACGGAACACGATGGCAGAAGGGACGCCAGCAGAGGCGGAGGACCCGGACCCGTTCGACGCGTTCCGGCAGGTCGTCGCGCTTCCGACGGACCTCCTCGTTCTCTCGGCAGCGATGTTCGCGTTCAGTCTCGGCTTCCAGATGACCGGGCGGTACCTCCCACAGTACCTCGCCGTGTTGGGCGCGAGCAGCGTCACCATCGGGCTGTACGGGAGTCTCGGCAACCTGATCTCGGCGGTGTTTCCGTATCCCGGCGGCGCGCTGTCGGACCGCATCGGCTCGCGGTCTGCGCTGACGCTGTTCGGTCTCGCCTCGACGGCGGGGTTCGTCGTCTGGTGGGCTGCGGGTGCCGTCGAGTCGACGACACTCTCGCTGTCGGCCCCGCTCGTCGGGACGACGCTGTCGACGAACGCCGCCGTGCTGCTGTTGTTTCTCGGGCTGTTCCTCTCACAGGGGTGGAAGTCGTTCGGGCTGGGCGCGACGTTCGCGGTCGTGAAACAGTCCGTCGAGCCGGGTCGTCTCGCGGCGGGGTTCGCCGCGACGGAGACGTTCCGTCGGACGGCGTTTCTCCTCGGGCCGCTCGTGGCTGCCGGCGTGCTCGCGGTGGTCGCCTTCCGCGAGGGATTCCGGATCGTCCTCCTGCTGGCTGCCGTCGTCGGTCTCGTGGCGACTGTCGCCCAACACCTGCTGTACGACGCCTCGAACGACTCGCTGGGTGACTCTTTCGCCGGCGTGAGCGCCGTCGTCGACGACCTCCGCTCGCTGCCGTCGCCGCTGCGTCCCCTCCTCGTGGGCGATACGCTCGTCAGATTCGCCAACGGCATGGTGTACGTGTTCTTCGTTCGCGTGGTGGTCGACTTCCGCGCGGTCGGCGTCACACTGCCCGTTGTCGGGCGACTGTCTCCGGAGGCGTACTTCGGCGTGCTGCTGGCCGTCGAGATGGCCGTCGCGCTGGCGACGATGGTGCCGGTCGCCAGACTCGCGGAGTCAGTCGGTCTCGTGCCGGTCGTCGGTCTCGGCTTCGCCGTCTACGCGGTGTTTCCCGTGCTGATCGTGAACGCGCCCGCCGACGCGGCCGTCTACGCGCTGCTGTTCGCGTTCTCCGGTCTCCGGTTCGCTGGACTGCCCGCTCACAAGGCGCTGATCGTCGGCCCCGCAGAGCAGGACGCCGGCGGCCGTGTCACCGGGAGCTACTACCTCGTCCGGAACACGATCACGATCCCCAGCGCCGCTTTCGGCGGGTGGCTCTACGGCACTGATCCGCGACTGGCGTTCGGCGTTGCGACTGTCGTCGGACTCGTCGGGACTGGCTACTTCCTCCTCCGCGGCGAGGAGTTCGCTGCCTACACGTAGTCGCGCCACCGACACGCAGTCGGTCACGACCACGCTGACAGAGAGACGTCCGGCAGGATCAGTTCGATTCCCCGCCGGGTGGCCACTCGATGCCGCGCTCGGCGAGCAGCGACGCGAACGCCTCCTCGTCGAGTTCTGGGACACCCTCCTCGTCGGCGTCCGACCGCTTGCTCGCGCCGGGGTTGTCACCGATCACGAGGTAGTCCGTGTTCCCCGAGACGGAACTGGTCGCGGAGCCGCCGTGACGCTCCACGAGGTCGCTGGCGACCCTGCGCGGCGTCGACAACGACCCGGTGAACACGAACGTCTCTCCGTCCAACGCGTCGGCTGTCTCCGCGTCGCTCGTCTCGACCGGCTGGGGGCGAACGAACCCCCCGTCTCCGTCGTCGCCGTCGCTTTTGTCTCGACCGTCTCCATCGCCATCACTGTTGTCTCGACCGTCCAGCTCTCCCTCGCTGTCGTCTCGGCTGCTCGCGCTATCCTCACGGTCGCTCTCGCTGTCGTCTCGGTCGCTCTCGCCGTCTTCTCCGCCCCTTTCGTCGGGTGACTCGACCAGCTCGTCGATCACGGCCTCGTTCTCGGGGTTGTCGAGGAACTCTCGGATCGTGCGAGCGACGGTCTCGCCAACGTCGTCGACTTCGACGAGCTCTGGTATCGTCGCGTCTCGGAACGCCTCGAACGTGCCGAACTCGCGGGCGAGACTGCGGGCGGTCGCCTCGCCGACCTCGTGGATACCGAGCGCGGCGAGGAAGTCGTCGAGCGGCGGCTCGGTCGACGCTTCGATTTCGTCGATCAGGTTCTGTGCGCTCCTCGCCCCCCAGCCGTCGAGTTCGGCCAGCGCCTCGCGGCGGTCGGGGAGACGGTACAGATCCGGCAGACTGTCGAGCAGTCCGGCCTCGCGGAGCTGTTCCACGCGCTCTTCGCCCAGTCCTTCGATGTCGAGACCGCTGCGACTCGCGTAGTGGTGAATCGTCTGTTCGACCTGCGCCTCACAGCCCAACCCTCCCGTACAGAACGCCATCGGCCCGTCGCGCTCGACAGTGCTGTCACACACCGGACACGTGTCCGGGAACTGGAACGCGCTCTCCGCGGCGTGTTCGACGACCTCGGTCACCTGCGGAATCACGTCGCCAGCACGCTTGACTCGCACGCGGTCACCCACGTCGACACCCAGCGCCTCGATCTGATCGGGGTTGTGGAGGCTCGCACGCGCGACTGTCACTCCGCCCACGTCGACGGGGTCCAGCAGCGCGACGGGCGTGAGACGACCGGTTCGGCCCACCTGCACCACGATGTCGGTGACACGCGTCACCTCCTCGCGGGCGGGGAACTTGTACGCGAACGCCCACCGCACCGCACGGGCGGTCGCCCCCAGTTGCTCGCAGGCGTCCCGGTCGTCGACCTTGATCACGACACCGTCGATCTCGTAGTCGAGCTGCTCGCGCTCCTCGCCGAGACTGTCGCGGTAGTCGACCGCCGCCTCGATTGTCTCGACCCGCGTGCTCCGGTCGTTCGTTCGGAGACCGAACTCGTCTAACGTCTCCGTCTCCTCGGTGTGTGTCGACGGTCTCGTGTCGTCGCTCTCGATCTCCGACAGCGCCTCGTCGGGACCGGGAGCCGCCGCACGCCAGCCCAACACGTCGTAGAAGAAGCAGTCGAGTGGCCGCTCCGCTACCGTGTCGATGTCGAGCTGTCGGAGTGTCCCGGCTGCGAGGTTGCGCGGGTTTGCGAACGGCTCCTGCCCGCGCTCGACGCGCTCGCGGTTGTACGCTCTGAATCCCTCTCGTGGAACGTACACCTCCCCACGAACGGCCAGAAACCCGGGGTACGCGCCGTCACTGTCGGTGTCTGCGGTTCCGTCGACCGTCGCGTCACCGTCGGTGTCCGCGTCTCCACCGAGATCCGCGAAGTCGTCGACCGACAGTTGGCCGTCGCCGTCGACGGTCGACTGCGGCCCGCCGTCGTCGTCGGCGTCGACGGTCGACCCCGCCCTGTCGTTGTCAGCAGCGTCGACAGTCGACTGCGGCTCGTCGTCGCCAGCGGTAGTCGTCGGGATTGCCGAACCCTCACCGGGTGCCGCGAGTCGTTCCGGCACGGAACGGATCGTCCGGACCTGCTCGGTCACGTCCTCTCCTTCTTCGCCGTCGCCGCGCGTCGCCGCTCGGGTGTACACGCCGTCGACGTAGATCACTTCCACGGAGAGGCCGTCGAACTTCGGCTCACAGACGTAGGAGACGTCCCCGACCGCGCGAGTGACGCGGTCGTCGAAGTCGTACACGTCGGCTGCCTCCACCGACTGGTCGATAGAGAGCATCGGCGTAACGTGTGTGACGGTGTCGAGTTCGTCGAGCGTCCCGCCGCCTACACGCTGTGTCGGCGAGCCGGTCGTGTCGAGGTCGAACGACGCCTCCAGCGTCTCCAGCCGGTCGAACAGCTCGTCGTAGGCGCGGTCGGCGATCAGCGGATCGGCACTCTGGTAGTAGCGGTAGTCGTGTTCGTGGATCGCCGCGCGCAACGCCGCCGCCTGCTCGCGGGCCGTCTCCCGGTCCAACTCGGCGACGGGGGTGAACGTCGTCTCCGGATCGCGGAGATACGGGTTCTCTGGCTCCGCGTATCGGAGGTCTGCAACTGAGATACTCCCGGCGTCAGCCATACTGTACTGTTGGGCGGCCGCGTGCCTAAGGGTTCTCGTATCTCTCTGTGCCTCCTGCGGTCCCTCGTGTTCGTACCCCTCTGTGCCTCCTGCGGTCCCTCGTGTTCGTACTCCCCTGTGCCTCCCGTGGTAACATTCGTGTCACCACAGCGAGTGTTTAAGCCCACGGAACGCCAACAGTGCGTATGTCAGACGACGAGACGCCGGAAATCACGGCAACGCGACCAGACAGCCCGATCCAGACGACGGGGACAGACCACGTCACCGTGTGGGGGTCGAACGAGGAGGACACACTCGCCTTCTACCGCGATCTGCTGGGAATGCCGCTCGTCTTACGCCAGCCGAACCTCGACGACCCGTCACAGACGCACCTGTTCTTCGACACGGGCGACGGACGCATCCTGACAGTGTTCGTCGGCGACAGACCCTCCGCAGCGGGCCAACGTGTCTCGACGGGCGCAGTCCACCACCTCTGTTTCTCCGTCGCACCAGCGACGTTCGAGGAGACGACGACGGCTCTCGAAGAGGACGGTCGTGGGTACAACGTCTTCGACCGCGGAATCTTCCTCTCGCTGTACACCCGCGACAACAACGGACTGGTGATCGAGCTCACGACGGACAAGTACGACGTGCCCGACGAGAAGCGCGGTGCGGTGTTGGCGACCGCGCAGCGACTCCGCGAGGAAGACGGCGCAGAGTTCGCCGAGGACGAACACCTTCGAGCCGCTTTGGAGGAACACGGTCTCGACGCGACGCCGAACGACCTCCCGGACGCGCCGAGCGGTGTCGGTGGCGTTCCAGAAGCTGGCGACGACACCGAGTAGCGTAGGCTGGCGACGACACGAGTAGCGCAGGCTGGCGACGACGACACTGCGTGGGGGAGACTGCAGCCAGACAGGACAGTACTGACAGGAAGAACACGGCCGAACTGTACGGCACAGCCACGTTTATACCAGCGCCCCCCGACCAGTTGAACGACTCATGACTGTCCAGCGGCAGTACGAGCGGTCGTTCGTGCGCACGTTCTTCACCTCACCGACGGCAGTGGAGGGGGAAGACGACTCGGCGAAGATGCTCCGGAGTGCGGCACAGCTCCGCGGGATGCGAGCACCGGACGTGTGGGTTCCGGACAACGAGGACGCCACTGCGCCGTCGATGCGCGAGGAGGGTGTCGAGAACATCGTCGAGGTGGTGAGCGACCACGGCGAGGCGTTCCCGGGCGAGATTCACCCGCGTGTCGTCTGGCACCGCGACGACCCGGAGACACGACACGCCGGATTCGAACAGATGCACGCCATCGCAGACCCAGAAGACGGCGCGGGCGAGCAGGTCGACGGGTTCGTCGTCCCCGAGGTGGGTGATCTCGACGACTGGAAGAAGGCCGACGAGTTTCTGACCATCGTGGAGTCGGAGCACGGCCTCGAAACGGGGAGTCTGTCGATGTCCGTCATCGTGGAGAGCGCCGCCGCCGAGATCGGGCTCAACCGACTCCGCGAGGAGATGGGGAAGCCGTCGAACAACCTCGAGCGGCTGTTCCTACTCGTCGACGGTGAGGTGGACTACACGAAGGACATGCGGGCGATGACGCCGACCGGCGGTCTGCCGGAGTGGCAGACGCTGCGGCACAACACCTCACGCGGTGCGAGTGCGGCCGGACTGATCGCCGTCGACGGCCCCTACGACGACATCCGCGACGTTGCGGGCTACGAGGAGCGCATGCGGGAGAACCGCGCGATGGGGATGACTGGGATCTGGTCGCTCACACCCGGACAGGTCGAGGTCGCCAACCGTGCGCCGCTGCCTCCCGAGACCGGGCGGTGGCTGCTGGACGTGGGCGGTGAGAGCCTCACCCTCGACCGGGCTGAGGAGGGTCACCACGTGTACGAGGGGAGTGACGTGTCCCTGTCGACGACGGACGACGATACCTACGAGTTGACCGTCGACGGCAAGACAGAGACGCTGAGCGAGTCGGCGCTCCACGAGCGACTGGTGGACCTGACGGCGTACGTCCCGAGTCTGGACGACATCGTCGACTCGATGGAAGAGTTCGAGGCCGCCAAGGAGGCCGGGAAGGGTGCGATTGCGATGACGCGCGGAACGACAGTGGAGATCGACGGCGTCACAGTCGAGATCAGCACCGACCGGATGTGGGACGAGGCGACGTACCAAGCCGCACAGACACCGATTCTGCTGTTCCAAGACGTGTACGAACACCGCCCGGATCAACACGAGGAGTTAGAAGAGACGTACGGCGCGGATGTCGTGGAACGAGCGACCGAGGTCGGAAACTGAGACGCTGTCGGCCACGAGAGCGCCGAGTCGGGACCGACAGATCCTCACGTCTGTGGCGGCCGCAGGAGGACAGTATCCTCACGTCTGTGGCGGCCGCAGGAGAGCCGTCGCCACGCCCGCGAGCGCGAGCACGACCGCAGAGACGCGGAACGACGTGGTCCAGCCGAACGTGACGACGAGCACGCTGGCGACAGTGCCGCCGAAGACACTCCCCCACACTTTCGCAGTGTACAACAGCGCGTAGTTCTCCGAAGAGCGAGCAGTGCCGTAGTACTCGCCGATCAGACTCGGGAAGACGGCGAACGCCGGGCTCCGGAACAGCGCAGCCACCCCGACGAGCGCGGCGAACGGCCACGCTGCGGCGGCCGCACCCGCAACCGTGCTGGCTGCCAGCGCCAGTCCCGAGACGACGAGTGAGGCGGCGACCGTCCGCACGCGTCCGAGTCGGTCCGAGACTCCACCGACGGTGACGATCCCCGCCGCGTCGGTGGCCGCGACGACCGAGGCGCTGGCTGTCGCAACCGCTGCCGGGAGGCCCACGGCGTTCGCGTAGGCGACGACCTTGCCGACCAACATCAACCCGACGCCGTTGACGACGACGAAGACGGCGTACAACAGCCAGAACTGCCACGTCCGAACTGTCTCGCGCCACGAGTACGTCCGCTCGTCTCGCCTCGTCGTGTCGACCTCCTCGCCCGTGGTCGCGCTGTCTGGCTCTGTCTCGCCGCTCGACGCGTCGGTCTCGTCACTCGACGCGTTACCGCGGCCACTCGTCGTGTCCCCCTCACTCCAGTTCTCCGGTGGGTCACGGAGCACGACCACGGCCGCCAGCGCGGCGAGTCCGACACCGACGCCGAGCAGGGTCAGGGTCCGACCGAGCGCCGTCTCGACACCACGGCGGACGACCGGGATCAGCAGGAAGCTAACCCCGCTGTAGGCCATCGTCACCACGCCAGTCGCCAGCCCGCGGCGGTCGGTGAACCACTTCACGGGGGTGTTGACTGCGACGGTGTACACCGCGCCGCTGCCGATGCCGCCGAGCGCGTACGCGAGGTACACTGCGTTCAGGCTGTCGGCGCGGCCGGTCCAGAGGTAGCCGACCGCCAGAAGCGGCGTGCCGACGAGCAGCGGGACACGTGGCCCGTACCTGTCACGAACCCAGCCGGCCGGGAACTGTGAGGCCGCCTGAAACACGAGAAAGACGGTGAAGACGGTCCCGAGCGCGGTCTCGCTGGTGCCGAGTGACGCCCCCAGCGAGACGCGAATCGACGACCAGACGAACTGGTAGGTGCCGGCGACGCCCATCGCCAGCGCGGCGACGACGATCAACAGCAGTCGCCCGCCGGGCAACCGCCGCGGATCGAGTGGACTCACGTGTCTCTCCTCCCGCTGTCGCTCGACACCGTCGTCGTCGACCGAGCCCGACTCGTGTCACGCCGGAGAACCACCTCGTCCGTCACGGTACACTGGTTCGTGTCACCGACCGTATCAGAACTGTGGTTCCGGCGGTCTGGACCTGTGAAGACAACCCGACCGCTCCCTGCCCGACCGGTTCGACAGTCTCTCTGCAGGACCGGAGCCCGAATGGGGACAGCAGCCGTCTCTCGATCCGTGATGTTCACACTCACGCAGTCACAGCACGAATCGACGGAGACAGACACGACCCCGACGGAGACAGACACGGACTCGGCGAGGACAGACACGACCCCGACGGAGACAGACACGGACTCGGCGGGGACAGACACGACCCCGACGGACGGTGGACAGTGGCGAGCGGAGACGCCGCAGGTTCGTGTCAGACGAGCACGTGCGGCCGACGCCGCCGCGCTGCCAGCGGTCCACAGCGCGGCGGTCCGCGAGCGTGGTCCGCGAGCGTACGACGAGGCGGTGGTGGACGCGTGGGACCGCGACCGCAGCTCGGACGACTACGCTGTCGCGGAGCCCGGTGTCCCGTTCTTCGTCGCCGAACGACTCGGCGGGGGGGCTGACGACGACGCGGAGACACGAGGCGACTCGACCGTCGTCGGCTTCGCCGAACTCCGGCCGGCTGGCGGCGACGAGTTCGAGTACGCACCCACTGCCTACGGCGAGGTGCGTGCTGTGTACGTCGCTCCTGCGGCGACGGACGCGGGTGTCGGCTCCCGACTCCTCGGGCGGCTGGAGCGTGCGGCCCGCGAACTGGCGCTCCCGGGGCTGTGTCTCGCTGCCTCGCTGAACGCCGTCGGGTTCTACCGGCGACACGACTACGAGCGACTCGCCGACCACGACCACGAGTTCGCCGACGGCGTGACTGGCACTGTGGTGGAGATGGCGAAGCCGGTGTGATCTCGACTCAGCAGCCCACACACTCACCGCGTTGCGACGCTGGTCTGCATCCCGTCGGAGTTGAACGCCGACCCTGCGCCCGCCTCGTCGAGGACGATCACGCCCGCCGCGGAGCCGGTGAGCTCACCGAACTCCGCGATGGCCCGGTCGGCCGCGGTCTGTGCGTCTGCGCCCGATTCGAGGTGACGGACGGCACGCCGCGTCAGCGTGACTCTGGCGATGTCCTCACCCGCGCCGGTAGCGGAGGCTCCGCCGGCCGGCGCGGCGAAGAACCCGGAGCCGATCTGTGGCACGTCGCCCACACGACCGGCGAGCGCGAACGTCCGGCCGCCGGTGGAAGTGGCGGCCGCGAACACGTCCCGATCCGGGTCGTGTGCGACTGCGCCCACCGTGTCGTGGCCGCCGAACCGTTCGTCCAGCCAGTCGAGGTGCGCCTGCGGACCACCGCTCGGGGGGTCTGCCTCCGCGTACGTCTCGCGGGTCTCGGCCGTCTGGAGGTCGACGTCGGTTTCGATTCCGAACGCGTCGGCCAGCTCGACCGCGTGCTCACCCGCGAGGAGGACGTGTGGCGTCTCCTCCATCACCACTCGCGCGGCGGAGACGGCATCGCGGAGGCCGCGACACGAGGCGACGGCACCCGCCGCGCGGTCGCTCGTCATCAGCCCCGCGTCCGTTCTGATCACGCCGTCCGACTGGACCGCGCCGCCGACGCCCGCGTTGAACGTGTCGTCGGCTTCGAGGACCGTGACAGCAGCCTCGACCGCGTCGACCGCCGTCTCGGCCTCGGCCCCCGTCTCCGCGGCGTCGTCGAGAACCGCCTGTCTGGCTGCTGGCTCCTCCGGAACTCCACCCGCGCCGCCGTGACAGATTACTCGCACGCTCGCTGGTGGGGGCGACTGTGGAGTTAAGGGGTTGGGAACCGGTCAACCACTGCACTGGACTGGTACGTCGCCGCAGTTCGGTCGGTACGCCCCGGACGTCGTCCCGGAACGCGAGGAGAACACGGCGGCGACAGCGACGAGTTGACGCGCGAGACACGGGAGACCACCCTCTAGGCCGTGGACGCGGGTGTGTTCGTCTGTGGCCGGGTGTGGCCCCGCTCACCGCTGTGCGTTCTGGGTGTGTTTGCTCAGTTCGATGAGTGCCTCGAACACGTCCGCGACGCGCTCCGGGTCCATGTCGTAGTCGTTGGCACGCTCACGCGCACGGTCGAGCACGTGCTGCTCCTGTGCCTCGTCGGTCGTCTGTCGCCCCTCCGCCTGTTTCACACTCGCAATGGCGACGGCCACGTTCGTCCGTCGGAGTATCAGCTCGACGAGTTCGCGGTCGACGTCCCGGATCTCCTCACGGAGTTCGTCGAGCGACATGTCGTCGACTGGCGGCTGGTCCCTCTCCCGCTCGTCCCTGTAATCCCTCTCTCGTCCCCACATACGTTCGGCGTTCGATACTCCTATTCGGCTACGCAGATAAATACGTTTCGGAGTTTCGAACCCTAGTTGGATAGTCAAATGCTAGCACAAATCGTGGTCAGTCCGTCGACGCGTCTCACGTCGCGTCCAGCGGCTCCAGACTGTTGGTGTCGTGATCGACAGTATCAGTCACGTACTGGTACACCACCTCGACGTACGGTTCGATACTGCTGATGTCGGCGTACTCGTCGGGACCGTGGAGATTGAACCCTCTCGGGCCGAACGTAATCCCGACCCGTCCGTCCTCGGCAGCGAACCGGGCGTCGGACGCACCGTGTTCTCTGTGTGTGTCGTGTGTGATACCTGTGACACGTTCACAGGTGTCGACGAGTCGTCGAATCTCCGGTGCCTCTTCGTCGTTCGTCTGCATCGGTTCGTCGTTGACCACCTCGAACTGGTAGCTGTCCGTCCGACGGGAGATGTCTGCCGCGAGTTCCGCTGCAGTAGTCCCCGCTGCAGTGACGCCGAGGATGTCGGCCACGTCCGCCATCACGTCCACCGGCGTGTACTCGTCGGTGAACCGAATTCCCAGCTCGGCGATTGCACGCTCAGCCAGCGCCGTGCGGGTTTCCCCGCCGCTCACCCGGCCGACGTTCAGCGTCGTCTGCCAGCGGTCGTCGTCGATGTCTGGGAATCGTTCGCGGAGCTGTGACAGAAACGACACCAGGGATCTGTTCGCACAGTCGCCTTCCCACGGCCTAGAGCCGTGTGCGGGTGTGCCTTCGACAGTGACGTCGAGTTGGAAGTTCCCTTTCTGTTCGGTGACGACAGTGAACCCCTCGGGGACACCACTCGGCTCCGCCGAGATCGTGACGGCCGGATCGTAGCCGACGTCTCTGAACAGGTAGCCTGCTCCGCGGAACCCACCCATCTCCTCGTCAGTGACGATGGCGAGCGCGACAGACGGGGAGTTGGGGGCTGCCGCGAACGCTCGCATCAGCCACATCAGACAGGCGACGCCGACCTTCATGTCTGCCGTTCCGCGACCGTACAGCCTCTCCCCCTCTCTGTGTGGCTCGAAGTGTGCGGCCTCCGGGTCGTCTACGGCCGTCGTCTCCGCTCTGCGGTTTCGCGCGTTCGGAGCGACCACGTCGAGGTGTCCGTGGAGGAGGTACTCCGGTTCTGTCGTCTCCTCGAACGAGACGACGAGCGACGGCTTCGGATTGTCGTACACCGAGGGACTCCACCCCTCGAACGCTGTTCCGTCGTAACCTGTCTGCTGTGTGCCGTACTCGCGGACGAGAAACTCCTCACCGGAGAAGTAACGCCGCACGTACTCGAGGCACGCCGCGACGTCTGCCGGGTACTCGAACTCCCCCCAACCGTCGTGTGTCGTCCGGTGAGAGAGCAGTTCGCGTCCCACGTCGAGAATCTCCTCTGTGATCTCGCTGCCGTGATCCTGTGTGCTCACAGTGCATTCTCCGTGTCTGTGATACAAAAAGAATCTCACGACTCTCGACGAGCCCCTCGGTGTGCCCAACCATCCCTCGGTGTGTCCGACCATCCCTCGGTGTACCCAACGATCTCCAGTCGTTCCCGACGGTTCTCTGGGTCATCCCCGTCACTGTCCAGTGGCCACGGTCGAACTCCGCTCGTCGGCTCGTGTGTGGATCAACCGACACACACGGAAGACAGTGAACAATTTATAACAATAAAAATTAAGTTCGTAAAAGAGTTACCATTCGTGTAATGGTGTCGGACAGAGCGCGGCGTGTCCTCAGGCCGGGGGCCCTGATGATGATCTTCATCGTCGGCGGCGCGTACGTGAGTGGACAAGAGATCACACAGTTTGCAGCACGGTACGGAGCAGCAGGCGCGGTGAGCGTCGTCTGTATCGCCGTCGGATTCGCAGTGCTCACGAGTTTCGCCTTCGAGTTCGCTCGCTGGAAGGAGACGCGCGGGTACGGAGACTACGTGGCGGCGCTGCTCGGCGAGCGAGGCGTGGCAGTGTTCGACATCGTGTTCGTCCTGACAGCACTGTACCTCGTCGGGGTTGTCACATCGTTCGCCGCGGACGCGGCACACACGATCACTGGGCTCTACACGACCATCCACCTCCCGCCCGTTGGATACGGCTTCCATCTCGGCCACGTGATCCTCGGTACGGCTGTCGTTGTCCTGTTGACACTGTCTGCGGCTTCGAGTTCGGGGGCGGACGGGCCCGAACTGCTCGAACGTTTCGACGAGGTCGGCAGCGTGCTCGTCGTGGGGGTGTTCTTGCTCCTCACTGTCGTCGTGTTCTCACACCCCGAGCGGATCGACAACGCCACGAGAGCGTTCACTGGCGAGACGACGAGCTACTGTGCGACGGTGGAAGGCTGTCGACAGTCGCTGTCTCAGGTCGTCCTCGACGGACTCGTCTACGTCGGCATTCACATTCCGGTGTACCCGTTGATCGTCGGGTCGTTGTACGACGAGACGACACAGCGCGTCCGACTCCGGTCTCGCCCCGAGAGTGTCCTCGCGGGCATCGCTGCGGGTGTACTGATGACGACCCCGTTCGCACTCACGTACGTCGTTCAGATGGGATTCTACCCGAACCCGGACGTTCTCGGCGTGAACGTGCCGTGGTTCCCCGTGCTCGAGCAGACGACGAACCTGTCCGGTGTCGCTGTCTACCTCCTCGTCTCTGCGTGGGGGTTTCTCGCAACTGTGAGTCAGCTCACGAAGACTGTCGTCGGGCGGATCGAGAACACTGTCGAGTGGGCTGCCGACGCCACTCTCGGCCGAGACGACGACAGTGTGGTCGGGTTCGGTCGCCGTACTGTGATCAGAACTGCGGTGGTCGTCGTCGGTGTCGTCCTCTCGCGGTACGAACTCCCGGAGCTCATCCGACGCGGCTACGCGCCACTCGCCGTTCTGTTCCTGATCGTGTTCGTCGTGCCACTGCTCGTCCGGTTCCTCTCGCCGCACGTCGACCGCGTTCTCCCCTCCACGTAGGGACTGTACCGGACACTTCGGGCAGCCCGACGAGACAGTCGACGGACGGTATCGCGCTCGGCGCGACCAGATCCGACGATCAGAGGTCGTGTTCGGCGACGTACTGCTCGACGACGGGCTCTGCCTCCTCGCGCCGCTGGTGGTGCTCTCGGAGGAACGACTCGATCTCGTCTTTGGCGATCTGTTTGATCTCTCCGGAGGTCATCTCGCCGGCAGTGTACTCGCGTCTGATCCGTTCGAGCTCGTCGTCGTCGTCGATCAGGTGGAACGCGAGCAGCTCGAAGACCATGTCCTCGGCGATCTCGGCTCCCTTCTCTCGGTGCTCGTCTAACGACTGGTAGCCTCCCGTCTTCGCGGCGTCGATCTTCGCCTTGGCGTCTTCGACCGAGTCTGTCAGCGCGATGTAACTCTTCTCCTTCGACGAGCTCATCTTTCCGCCCTGGAGTCCGCGCATGAACTTGTGGTACGTGCTAGCGGGCTTGTGGAACTCTCGTTCTCTGTACCGCGAGACGACGTCGCGTGTCATGCGGATGTGTGGGTCTTGGTCGATGCCGATGGGGACGACCGTCGGCTTCGGGCCGCCGTTCTCCGGAAACTGTGGCCGCAGAATGTCGGCGTACTGTGTGAGTGCCGACACGATCTTCCCCGGGCCCGCGCCGCCGTACGTCGCGTCCACCTCGTTCTGTGTCAGGTAGCGCGCAAACAGCTTGCTCCGGCGGTGGTAGTCGTTGCCCCCGTCCGTCTGGAAGTAGAAGTCCGTCTGTTCGAGGTCGATACCGAGAGCGACGTAGTTCGTCAGGTACTCCTCGATCACGAGGCGTCGGGCCTCCTCGAGTGACATCTCTCGTGTGGTGTACGCCTCGACGTCGGCCGCACTGATCGTCACCTGCGCGCCCATCTCCTGATACATCAGGATCTGGTCGACGACGCTCTTGTGACCGAGGTGGAACACGCCCGAGGGCATGATACCGGTCATCATTGCGAACTCCTCGCCGTTCTCGTACCGGTCGAGAACGGTGTCCATGCCCCGGTGCCCGAAGACGATACCACGCCGAACGAGCTTGTTGTCCGGGAACCGGTCTGCAATCTCCTCGACCGGGTCGATACCGAACCGCTCCATCTTCTCGTTGTAGTCGCCGATTTCGACGTCGCCCCACGGATCGATTTCGTCCATGTCCAGCGGTAGACGTTCAGCAACAATAAACTTTCATATGGTACATTTTTTGTCTCGATACCGGGTTCTTTTTCCCGACTGGTCGACACGAGCCGCCCCGTCTTCGGTACACTATCGAGAAGAAGTCTGTCACTACCCGAAGAAGACACCTTCGCTGAACTCTAGTTTCTTGAGGTCGATCATCATCCCCTCTGGCGGAGTTCCATCGATGATTGCGACGAACTGTGGCTGTTCGGTGAAGAACGGGTCCTGCACGACTGCCTGTCTGATCATCACCTCGTAGTCGGTGAACACCTGCGCGATGTCGGCCAGCAGACCCGTCTCCGCGGCGTCGTCGACCTGGACCGTGATCACCGACAGCCCGAGAACGTCCGCGGTCTTCTCGAGGAACGGTACCGACGACAGATTCCGGAAGATCTGCTGGAGTTCGTCGTCCTGACAGATCGTCTCTGCGGTCTTGCTGACGACGCGTCGGTCCACGTCCAACGTCGCTGCGATGTCACTGTCCGAGAGACTCATGCCGTTGGTGTTGATCCCGTTCTCTTCGTCGACTGCGTACCCGTGTTGGAGGAGAAACCGTACCACCTCCTGTTTTGCTGGCTCGTCGTCGAACCGGTCCATAATATCGTCTAGCATACGGTTATCGTGTATTTCCGAAAGGTTATAAAGCTACTCCACGGTAGAAATTATCTTCGTTGCTCCGCGTGCGGCAATTAACCTAGATTCTCGTGAAGCCCGCCTGCACCCCGACACTGCAGACCGGGCTTCAGTCGATTTTATCTGTTGGAATTAAGTCGCGGGTTCCGGGGAGACCCGCTCGTATGTAGTTTCGTGTTAATTTCCGGTGACGTGTCGGTGTACGGAGACGACTAGCCGCGGCGGGGCAGCGTCTCAGCGACAGTATCAGCAAGACACTTGTGACCCGGCCGACTCCCCTCGGGCGTGAGACGGAGAACACTGCTCGGGAGCGCGGCGGGTGTCGTCGTCGGTACGGCCGGCTGTCTCGGCGGGTCACAGCCGGATCTCTCGATACGGACGGGGGCGGGGACGCTCCACCCGGCATCACAGCAGTACATCACCGACGGTCTCGAACCGGGCGGCGACCGGAGCGCGTACGCGGCTGTCGCGCCAGACGAAGCCCCGGACCTCGTCGGCGCGGACGCCTCGACACCCATCGCTCGTCGGCTCCGGCGCGGCGGTGCCGACCAGTTCCACGTCGTGACACAGCTGCGGTCGACGCCCGCCGCGCCGCTCCGGTTCGGCACGAGTCAGGCCGTCTCGTGGGAGGAGGAGCGGACGGTCCGACTCACGACGACTGTCGAGACGGCGACGGACCTCGACGCGACGCTGAACTCGGCGTCACAACTCGTCTACACTGCCGTCTGGGGAATCGAACCCGAACTGGAGGAGCTCCCGGACGAGGCGGAACTCCAACTGGAGAACCTCTCTGACGGCTGAGTGTCTCTGGACCCCCTCCGACTCTCCGCCTCCGAGACGCGAGACGACTCTTTCTTGGAGACTACAATCCCGTCCTTCCGAAGTTGCGGACCCACTCCGCCGCGGTCACCGACCAGTTCTGGTCTCCCACGTGCTGGCGAGCGACCAGACAGTCACGTCGAGTGACGCGGAGCCGTCGAGCGCGTACAGCGACAGTCGGTCGGCGTCTTCGTCTTCGGGGTAGATGCGCGCGGTCAGACACCGGTGTTCGTCGGCGAACAGTTCGACGACGGAGCCGTCGACGAACGCGCGGAGTTCGAGCGGGCCGTCGGAGTCGACTGGCATCCGGAGTGGCTCGCCCACGGTCGTGTCGCTCGCGCTCGACGCGCGGCGGTCGACAGTGACAGTCTCGCCGTCGTACCTGATCGGTGTGCGCTCGGCACCCGCCGCGGACTCGCTGACGACGACACCGGCCTCCGCCGCGTCGTGGAGGTCGACGGTCGCAGTCACCTCGACTCCACGCCCACGGGCCAGTCGCTCGTAGTCTCCCGCGGCGAGTGTGGTCGTCGTCTCGGCGAGTCGTCGGTCGCGCAGGTCGGTCACCTCCGTCGCTGGCCGCTGTCGAATCCGCCCGTCGCCGGGTGAGACGACACGCGGCAGCGACAGCAGGCCGGACCAGCCGGCTTCCCACTGTGCGGCGGCCGTCCGCGCCTCCGGCAGCCACCCCCACGTGACGTACCGGTTCTGCTCCTCGTCCCACAGCGACTGTGGCGCGTAGAAGTCGCCGTAGTCGAGGAGTCCGCGTTCCGCGACGTGGAACGACGGCTCGTCGAGGTCCGCGTACCCGGAGAAGAACGCCACCCGGTCGTCGTCGGAGACGTGGAGCAGACAGCCGTCGTCGCCGAACCGCAACAGCTCCGGACACTCCCACACCGGCGCGCCGCGAGGCCCCACTCCGGTGAGCAACGGCCCGACGTACGTCCACTCCCGTAGGTCGTCGCTCTCGTACAACAGCGCCGCGCCGTGGCTGCCGTCGCTGCCGGACGGAGCCACCGGTGGCGACTCGCCTCCGGACAGAGACCAACTCCCTGCGTCACTCACACCGTCAGCTCCGGAGCCGTTCTCGCTACCTTCTCCGGAGTTGTTCGCACCGTCCACCCCGGAGTTGTTCACAGCATCCACCCCGGAACTGTTCGCAGCATCCACCTCGGAGTTGTTCACAGCATCCACCCCGGAGTTGTTCACAGCGTCCACCCCGGAACTGTTCGTACTGTTCACTCCGGAGCCGATCAGTTGGTACCAGACACCGTTCTCCCGCCAGACGCTGTGATCCCGGAACTCCGCCTTCCAGTCGCTCGACCGGTACACGTCCAGCGTCTCCGGTGCGCCCTCGATAATCGGGTTGTTCGGGTCCTTCTCCCACGTGTCGAGCTGTCGGTCGTCCGTCGTGGCGAGACACGGCAGCTGTTCGCGGTTGCGTCCCCCAGTGTACAGCAGTGTCGGCGTTCCGTCGTCGGAGACGGCACATCCCGACCAACAGCCGTCCCGGTCCGGACCGTCCTGATCGGGTGAGAGTGCGACCGGTCTGTCCTCCCAGTGACAGAGGTCGTCGCTGACGGCGTGACCCCAGTGAATCGTGTCGTGGAACGGACCGCCGGGGTTGTACTGGTAGAACAGGTGGTACCGACCGTTCCACTTGATCAGTCCATTCGGGTCGTTGAGCCAGTTCGCCGGAGGGGAGAAGTGGTAGGCGGGCCTGTGGTGATCGTCTGCGAGCCGCTCGCGGAGCCATCGGAATCCCGCTCGCTCGGCCGGCCGTCCCGGCGGCCGTGTCGCTGGCTGGCTAGCGTCGACCGTCCGTTCCGCGTGGCTGGCGTCGGCCGTCCGCTCCGCGTGGCTGGCGTCGGCGGTCCGCTCCGCGTGGTTGGCGTCGACCGCCCGCTCCGCGTGGCTGGCGTCGGCCGTCCGCTCCGCGTGGGTGGTTTCGCTCGTCCGCCCTGTCGAGGCGAGCGCGTCCGGCCGTGCGAGCGCGAGAACAGCGTTCCGGAGGAGCTGTCGTCGGTCGGCGGCGTACTCACTCGCGTCGGGACACATCGACCCGCCGAGTCCGAACACGACGCCGTCACCGACGCGCCACTCGATCACGACCTTGCCGCGGTAGTCGTCGTCTTCGCCGTAGTGTGTCGAGGCGAGCACGTCGCCGCGCTCCGGCAACACCGCCTCGTAGCGGGCGTACGGCGAGACACTGCCGGGACCGGCGAGTGTGACGTGATCGTCGGTGAACCCGTCGAACAGCGGGTGGTCACGGTGGAGCGACTTCGGGAGGTAGCCCGCCGGTCGCTCCGGTTCGTCGACACCGACAGCGTCCGGGACCACCGGGTCGATTCCCAGCGCTGGCACCGCGGTGAGTGCGTGTGCCGACAGGAGCAGTCCGCCGCCGTCTGTGAGCAGCGACTGGATCGACTCGCGGACGGCCTCGAACGCCGCCGCGGCGTCCGGGTCGTCTGGCACCGTCCGATCCCGGTCACCCGACGCGGACGCGACGAGACTCCACGTCTCCGTCGCCAGCGGCTCCTCGCGGTGCCACCAGAGCACGTCGAACGCCGTCGGGTCCACCGTCTCGTCTGCGAGCGACGCGAGCGGGACGACCTCGGCGTCTGCGATCCGGTCGGCCTCCGCCCTGACTGCCGGTCCGACCGTCCCGTCCGTGACGACGCCGAGTCGAACCGACCCGAGTTCCGTCGGTGCGGGTCGTTCCATCGACACGTCGTTTACGGCCCCCGTTGTAAAACATTCCGCCATCTACGGAGGTCGCGTTAACTCAGAGCGGGAGGCGCTCATCTCTGAGTGTCAGCGCCGGAGATCGAACGCCTCGACGCTGTCACTCCCGCGGTCGGAAGACGACCAGTCGTTTGCCGGTCGTCTGGTTCTGTCTCACGTCGACCTCGACACTCGTTCCGATCTCGATTTCCGCCGTCTCCATCCCGCGGACGATTCCGGTGAGTCGGACGGCACCGAAGTCGGCGACGGCGGTGACGTACGGTGTGTCGTCTTCGAAGTCCGGGGGTGCGACGTGAACCTCGGAGAAGGTGACGATCTCGCCGACGATCGGGAGAGAGGCCTCGGAGAGGGTCCGTGAGCCACACTCCGGGCAGACACGTCGCGGCGGGAGCAGTCCGTGGCCGTTGTGACACTTGAGGTAGTAAGCGTCCTCTGCGAGCGCGTCGGCCCACTCGTCGTACCCCTCGTCGGCTCCCGGGACCGGTTCGCCACTCATTTCGCCACCTCCAGCACGTGGACGACAGCACTGGCAACCGTGCCGCCAGCGTTGTGCGTCACTCCGATGTCGGCGTCCGAGACGGCGTCGCTGTTGGGGTGGTCACCCCGCAACAGTCGTGTCATCTCCGCGATCTGGGAGCCACCAGTCGCGCCCACCGGGTGTCCCTTCGCCTTCAGCCCGCCGGAGAGGTTCACCGGCAGGTCGCCGTCGCTGGTGGTCTCGCCCCGTCTGGCAGCATCGACAGCCTCGCCAGTCTCGTAGAAGTCCAGCGCCTCCAGTGCGAGCACTTCGGCGATGGTGAAACAGTCGTGGACCTCCGCCACGTCCACGTCGTCCGGCTCCACCCCGGCGTCGTCGTAGGCGGCGTCTGCCGCGTCGGCAGCGGCAGGTGTCTCGGGGATCACAGCGCGATCCTGGAGCGCAGCCCGATCCGACCCCTGTCCGGTGCCGGTGATCGCAACCGGCGCAGTCACGTCGTGGTCTCTCGCGTACGACTCCGAGACCAGCACGACCGCACTCGCTCCGTCGGTGATCGGACAGGCGTCGTAGAGGTTCAGCGGCGACGCGACGACCGGCGAGTCGAGCGCCTCCTCGACCGTGATCGACCGTTGGTACTGTGCGTACTCGTTGTCCAGCGCGTGCTCGTGGTTCTTCACCGCGACGTGTGCGAGGTCGGTCTCGTCGCCGCCGAACTGCTCGAAGTAGGCGCGTGCCATCAGCGCGTACGCACCCGGGAACGTCACACCCGCACGGACCTCGAACAGTTCGTCGGCCGCAATCGCCAGCGACTCCGTCACACGCGACGTCGAGAGGTTGTTCATTCGCTCCATCCCGCCAGCGAGCGCAACGTCCGTCTCCCCGCTGCGGATCGCCCGGACCGCCTCGCGGACTGCGACCCCCGCGCTCGCACACGCCTCTTCGTAGCGTGTCGCCGGACAGCGGAGCCCTGCGGCCTCCGCCGCCAGCGGCGCTTGGTGCCCCTGTCGCTCGGCGAGCGCGCCCATGAAGTTGCCGTAGTTGAGCTGCTCGACCGCGTCGTGGTCGACGCCAGCGTCCCCCAGCGCGGCGGCTGCCGCCTCGGCGAACATGTCCCGCCCCGTCCGACTCGGGTGGTCACCGAACTCTGTGAGACCGACACCGGCCACTCGTACACCCGTCATGCTCGGTGCTACGGTGAGGTACCAGTAAAATACTGCCGGAGTGGGAGACGGAGACGGACGATCACGCCACCTGTGTCCAATCCGCGATCACGCCACCTGTGTCCAATCCGCGACCACGCCGCCTGTGTCCAATCCGCGACCACGCCGCCTGTGTCCAATCCGCGATCACGCCACCTGTGTCCGACGCGGCCGGTCGGCCCCCAGTCTCACACGTCGGGCGCGTCGTCTTCCACTTCGCGTTTCAGCGAGTCGCGGCGCGACTTGGCGTCACGGCCGGTCGCTTCCAGCAGAAACTCGTTTTTCGTGTCGACAGCGTCGGAGGCGGCCTCGGCGTTCCCCTCTGCGATCACCGTCTCGGGGTCCCGTTCCTCGAAGTGGACGGCCAGTCGGTCCTTCTTGCTGCTGTACTCGGCTTTCCCGATCACGATTCGCTCGAAGACGGGGTTGTCCGGGTCCTCCACGACGTACAGCTCGTGACCGTCCATCTCTTCGGTCCCTGTCACCTCGCCGAACGCGTCCTCGATCTCCGACTCGAGATCCGGCATCCGGTCGTCGAGGTGCTCCCCACGCCGCATCTTGTACTTCTTCATACTCCGGCGTTCGACGGGGGTCCGTTTACTTGTTTCGTCAGACTCCCCGCTCTGTGGCCCCACGACACACGCCTCGCAGCGTCGACAGCGTCGTACGGAAACAGATTGGTCGACAGAAACGACGGAGGCGCTCGTCTCGGCGCAGTCACTCGGAGTCGGTCTCGTCTTCGAGGAACCCGTGGTACGGACAGACGTACTCGTCGCGGATGAGCTGTTCGTCCACGATGTCGAGTCCGATCTCGTCGAGGTCGCCCGCGATCCGATTGAGGTCGTCGTGTGACTGCCCGATAGCGTTGACGTACACGTTCCGTTTCCCCGTCATGATCTCGCGGACGGCTGTCACACCGTCGATCTCGCGTGCGCGGTCCGCGAGCTCGTCGCGGTCGGGAACGGGAGCGGTACAGACGACCTTCGTGTACAACGGGTAGCCCGCCAGCTCGTAGTCGATGTCGATGTGGTAGCCCCGTACGATGCCGCTGTCTTCGAGCTTGTTGAGACGTGTCCGCACCGTGCTCGGCGACAGTCCGAGCTTCTCGCCGATCTCACTGGAAGAGACGTTCCGTGCGTCCTCCTGGAGGTGATAGAGGATCTGCTTGTCCACCGCGTCGAGTCCGTCGTCGTTCACGACCTGTCTGTGACACCTACACTGGTATCACGCTGTCGGTCGCTGGAAGTCGACCTGGTGTCGACGGATCTGCCGCCAGACACGCTAGAGCGCCGGCTCTGATGCCTCCGTCTCCGCCCGTCTGCTTGCGGCGCTCGGAGTCGTCTATCCCGAACTGTAGTGACAGTAACTGATATACTGGGGGCAGATTTTGACGATCCGTCAATTAGATCGGCATTTTTATGCTGTTCCGTCTCCTCACTTGGAACACAGCGTCGTGGACACAGAGACACGGCGGTCACGGAGCAACCCATGACAACGGATCACTCGACAGACGACTCGGGAGACGCCCACACCCGAACGACACACTTCGTCCTCGGTGGCGGCAACCTCGGAGCGGCAATCGCCGAGCGGCTCCGGCGTGAGGGACACACAGTCACGACCGTCGACGTGCCGACTCGGCTGACCGACGAGCTGTCGGCCGCTCGCGGTGACGACGACCAGCGGATCGTCGGCGATCCGAGAGACGTCGACCTCCTCGCGGCGGCCGGCGTCGAGACGGCCTCGTCGGTGATCGTCGCAACCCCGTCGGACGCACGGAACTTCCTCGTCGCACAGCTCGTCCGCGTCAACTTCGACGTGCCGCGGATCGTCGTGCTCGTCCACGACCCGACGCGCACCGAGCCGCTCGCCGACGCGGGCCACGAGCCGCTGTGTGTGACGGCCACTGTCTCCGAGACGATCACGGAGCAGATATGAAGACACTCGAACGCGACCTCGGTCTCCCGTCGGTGCTCGCAATCAGCATCGGCGCGATGGTCGGCAGTGGCATCTTCATCCTGCCCGCGCTCGCGTTAGAGATCGCCGGGCCGGCGGTGATTCTGGCGTACCTGTTCGCCGGGCTGTTGGTCGTCCCTGCCGCCCTCTCGAAGTCGGAGATGGCGACGGCGATGCCGGAGGCCGGCGGGACGTACATCTACATCGAGCGCGGGATGGGGCCGCTGCTCGGGACGATCGCCGGCGTGGGAACGTGGTTCTCGCTCTCGTTCAAGGGCGCACTCGCGCTCGTCGGCGGCGTGCCGTACCTGCTGCTGTTGTTCGACCTCCCGTTGCAGCCCGTCGCGCTCGGTCTCGCAGCGGTGTTGATCCTCGTCAACCTCCTCGGCGCGGAACAGACTGGACGGCTCCAAGTCGGTATCGTCGTGGTGATGCTGGCGGCGCTCGGCTGGTTCGCGGCCGGCAGCGTCGGGAGTGTCCAGTCTCCCAACTACCGTGGCTTCTTCGACTCGGGGGTCGGCGGACTGGTGGCTGCCACGGGTCTCGTGTTCGTCTCGTATGCGGGTGTCACGAAGGTCGCAAGCGTCGCCGAGGAGGTCGAGGACCCGGGTCGGAACATCCCGCTGGGTATCCTCGGCTCGCTCGCGTTCACCACGGCGCTGTACGTCGGCGTCGTGATCGTCATCGTCGGCGTCACCGAGCCCGGGACTGTCGCGGACTCGTTGACACCGGTCGCGGTCGCCGCGGAGGCGACACTCGGACAGTTCGGCGTGATCGCCGTCATCGTCGCGGCGGTGCTGGCGCTCGTCTCGACGGCGAACGCGGGCATTCTCTCCTCCTCGCGGTACCCGTTCGCAATGAGCCGCGACGACCTCGCGCCGCCGTCGCTGTCGACGGTGAGCGAGCGGTTCGGCACACCTGTCGCGTCGATCACCCTGACCGGCGCTGTGTTGTTGGTGCTGGTCGCGTTCGTGCCGATCCTCGACATTGCGAAGCTCGCCAGCGCGTTCCAGATTCTCGTCTTCTGTCTGGTCAACGTCGCTGTCGTCGCCTTCCGCGAGGGTGACAACGACTACGACCCCGAGTTCACCGCGCCGCTGTACCCGTGGGTGCAGGTGTTCGGCGTGGTCGCCGGGCTGCTCCTGTTGACGCAGATGGGCACCGTGCCGCTCGTCGGCGCAGTGGTCATCACGGTCGGGAGTGTGGGCTGGTACGCGCTGTACGTCCGGCCGCGTGTCAGTCGTGAGGGCGAGGCGCGGGACGCCGTCCGGCGGCGTGTCGGCCGCGAGGCCGTGACCGACACGGAGTCGGTGGTGAACGAGCGGCCGACGGAGCTGCTCGTCGCGCTGACGAAGAACGTCGACGAGCGGCGCGAGCGCTCGCTCGTGGAGCTGGCGGCCGACATCGTCGGCCCGGACGAGGGCCGGGTCCTCGCCGTGCGGTTCGAGGAAGTGCCCGATCAGGCACCGCTCACCGACGCCGTGACGAGACAGACCGCCGCAGACCGCTCGTTCGAGGCGCGACTCGACGACCTCTCTGCGGAGTTGGGTGTCGAGATCGACGCCGACGAGGTGGTGAGCCACGACACGAGCCGCTCCGTCTCCGCTCCCGACTGCTCGGCGATCCCATCGACTGGGTGGTCCGTCACGCGCCGTGTGACGTGCTCCTCGTCGACAATCTCGGGTACGAACGCCCGGGCTCCGTCGCGCTCTCCGGGAACACGGGACTGTACTCGCCGCTGGCCGTGACTGTCGCCGAGGCGGTCACTGTCGCCAACGACGCGACGCTGTCGCTGTGGTACCCGACCGACCGGAAGACGACCGACCAGTACGAGCGGACGGTCGCAGACTATCAGGCTGCGATCTCGGAACTCGTCGCCGCCCCGGTCCACACACAGCGGGTGAGAGCCGACGGCGGACAGCCGTCCGTCCCCGACCTCCTCGTCCGCCGCGGGGCCGACGAGACGCTCCGGAGTGTGCTGTTCGACGGCGGCCCGACGTTCCCCACCCCGGGCTGTACGACTGTGACTGTGTACACCCACGAGTCGCGCCACCCGCCGCTCGCTCGCCGACTGTTCGAGTACGTGACGTTCTGAGTGGGTGTGTCGGTCGTCCTCGTTTTCGAGAGGGTTGGTCGGTGACAGTCTGGGTCGTCGCACACTCGTCCAGTCGCGTTCCGCTCGTCGCTACTCACGACAGTTGCGTTCGTCTCACCCTCAGTCGCCCGTCTCGCGCGGCACCACGCGCTGTCGGGGGCCGTGGAACAGCGACTCTAGGCCGACACCCAGCGTCTCGTCGGTCGTTGCGACACTGTCGGCACGCGGCGCGCGGTCGAGCAGCGCACGAATCGCGTCGACGTTCTCCGGGATCACGTCACTCTCCTGGTGGATCGACTGGAACAGGTACAGGTCCGACCCTTCGACGGAGACGGAGTTCTCCCAGATGCAGTTCTCCCAGAGGTCGCCGCGCGGCCGGCCGGTGTCCTGTGCGAACTCCTTCAGCTTCCCCGTGCCGTCGATGCCAGCCTCTTCGGGAACGAGGAACAGCCGGGACTCGTCGGTGAGGGTCTCGCGGACCTCCGCCGCGGTCGGCGTGCTCTGGAGGGTGACGTTCACCGAGTGGAGGTGCATCAGCGTCGCTGGCACCTTCACCCCGAGCGTGTCGATAGCGAGATCGGGGTAGATCGTGTTCACGTCCGGGCCGTGGTGTGAGGGAACCTCCACCGGGTCGGGGAGGATGTCGTTGATCGGGCCACGCGAGGTCTGTCCGGGGTCGCCGCCGCGTCGCACGAGTGTCACCCGCGCCTTCTCGACGCCGTACGTCTCCCGCAGCGGCGCGAGCAGCCGCGACAGCCCGGTGGTGTTACAGGAGACAACGCGGAGGTAGTTCACGTTCTCGGCGGTCGCGGCGTCGTAGTTCGCTCGGGCGACGAAACTCGCGTCCGCCACCTCGGCGTCCTCACCGCCCTGAAAGATCGCGGGTGTGTCGTACCGCTCGTACAGTTCGCGGTTCTGCGCGCCGACACCGGAGGGCGTGGTGTCGACGATCACGTCCGAACGAACGACCAGATCGTCGACCTCACCTGCGATGTCGACGCCCGCCTCGTGGAACGTGTTCGACCGCTCCGGAATCGCCGCGTACAACGGGTACCCCTTCCGTACTGCCGCCTCCGCCTCGAAGTTCGGCCGCGTCTTCGCCACGCCAGCCAACTCCATGTCCGGCTGGGCGGCGACCGCGTCGGCCACCCGCTTCCCGATTGTCCCGTAGCCGTTCACGCCGACCTGTATCATTGTCTCGGGGTCGTCACGGAATCGGGTTAATCGTTACGGGAAAGTCGGGGAGAAAGCAACTACCATTCGAGTAAGCTGGCTGATAATGGTGGTTCCCCTCCGATTCATGGTAGTCTGTCCGCAGTCGTACCGTCGTCGCCGACAGTCTCAGTCGTCGTCGAACCAGCGGTCGTCGAGGTCCGTCTCCGACTCCCTGCCGACGAACAGCCACCGCGGGACCAACAGCCCGACGGCGAGCACTCCGATCACCGCGACGCCAGTGCGCGGCGTGATCGACGCCCAGCCCCCCTCGTCGCTCCCCCCACGCCCGGTCGTCGACCCACTCACTGCCGACTCGGTCCCGTCTGTGTGATCGTGTCCGTCACTCGCCACGGCCGCGCTCTGGCCCGTCTTCGGCGATGGTGCGGGTGTCGTGGTCGGTGTGGTGGCTGCCGTTGCGGTGGGTGTCTTCGTCGCTGTCGGTCGGGCGGTCGCGGTGGGTGTCTTCGTTGCTGTCGGCGTGGCGGTCGCGGTGGGTGTCGCGGTCACAGTCGGCGTGGCGGTCGCGGTAGGTATCTTCGTCGCTGTCGGTGGGGCGGTCGCGGTGCGTGTCGCGGTCACAGTCGGTGGGGCGGTCGCGGTAGGTGTCTTCGTCGCGGTCGACGGAGCGGTCGCGGTGGGTGTGGGAGTCGCGGTCGGCAGGGCGGTTGCAGTTGGTGTCGCGGTCGCGGTGGGTGTGGGAGTCGCGGTGGGTGTCGCGGTCGCGGTGGGTGTGGGAGTCGCGGTCGCTCTTTCCTCGTTGTCCACCGGTTGTTCGCCCCCTTCGTCAGTATCGCCTTCGTCAGTTCCTCCTCCGTCGTTAGCACCTTCCTCGGAGTCGTCGTTCGAGTCTGTCGGGCGACGAACGGTCACGTTCACACTCGTCACGTTCGCGTTGCCGGCCGGATCGACCGCGCGGACGCGGACCGTGCGAGTGCCGGGCGTCTGGAACGTGTGGCTCCGCTCGGCGCTCTCTGTCGCCGTCTCGAACGCCCCGTCGCCGTCGAGATCCCACGCGTACCGCACGACACCGTACCGATCAGTCGAGTCACCCGCGTCGGCTGTGAGACTGCTGCCGGTGGTGACGCGCGTCGGAACCGCGAGACGCGCCGTCGGCGGCACCGTGTCGGACGCTGGAACGACCACCGTCCGCTCTCGTGTCGTGTCGACGGTGACGTTCTGTGAGACTGGCACGCTCTGTAACCACGCTGCACGGGGGTCTGCGACGACGGTGACGTTCCCGGCGAGTTCGAGACTGACCGTGTTCACTCGGGTCGCCGCCGTGCTGTCGTCGACGCTCGCTGTCGCTCCGACGCCCGTCAGCCACGCCGCCGGGAGGCTGTCGGTCGTCGACGCGTGACCGACGGCGAGTGTTACGTCGGGGGCGTCGGTCGATCCGTCGGTCCCCCGCAGTCCGAGCGGATCACCGGTGTCGTCGACGACGGTGAGCGTCAGGTTGTGCGCCGGTGGCAGACGCCCGGCCGGGTCGACGCCGGCGGCGTCGTCGTCGCCGTCGCTGGCGGGTGTGAACGACCCGAACGAGTAGATGTCGGGGACGCCGTCGGCTGGTGCGTGTCCCGCCCGCGTGGGGGGCTGTCGAACGACTGTGACGTAGCGCTGTCCGACGCCGACCGTCGCGTCGAACGTCCCGTCGCTCGCAGTTCGAGTCTGGATCGTCGCGTTCGAGGCCGGTGACACCGGGACGAGCGTCTGCGACGTGTTCGGGGCCGGTGACACTGGAACGAGGCTGACCAGCGCGTTCGGGAGTCCCGTCCCGTTGGGTGCCTTCACGCGACCCGCGACAGTGGTGGTGTCGACGACTGTCAGCGTCGCGCGTGCGAGATCCGTTCGAGGGTCGTCTGTCGACCGAGAGTCGCCTGCCACCTGAGGGTCGTCTGCCGTCTGGACGCGGAGTGTCACGTGGTACTCGCCAGGTGTCTCGGGGACGACCGTGACCGTCCGGCCGTCGAACTCGTGGGTGCCGTTCGTCGGCGTCGTGAGGAACCACTCGTAGCTCGCGTTCGTGCCTGCCGTCGACTCGCCCCCGTCGAGTGTGACTGGCTGTCCGAGGAGGCTCGTCGTCTGTAGGTTCACCGACGCGTTCGGGACTGGGCTCACCGGAGAGTCCGTCTCGTTCGTTGGAGAGTCCGTCTCGTTCGTCGGGGAGTCCGTCTCGTCTCCCGTCGACTGCTCCGACTCGTTGCCAGTCGTCGCAGTGTCGTCGAGCAGGACGGTGAGCGTCACCGGCTCCTCGCCGGTCGTTCCATCGAGCGTGACGTTCCGGGTGATCCGTCGACCAGTCCGCGCGAACCGGTCGGCGAGCGGGACGACAGTGACGGTGACCGATCCCGCGAGCGTGACTGGACTCGCGCCGTCGAGTGTCACGACGCCGGCACGAGTCGTGTTCGAGCCGGCGAATCCCGCGGTGTGAGCGTCCTCTGGCGGAGTCGTCACGTTCGGCGTCGTGTCGCGGTCGGCGTCGCCGGTCTGGCTGATGTCGACGAAGCCGGACTGTGTGTGGACGAGCGAGATCGAGACGTTGCCGGCGGCAGCGGCTGTCTGCGGGTCGACGCGGGTCCCGTCCGCGTCGACGACGACCGTCCGGAGCGGCGTCGCGCGAGCGAGCGTGACTGTGACGTTCTGTCCGTCACGGGCGGTGAGCGTCCCGACGGCCGTGAAATCGGGCACGTCGTTCGACCGACCGGGGTCCGGCCGGAGCGGCGTCGTCGGATCGCGGTCCTCCAGCACGGTGAGGTTGTACTCCGCACCAGCACGGAGCAACACGTCGACTCGGCCGTCTGCCCCCGCGCGGTAGATTCCCGCACCGACGCTGTCCGCCGCCGTGAGCACGACTGTCGTGTTCGTCGGCACTGTCGCGTTCGTCCCGGCCGAATCGGTCGTGTTCTCGGCAGCCAATCGCACACCGAGCGTCACCCGTGCCAGCTCGACTGTCTGGTTCGTGGTTGCGGTGTTCCCGTCCGCGTCGGTCACGCGGAGTCGGATCTCGACAGCGCCGGCACGGGTGAACTGGTAGCCGGCCCGCTCTCCCTCCAGCGAGATCGTCTGACCGTCTGCCGTCTCGACCGTCCAGTGGTAGTCGACGAGGCGCGCGTCGTCGCTGCTCTCACTCGCGTTCAACACCGCGCGCCGTCCGGAGAACTGTCCCGCTGGCTCGACTGTGAACGCGGGGGCTGGCGACTCACCGACGCGCAGTGTCACCGTCTCGTTCGCCTGCGTGGTGTCGTTGGCTCGCAGCTCCACCGAGACCGTCGTCCCGCTCTGGACGCCGGCCGGCAGCCGTAGCGTGACCGTTCCAGACTGGTTGGAGAGTCCGTCGACGGCGTTGAGCACGCTCCCGTCCGCGACGCGCTGGAGTCTCACCGACGTGTTCGACGGTGTGTGGACCCCGGTGTCGTAGCGGACTGTCACCGAGGCGTCACCACCCGACGGCACTGCGACGACCGCGTCGCCGTCCGACTGCACTGTCGTGTTCTCGACCGTCACCGTCGGCGCGTTGCCGGCAGCAGACAGCGAGCGACTGGCGGGACCGGAGTCGTGTGCTGGAACGGCTGTCACTGCCAGTGGAGGGCCCGTCATCACTGACAGGACGAAGAGCATCCCGAACGATACTGCGCGGAGACCGCTGTCGGCGGCTGCATCTGACATGCGTTCCCCGTCTCGGGAGACACGTTGTAAGGACACGTTTGGAATCGTCTGTCGACGAAATTGCCTATCAGACAGATAGCAGTCGACGAAATTGCTTATCAGACAGAGAGAAACGAGCGATCGGAGACAGACGAGACGAGCAAGCAGAGAGGACGACACGAGCGAAGAGGGAGCGGACACCACGGAGCGAGCGTGTCACTCGGCTACGCACGGGGGAACTGCTCGCAATCTTTTTCCCCCGGCCGGTCGGACCGGCAACATGGAGAGGGAGACACCCACGGGTGGTTCGTTCTCGGAGAAGCTCCGTGTCCCCGAAGCGTTGACGTTCGACGACGTGTTGTTACGGCCGGCAGAGAGCCGCGTCGAGCCCGAAGAGGCAGACGTGTCGACACGCGTCTCGAAGAACGTCGAGCTGACAGTGCCGGTGCTGTCGGCAGCGATGGACACGGTGACGGAGAGTGAGCTCGCAATCGAGATGGCACGCCGCGGCGGGTTGGGCGTGCTCCACCGCAACATGACGGTCGAGACGGTCGTCGAGGAGATTCGCCGCGTCAAGCGCGCGGACGAGTTGGTGATCAGACGCGAGAACGTCGTCACCGCCTCGCCGAGTCAGACAGTCCGCGAAGTGGACGCGATGATGGAACGGGAGGGGGTCTCGGGTGCGCCGGTCGTCGACGACCACGACCGCGTGCTGGGGATCATCTCCGGCACGGACATCCGGCCGTACCTCGAAGTCGGGGAGTCGGACGCCGTCCGCGAGGCGATGACCGACGAGGTAATCACCGCGCCGGAGGCGGTGACCGCCCGCGAGGCGCTGGAGCTGATGTACGACCACAAGATCGAGCGTGTGCCGGTCGTCGACAGCCGCGAGCGACTCGTCGGGCTCGTCACGATGCAGGGCGTGCTCCAGCGACGCGAGCACACGGACGCCGTCCGCGACGAGAGTGGCGCGCTCCGTGTCGGTGTCGCCGTCGGGCCGTTCGAGGAGGAGCGTGCAGTGGCCGCAGACGACGCCGGCGCAGACGTGCTGTTCATCGACTGTGCCCACGCCCACAACCTGAACGTGTTAGACGCCGCCGAGGCGATCACCGCCGAGGTCGACGCGGACGTGGTGGTCGGCAACATCGGCACCCGCGAGGCTGCCGAAGCGTGTGTCGACTTCGCCGACGGACTGAAAGTCGGGATCGGCCCGGGGTCGATCTGTACCACGCGTGTCGTCTCCGGTGCGGGGATGCCACAGATCACTGCGGTCGCGGAGGTCGCGGACGTGGCCGACGACTACGACGTGCCGGTGATCGCAGACGGCGGCATCCGCTACTCCGGTGACGCGATCAAAGCCGTCGCGGCCGGCGCACACGCCGTGATGCTCGGCTCGTACTTCGCCGGAACCGAGGAGGCTCCAGGGCGCGTGATCACGATGAACGGGAAACGGTACAAACAGTACCGCGGAATGGGCTCTGTCGGCGCGATGAGCGAGGGTGGTGGTGACCGCTACCTGAAGGAAGAACAAGAGGACGACGAGGAGTTCGTCCCGGAGGGTGTCGAGGCTGCGACGCCGTACAAAGGTCCCCTGGCTGGCGAACTCCACCAGCTGGTCGGCGGCATGCGCTCCGGAATGGGGTACGTCGGCGCGGAGACCCTCTCTGCGGTCCGCGAGGAGGCGTCGTTCGTCCGTGTCTCACAAGCCGGCCAGACGGAGGGTCACCCCCACGACGTGACGATCACCGACGAGGCTCCCAACTACTCGCCGAACGAGTAGGCCACGAACCCGACACGAAGTGGCTGTTCGCCGAACGAGTAGGCCAGAACGTCGCTACTCAGTCCCCTCCACCCGCGGCCGGGCCGACAAGCCGAAGCGAGTGGGGGGAGACAGCGTTGTCGGGATGCTCTGGACGCCGACACCGTACACTGTCGTCGGAGTCGTCGCGGCGGTGGCCTCCGCGGGAGTTGCGGCGGTCGCCGTCCGACACAGGTCGAAGCCGTACGCGGAGACGTTCGTCGCTCTGATGATCGCGCTGGCGGCGTGGTCGCTGGTGTACGGCGTCCAGTTGGGATTCACCGAGTCGACGTTCCAGCTGGTGTGGCAGCGGAGTGCGCTCGCTGTCGGCGGCACGATTCCGACGCTGTGGTTCGTGTTCGCCGTCCAGTACGCGGGTGTCGACGAGTGGCTCACCGGCCGTCGGCTGCGACTCCTCGCCGCGGAACCGGCGGCGTTCGCGCTGCTCACGCTCACCAACCACCTCCACGGGTCGAGGTGACTCTCGCGGTCGACGAGACTGCCGGCCGTGTGGACGTTACGGTCTCCGACAACGGGCCGGGAATTCCCGAGACGGAGCGTGCGGTGTTCCGGGCCGGGTCCGAGACAGACCTCCGCCACGGGAGTGGGCTCGGACTCTGGCTCGCCTACTGGGCCCTGACATCCTCCCAGGCTAAAGCCCTGTCTCTTACCCACAAGTCTCAGGAGTGGAGCTCGTATCCCTCC